>NZ_AP025028.1:337500-675000 GCF_003114835.2 Leptospira kobayashii | reverse complement strand
CGCCAATAATTGGAATCGGAATCGTTGATCAACATAGACTGATACAGATACCAGCCTGCAAATTCGGCCTGGTTCGCCTTATACATGGTATCGATAATTGCATAATTCGTAATTTGAATCTGAGGTCTTGCCGCCTCACGAGCCTTATTCGCCGCAACATTGAAATACAAATATCCGGCATAAAACAAAAGTGCCCCGTAAAGAGAGTAAGTGGAGAAGTCTTTATATGTATGATCTAAAAATACGTTCTGTTTGTTCGGATAATAGATCTCCGATTTTCCGGGCCTCATTTCGATTTCGAAAGAAGACAACTTTCCTTCCTGTGCATCCACTCCCCGAAAAGAATCGATAAATCCTTCTTTGGAAACACGAAGTCGGTTCATTCCCACAGGAATGGGAACATTTTCGATCGGCGTTTTTCCAAGATGAGTTACCCCTAAATAAACATCCGCTTCTTCATTGGAATTGACGGTTAAGAACGAACTGCTCGCAATCTTTACCAATTTTACATCGGTATGAAAGGATTTGCCCGCTTCCAGATAAATAGTTTGTTTGTACGGATGATATCCTTCCTTAAATACATATAACTCTCGTTTACCGATAGGGAATTTTTTATCCAAAACGGGAGATTTGCCGAGATAAATTCCATCCAGATAAATAAGGGAAGATTCCACCCCGCTCACTTCCACCTGAACCAAAGTCGTTTCTTTTCCCTGAAGATGTTTGCGAATCTCTTCTCCCAGAGGACCCAACTCCTGATACGATCGAACAAAACTAGTGTTATGTGAGAATTTGTGCGACTTCCCTTCATATTCATCAAACAATTCCACATTAACCTTTAAACTCTGATCATTTGCCGAGAACTCACCGGTAAGAGTATAATCGCACCCGAATTTGCCGGAAAGAGAATACGCATCTTCGAAAAAAGGAGCCTTCGTTTCAAAGATTTGTTTGAGTTCCAATTTAATATAACGGGGATCTTTGTCCGGTTGCAGGACTTTTTTTCCGGCCCTGAGATCTTGCAAATCTTCCTGGGTGGTAACTTCCTTTTTCTTTTTTTTGTAACCTTCCGATTCGGAGTCAACTCTCTCTTGTAATGTTTTTTCCGGGCTTGCACCAAACGAATGATATACTATATCCGCGTGAGGGTATTCCACGTAAACATATTCCATATTACGCAATTCGGAAAATAGAACAGAAGGAAGCCCAGTTGCAAGATAAGAAAACTTGGCTTCTTTATTGGCGGTACGAAATGGAAACAAACATAACTTTCTTTTTTTTTCAAAAGCCACACTGCCCTTTACGGATTGTTTCGGAAAATTGTAATATTGATCAACAGCCGAAAGTGAGGAAACACTCATGGAAAAAAAGCTGAGAATCAAAATGAAAGATGTAAAACTTTTCATCACCTAACTTTAATTCTCGCTTCGACCGAAAGAATAAACCAAACCGATGATTCCCAATATGGGAAAAACAACAGAAACAGGAGTTTTTTCGAAATAATCTTTGGAAAAAGAAATCTGTTCTCCAAGTCCCGGCCCCCAATCGAAAAAACCGGTATCAAGTCCTAGATAAGAAAAAAGTGCCGTAGTCATAATTACAGAGGGAATCCCGGTCAAAAATAAGTATTCAATCAGGATTCTAAGTGCTGGTAAAAAATGTAACAAAAATATTTGATTCGATTTACCGCCCATCGCAAATGCCGCCGAAACATACCCGCTTCCTTTCACCTCTCTGATTTTTGCCTGCAAGGATTCGTAATTCATGGCCCAGTCGGATAGTACGATTGCAAATATGATGGTTAGTTTTGTTTCCGGAAAAACACCGATAATGATCAATGCTACAAGTAAGGAAGGCAAAGATAAAAAAACCGAAGAGAAAGATTCGATCAAAACGGAAAAACGTCCTTCCTTGATATAAGACAAAAACGAAAAAAACGAAGCAAAGATCAAAGTCAAAGCCTTTGCAGGGACGCACAAAATAACAGTCGCTAATGCCCCATAGGAAAAAAGCGCGAAATTGTCACGTCCGAGACGATCACAACCGAAAATATGGTCCCATGTTTGAAAGGGTTCAAGATTTACATCTGTCAACTGAACATAATTAGGCGGTACATTCAAGACAACTCCCAGAATGACCGATAAAAACGTCAAAAGTCGGACCAAATTACGAACGGATATCTTAGACAGAACCATAATCCGCCTCTCCGCTCAATTTTTTCTGCCATTGCATGGCAAAACGATTTAGAATATAAAAAACAATACCGGTATACAAGAGTAAGGTGGAAAGAAGATTAGTATCCATCGACTTGATCGAAAAAAACAATGATTTCCCTATTCCGGGAAAAAAGAATATTTCCTCCACTACCATTGCTCCGGATATAAGAGAACCGAAATCCAAAACGATAAGTATCATTGTCACGGGAAAAACTTTGATAAAAATCTCCTTAAATACGATATGTTTCCAGGGATAACCTCGCGTCTTCAAAAGTAAGATGTAAGGAGAATCGGATTCCATCCAAACCTCTTTGGAATGAAACAGATAAATCCTTGCAAATACCCGCATTCCCAAAGCGATTCCAGGCAAAACCACATAATACGTGTTCCATGATTCGTACCCGCCAGGAGGAAAGAGTTCCCATTTGTAGAAAAACAACAATAACAAAATCACCGCGGCAACGAATACAGGAGTGGAAAGAATCGCTTCAGAAAGAAAGCCCAAAGACTTAAACAAAAACCTGGACTTGAAAAACAACCCGGTTAATGAAAAAACAATTCCTAAAATCGATCCGAAGAGAATTGCAAAAAGAGCTAGATGAAAACTAGGAAGGATTCTACTGCCGATATGCGAATAGATATTTTCCCCGCTTTGAGTTTTGCCCCCGTTTTCCCAAATGATATTTTTCCAAAACAATATATAGGAAGTGCCGATCGTAAAAAGTATGTTAGGTTCTTCTTTTTTAGTTTCCGAAATACCGCCGTCCGCGTATAAAAACTCTCTGTCTTTCGCACGATAGGTGGAAATGAAATTGGCGATAAAGCTAAGCAAAATCAGGAAAAGAACAAAACGGAGAATTTCCGATTTCACAGACTTATGTTAGGAGGGAGAAAGAAATGCCTTTTGAATCTCTTCAAAATTTCTAGCTTTGATGAGTTTCTCTCTTTCCTCTGGGATGTTTAAAGTTTTTGCAATGAGCGCTAATGTTTTGATATGATCCTGAAATTTGTTTTTAGGAACAATCAGCATAATGAAAATCTGAACTAAGGAATGATCCAAAGCTTCGAAATCAATTCCTTTGGGCGCAATCGCCATAGAACATTTTAATTCGTTCACATAATGGACGGAACAATGCGGGATCGCAACTCCGCTACCGATACCGGTGGACATGGATTTTTCACGATTGAGGAGAGAGGTAATAATATCTTCTTCGTACGCGGGATCCAAAGAGGAAGTCCCTACCATATGAGAAATCATTTTGCGAATTGCTTCTTCTTTAGAAGAGGCTTCGAAATCAAAAATAATATTTTTTGGCTCCAAAATCTCTAGGAGTTGATTCATTGAAAAAATCCTACTTCCATAGTTTTAAAAGAAGGTTATTTTCCAAGAAAAACCCTTACCAATATTGCTTCTATCGGAAAAAAAAGAAGGAACACTAAAAAAGGGCTGATTCCCAACTTACCTGCTAACCAAGACATCGGGATCAAAATGCAAAAACTGATGATGGAAATATAAAATGAACCGTAAAAATTACGGCCGGGAGCCAGATGCACCAAAATGGAAACCGAGGAAAAGCTCAGAATCCAAGCGAACGGAATATTTCCCGTAGTTATTCCCATGACAAAATAAATCGCCAACCAGCCGAAGAAATAAACAAATAACAAGGGCCTGCGAAAAGCAATCCAAGATACTCCGATCAAAATATAAGTGGATAAGAATTCCAAACTGGAACGAAAAAGCGGATTTTGCTGGTTTTGACCAACTAACCAAGGAGATGCGAAATTCGGACCGAGAGTATTAGCTTCGACAACTCCCCTTCCCGGAAAAAAAAGAGAGGTTTGTTCACCCGCCCGCAAAGGAATTCCCATCAAATGAAAGAGCATATCCCAGAGAAAAAAGAAAAACAGAATATAAACAACTAATGCCAATCGAATCGAATACAATTGATTTAGAATAACATAAAAAAGCGCACCGCATAATAAAGCGATCACGGCAAGAACCGGGTGTAATAGCGGTATCGGAACCAGTAAAATCGTCAGAATGATTTGAGTGAGTAGAGCGATCGGATAGATTTGATTTTTCTTTTTTAATAAGTAAAAATACAAACATCCCCCCATCACTAAAAATTCCAATCCGACTATAAGATAGAGAAAAGGTTGATAGATAAAAAACAAAGAAAACGTAACAACGAGAGAAAGAGCAAAAAACAAATCCGCAAAAATTTCGGAAGACTTAATTCCCCAACTACCTTCCGAAAGTATGTATAAACTACGTAACATTAAAGTCCTTTCACCTCTAAGATCCTGGATCGTATATCAATTCCGGAAGGACAGTAAACAGTGCAGATTCCGCACTCAATGCAGGACTCTTTCTCGAAGTCCTCGAATCTTTTTTTTACAAGTGCAAACGGATTTGCATTTGTAGGGCAATAAGTATTGCATTCGTTGCAATCGATACAGGCAAATTCGTTACGAACAACGGGAAGACGTTCGTATAATAAAAGTAAATAATGTTCGTATATATTAAAATTGCCTAACGAATTGATATCCAGTGCATTTACGGAATCAAACATACTCTGAAAACTTGCGACTTTATACCTTTTATCATTGTTTTGGCGGATAAAATCAAGGGATTGCCCGTTGGTCAAAAGGAACTGTCTCGATTCGGTATCCATTCTTCCCTTTCTATCCACCAAACAGACAGATAGATGGCGCCTGGTAAACGGTTCGTCATAATATAAGGAACGCAAAATATGATAAATCGTTTCAGGACCCAAAAACAAAATCCGATTGTTTTGAATCTGTTCATTCACGGAAGGAATGTCCTCTCCCGTGATTTTATGAATAAAAAATTCGGGAATCCCCAATGGATGCGAATAGGGAATTTTGCCGGAGTCAATATGGCTTAAAATCTCTGCCTTGGGAAAAGTGGACTTTAAAAGCAACAGAAACTGATCCAGAGGTTCCTTCATCTCAGCGACAATCATCTCATCAAAAGAAAGATGATTATAACGGGTGAAAGGTGAGATTACTATTTTGAAATGATTTTCGGGAGAAAAGGAAGAGAAAAGTTTGAGTAAGGATAAATTCGGAAAATCGAGAGAAGCAAGTGCTCCTTCTACGAATTTTTCCAATACTTCGGCAAACGAATAATTTCTGTTTTGGAAAGGGGAGCTGGTTTTCCAAACCCCATCTTGTTTGATTTGAAAATGGGTCCCGTCTTCAGTGAGAGTGGCGACCCCATTCACGGGAGCAAGGATGCGCAAGGCACCTGAATCAATTAAAACTTCTCCAAGGCTGACCCTTTTCGGATAGATTTCTGTAATTTTGCTCCCCGAAGGAACGGCGATTAGGAAACTTCCCTGGATCGTCCGTTCTCTTTTGTTTTCAGCTTTGTGAAACTTCCGGGTAAATGTTCGAGGAAGTCTTGGGAAAAACACACCGATTTAGACTGCTTTCACCATGTAAATTTCATCTTTAATTGGGAGTTCTTTTTTGAGATTTTTGATGTAAGGCAAAATCTCTCCCATTTCTTCGTAAAATTCGCAATTGGTTTGCATTCTTCTGGCAACAGTAAAGTATTTATAGAGTTTTTCTTCTCCAGAACGCTTGGACCATTTCTTTTTATTACACTTGACGCGGAGTATATATTTATCTTGTTCCGATTCGTATTGGCGAACTACAACACAGTGTAGACAATTCGCGCAGTAAACTTTTTCACTCATGGAAGACCCCTGACCTAGGTTGAAATGTACAGCTTTTAGAAATAGACCGTTTCGTCAAGTAAGTACCCCAACCACTTAGGCGAGGGCACTTGCCTCTTTTTCTTCTTTGCTGGCCGGCTTGAACTTCCAGAAGGATTCTGAGACGGAAAGAAAGGAAACGGTAAAAAATCCGATCGAATAGAGAACCATAAATCCGATGACATACGGTTTTCCTACCAGAAAGGAAACATAAATACAGAATAAACAATATCCACCCATAAAAAATTCAAGGATGGCGCGGTAGTCCACAGGTACCACATATTTCACTTTTTCCTTGAGATTGTCGCCCGTTCCTTCAATGCGAAGTTTAGGAGTGCGTTTGAAACCGGACTGAACCCCGAATACCGCTTCGAGCCAAGCATAAGTGTTCACAACGGCAATTCCCGTTCCGATCATAACCAGAACCGGTAGGTAGATCAATTTGCCTTTCCAGTCTTTATGAAGTTCTCTTTGGGAGTATGCATAAAAAATCACGGGGCCAAGAGATCCGAGAGAAAGGATCGCTGCCGATCCGAATAGAATCTCAATCGGGAGATCATCCAATTTGAATCCTGCCCAATACTCCATAAGTAGTAGAGGAGCCGTCAGTAAAATATTGATGATCATCAAAGGATGAACGGAATAATTAATCAAGTGGGTAATCGCCTCGGCTTTGATCTTCCAAGGTTCTTTTGCGTTCCAAATACGCGGAATTAATTTAACAGCTGTTTGAATAGAACCTTTGCACCAACGGAACTGTTGGGATTTGTAAGCGTTCATAGTCGCAGGAATCTCCGCCTTACAAACCACATCTTTGATATAACGGAATTTCCAACCTTTGAGTTCGGCGCGATAAGAAAGATCGAAATCTTCCGTAAGAGTATCGTGTTCCCAACCACCCGCGTCTTCAATACATGCACGGCGCCAAATACCTGCAGTTCCATTGAAGTTCATCCAAAGACCGGAACCATTGCGTGCAACCTGTTCGATCATAAAATGACCGTCGATTCCGAAGCTTTGCGCTTTTGTAAGAGTATTATAATTCTCGTTAATATGACCCCAACGTGCCTGCACTACCCCGATCACAGGGTCTTGGAAATAACCCATGGTACGAAGTAGAAAATCAGGCTCTGGAGTAAAGTCCGCATCAAATATAGCAATGAAATCGCCTTTTGCCCGTGCCATACCTTCATCCAAAGCGCCAGCTTTGTGACCGCGACGGTTTGTGCGATGAAGATGTTCGATCCAAATTCCTTTCCCGGAATAAGAATGAACCAGAGATCTCACTTTCTCAATCGTCTCGTCCGTAGAATCATCTAAAACTTGAATTTGCAATTTGTCTTTGGGATATTCCATCGCACAAGCAGCATCGATCAGACGATCAATCACATAAAATTCGTTAAAGATTGGTAGTTGAATGGTGACAGTAGGTAGGTTTTTGTCGGACTTGGATAATAACTTGGTCTCGTCTTCCGCGCAATTTTCTTTATAGCGGCTATAAAGAAAAACCATCAGGTATGTATGTAACCCGAAGTAAAAAAGGAGAAGAATGTCAATGCCATAGATGGCAAGGAAAGAAAATGACAAAAACGTTAGCATGGCTATTGTCAATGTCGGCAGCTTATCCCTTGGAGTCAAACGTTTTGTGCACTGCCAAATGAAATCTAAATTTTCCTCTTTCTCTTCTCCCGTACCCTAGAAACCTTGGCTTCAATTCTTTATGGATTCGCAATGGAAACGATTCTGGGAAACAGGCCTTTTCCCCTCTTTAGAGTTTATGTTAAGCTTAACGCTCGGATACTTTATATCCCTGCTTTTTTATACATCATCAAATGAATTGAATTTGGTGGACACCACCGATTCCGCCTTTCCCATCCTCCAGGGACTTTTGGCCTTTTTTTTCGGATTCGGCTTCATTTTCAGAAAGTATTCTCAGAATTTACCAAGGCCACTAACGATTATTTTATTATTTTTAGTCGGTGCGGAAGCTTACTGGGTGATTCAAGAAGGTGCTTCCGAGTTTCTAATCGATTATATTTTTTCTTTTGAACTCATTTTGGTCACCGCGATCCTGGGAGGGTTCACTGCCGGGTTGTATTGCGGGTCACTCAGAGATTACAGGTTCTTAAGTTTTGCTCTAGGAGTGACGATTTTCACCTTTCACTCGTTATTTGACCCGAATCACAATTATTCCTTAAAAACAATCATCGCAGTTCTGTTTGTTCTATTTGAAATTTATCTTTGCAGTACATTCCTGCAGAAATCCGCATTTTCGATCCGATTTTACAAAATCAGATCGAAAATCGGTAAACATCCGTTATTTGCTCCATTTTACAGGTCTTCTCTTTCCTTATTGATTTCCTATTGCATTTTGCATGTGTATTTTCAGCCCGGTCCGAAAATCCCTCTGATACTTTCCATCTCGTTTGCGGTTTTTTTCGGAAGAATACTTTCCCTGCTAACGGGAATTAAGCATGAGACCAAGGCAGTGTTCTTTATCGGTCGCGCAACACTTGTGATTGCTTTCTTCTTTTTTGTTTATCAATCCTATTGGAATTATTTTCACATCGCACTTTGCATCCTGCTCGCAGGGATGGTCGGTTTTTTCAAACCGAACGAATCAGGCAAAAAGGAATATATCTTCGTAAGTTTGGAAGTTTTCGGATACACCGGGTTGTCTCTCATTTTGTATCATTGGAATATTATGCTGGGAATCCGATCGTTTCTTGCCTTGGGTTTTGTTCCGATTTTAGTTTATCCCTATCTGATGCAGAAACATATCGTCAAAACGCCCAGACTCATCATGTTAGGCGTTACATGCTTAATAACGATCGTATTTTTTTATCCGCCTTCCATCCGAAGCAATGCTCCGTTTTCCAAAAAGGAAATTTACGACCCGATTCCTTATAAAATCATAAATGCAAACATCGCAACCGATGAGTTCGTATTTTACAGATCTATTTTACCGTTTCAGTCCGATCCTTTTCTGCCGAAAAAAACTGAGATCAAAAACAAAACGATCATCTTGAGTTTGCAACACAATCAATCCCAGATCATTTCTTATATCGAAAGACTGAGTAAAGAAAAACATCCATTTCTAATATTTGTTAGCCGAAAAAAAGAAAGTCCGTCGCCTCATATCAATGCTTTGTCCCTTTTGAAGAGAATTTCCTTTTGGAGTTTCGATGTTTATTATCCGCCTTACACGGAGCAGCCGATTGGATTTGCGGAAGGTATTCCGAAAGATTGGAGATTGAAATACTTTCAGGAACGTTTGGAAAATGCAAACACCGAAGAAGCCCGGATCGCATTGGATACAATCATCAAATTTTCCAGCGGTGATTTGCGAAAAGACGCATTTACAATCAAACAATTGTATTACGATTCATATGCGGATTATGCAAGTTTCTACTACTCCATAGGACAAAACAAGTTGGCTCTTGATTCGATCGCATTGGCTCGGAAATTCGAAGTCCCGAAAAAAGACCTTCTCCGCATAGCATACAATAGTTTGAAGTTCACTACTCCGGAACCTGACTTTATACCTATTCTGGAAGATCTTGCAGGCGAAGAAGAGTTTCAGGAATTTGCTTGGAATACTCTCGTTCCTATGTTCGAATCCCTTAGTGATTTCGAGAATGCTTTGAAAACGATGTCTCTATTGGAAAAATACTACCGCAATCACAACCAAATCGATTTGGCCAACGAACTTGAGTTAGTAAAAGTTCGCCTTTACCTCAATCAGGAAAATTGGAAAGATGCGGAGCCGCTTATATTTGCCCGTGTAAAGGAAAATCCCGAATCGGTGATTTGGGGAAGATTGAAAAATGAAGTGATTGAAAAAAAGGAATCTTCCAGGAGAATATACGCACGTCCTGAAATGAGAGAGGCTCGTATCCAATAATGCACCCAACTATACTAGGAATCATTGCCGCCATACTTTCCGTCATCGTTGCGATCTTAATCGAAGGAGCATCTTTCCGTTCGTTCCTGCATCTTCCCGCCTTCTTACTGATAGTTGGCGGAACTTTAGGCGCCACCATCGCTTCTTTTTCGCTTTCGCAGTTAGGCCGGGCGATACGCGATTTGAGAAATTCCCTTTTTGAAAAGGAACCTCTCGACTTACAATCCATCTTTTTTAAATTTTGGGAGAAGGCCAGGAAAGAAGGGCTTCTTTCTTTGGAAGAAGAAGCAAAACGATTGCAACATCCCTTTCTTCAAAAAGGAATTCAATTGATTGTGGATGGTTCCGATCCGCGCACCATCGAAGAAATCCTTTGGGAAGCACATGAAGAATCCGAAAAAAAAGACCTTCGTTCCGCAAAAGTTTTTGAAACGGCTGCGGGATTTTCTCCCACAATCGGAATCATTGGAACCGTCCTCGGGCTTGTAACTGTTCTTGAAAACCTAGAAGGTGGAACACGTGTTTTGGGGCAAGGAATTGCAACCGCTTTTATCGCGACATTTTACGGAATCGCATTTGCCAATCTCATCTTTCTTCCGTTAGCTTACCAGCTTCGCTCATTCTCCAAAAAACAGAGTAACGAAAGACAGGCGATTTTTCGCGGAGTTCTTGCTTTGCAATCCGGTGAAAACAGAAGGATTTTGGCGGAGAGAATTGAACCTTTTTTAGATAAGTAAGGAAGGGACATAATGCGGCGGGGATATTAAAAGCCCCCGCCCTGAAGATCAGCTTCGCTGATGATTCTTCGAATACTTCTTCGCTTCTATTGGCGCGAAGAAGGGGATTGGGGGGTGTGGCTCGTGGGCTGCCGGAAATCCCTAACACAAAATCCTCATTCCCGCAAATCCAACTCCAAATTTCACGATTTTTCTTTTAAAAAGTTCGCCTTTTTGCCTTCCCCGAGAACATAACCACTAAACAGGTGCAATACGATATAATTTATGAATTTTTTTATCCCGAAAATCTTCAGGAATACTAGCAAGAGATAAATCGGTGCATTGAAAATCCCTCTCGGACCATTCTTCTTCGGGAATTCTCCACTCAAACTTACGAAAGTTAGTTGAAAACCAAATCTCCCCCGTATCCGTTAGAAATTTTGTCAAGAGAGTCAAAAGCAAATTGCGATGGTTTTCCTGAACATCCCATTCTTCCGACATTTTTTTACTATTGGAAAACGTTGGCGGGTCCAAAACGATCAGATCGTATTTTTTCCGAGAAGGGTTTTTTGACTCATCACGAATCCATTTGATTACATCCGTACAAAGAAGTTCATGATTTCTTTGATTAAAACCGTTTTTTGCCAAATTTTTTCCGGCCCATTCGATATAGGTCTTCGACAAATCGATGCTAACCGTAGAACTTGCCCCACCTGCAGCGGCGTATGCGGTGAAAGACCCGGTATAACAGAATAAATTCAGAACCGATTTGCCTTTTACCTTCTCTCTAACCATTTTCCTTGTTATACGATGATCCAAAAAAAGGCCGGTATCAAGATAATCCGATAAATTGATTAAAAATTGAATGTCATTCTCTTCTATCCAAATTTCTTTGGAGACATCGGACAGTTTTTCATACTGATCTTTGCCTTTTTGTTTCTTCCTTCTCTTTAAAAAAAGATTTTCCTCTTCCAATCCGAAGGAATTCCGGACAATCCGTCCTATTTCCTGAAATCGTTCTTCCTGTTCCGTTTCATTTTGAAATCGCAAAGAACTTCTATCATATAACACAAAATAATCGTTATATCTGTCCAAAATAACCGGAACCTGAGGTATATCCTCATCATAAATGCGATAGGACTGAATCCCTGCACGTTTGGACCATTTCTCACGATCTTTTTTAAGTTTTTTTAGGCGGTTCTCAAACATAAGAAGCGCGCCGGAAAGAGAATTCATAGAAAATCCTTGGTTAAAAGTCAGGCAAATAGAATGACGGTCGTTAGTTGCCGTCTATATATCCCCGCCCGATTTTGGGTGGGGAACTACACCCGCCGCCCAATACCTTCCCCTTACCACGCCCACCCGAAATCGTCCGCCCTTTTTCCATCCGCAAAGAAAATTTTTCGGAAAAGTTCGCCTTTTTCACTTTTCTCCTTGAGAATAAGGTACTGAACGGAATCTTTATCTTAGATGAGCGAGAAAGATCTGCTTTATATTTACTGCGACGGATCCTCACGAGGAAATCCCGGTCCGGCGGCAATCGGTGTTTCCGGCCAAACCAGAGACGGTAAAGAAATATTTTTCATTTCAGAGTCGATAGGAAATGCAACTAACAATGTTGCAGAATGGGGTGCTTTGCACCGAGGAATGGAAAAGGCTCTACAGCTAGGAGAAACCAAAGTTCAATTCAAATTGGATTCGGAACTTGTCGTAAAACAAATGAAAGGTGAATATAAAGTAAAGAACAAAGACTTGCTTCAATACAAAATCGCCTGTGAGAAATTAAAACCCGGCTTTGAATTTTTTGAAATCAAATACATACCGAGAGAACAAAACTCCAGAGCGGATGCCCTTGCCAATTTAGCACAAGACGCAAAACAATGAAGTTCCGGATTTTTTTTCTCTGCCTTTTATCAACACAGTGCCAAAAATCTCTCGAGGATCAGTTCGATGAACTGAAAAGAACCGCTTCCGTTTTCCGACTCGCCAGATTCTGTGAAGAAAATAAAGTCCTGCAGACCACAAAAGGAAAGGAATGTTCGGAAGCTTTTCAAGCCAGCCGGGACAGGTTGGAGGAAATATTATCCAGGCAGATTGATCTAAGCTTTACAAAACTGATTTTACCAAAGGAAGAAGGCGAGGAAATCGAACTACTTTTAAGAACCAAACCGGAATGGGGAATCCGCTATTTGGAAATCTGGAAACAATCTGTGATTTTAGAATAGACAATCCACGCTCATGCAGGATAAACAAATTATGGCGACAGGCGATCCTTCCAATATTCTGAAAAAGATTGGTCTCAAAGTAACTAAGAATAGAGAAAAAGTCATATCCATTCTCCAAGATTCCAGAAGACCTCTGAATCACCAGGAGATCATGGAAAAATTGCCTAAAGACGAATCTTGGGACAGGGTTACCATTTATCGCGCCTTAGCTGATCTGGAAGAAAAAAATATTCTGAATTCTCTCCACTCTACCGACAGACTCACCTACTTTGAACTGAAAGAAGAAGGTGGACGAACCGTATCTTTGGCGCACGGACATTTAATTTGCAACGTATGCGGCAAAATCGAATGCATAGATGATCCATGGAACGGAATTCCATCCGCCAAACAACTGAAAGGTTTTTCAACTGACTCGGTGGAAATCGTTTTTCGAGGCACTTGTAAGTCTTGCCAGTAGGCTTAACCCACATCCCGGAACCATTTCGGTCTCACCTCCAGGTTCTCTATAAAACTTTAAAAAACGCAGATTTCGAATCTTATCTTGTAGGAGGGTCCGTAAGGGATCTTTGTATGGGAAAGGTTCCCAAAGAATACGATCTCACCACTTCGGCAAAACCGGAAGATGTCAAAAAATTATTCCGACATGTGATAGAAACGGGGATCCAACACGGGACCGTCACCGTTGTGATGGAAAAAGTAAATTATGAAATCACAACCTTCCGGATAGACAAAGATTATACGGACGGCAGAAGGCCCGATCATGTGGAGTTCGGTTCGTCTCTCAGCGAAGATTTGAAGCGAAGGGATTTCACAATGAATGCTCTTGCTTTAAACCTGGAAACGGATGAATTGATCGATGAACATGAAGGCCAAGTCGACATTCGGAATAAATTGATCAGAACGATAGGAGATCCTGTCAAAAGATTTTCGGAAGACGGCCTCAGACCGGTTCGTGCCATGCGATTTGCCAGTGTATTGGGTTTTTCTATAGAACCAAACACTAGAAAGGCGATTGAAATTACAAAACAAATTACCGCAAAAATTTCGGTCGAACGTTTGCAGGAAGAAATCATAAAATCATTTCTGGGACCGAAACCTTCCGAAATGTTGAAATTGCTTTTGGAAGAAGGGATTCTCTCTCTTTTCTTTCCGAATTTCCTATCCGAAAACATTATACCGCAAAACAAAAGTTTATTGGCGTTGGATTCCGTTCCGAAAGAAAATCCGGGTTTTATATTAGGTATATGGATGTTTGCCATCTTTCCTTTTGCAACCACTACCGAATGTGAAGACTTCCTGAAAAAGCTGAAGTTCTCCAATCAATTGACCAAAGACGCATTATTCTTTTTTTCCATCTGCCAGGATCTGGCAAAACCTCTTCCTCAGGAAGATTATGAAATTCGCAAATACTTCTTGGCACCCATTGCCAAACATACGAATCCAAGAAAAATGGAACCAAATGAAGTATTCGCGGGTCTTAAAGTTGTCATCTCAAAGTTGAATGATAAGGAAGGAATCCGATGGTTTGAAAAACTATTTACCATTTGGCAATCCAAGCCTCCTCTTCTGCTTTCTGAGTTGGTTTTGAACGGAAAAGATATCGAAACCCTCTTTCCTTCCCTTCCCAAACAGAAATACGGAGAGCTACTGCAATTTCTCTTAGAGATGGTTTGGAAAGATCCAATAAACAATCAAACTGCCCTTCTAACCGAGCACTCTGCTTATTTTATAAGCAAACTGTAAATTTTCTCCAAAGTTTTCCTATATCCTAGTATTCATTACAAGAAAAAAATGTGCAAAAATTGCTCATTCTGCACTGGTTTTGCGTGAATCCTGTTCTTTTCCGGGTATAAATTTTTTCCTAATCTTCCCCCTGGTACACTACTTGCACTAGGACGGCATAGGAGAAAATGGCAAATGAGAAATAAATATACTCTCTTAGCAACCACGGTTGTGATTCTATTCAGCCAGACTTCGATCTTTTCCCAAGACAAAAAGGAAAAAGAAAAGTCATGGTACGACCTAGTCAATTTTTCCGGTTACGTGGATGTGTATTACAACTACACTACCAACAACCGGCAAGGTGCGACTCAAGATACGGCAGGAACTTTTCATACGTATAACAAACAATTTGCGGTAAACGCAGTTAAGTTGTCTATGGAAAAGATTGCAGATAAAGAAAGCCCATGGGGTTTTCGATTAGATATGCAAAACGGGCAAAACAACATGTACCAAGAGCGTCCTTACCAAACGACTAACTCTTTGCACAATATGCAATTGCTCCAACAAGCTTACGTATCTGCATACTTCAACGTATTGAAAGGTTTGACAGTTGACGTCGGTAAGATGGCAACACACATCGGACTGGAACTTTTGGATTCGAAAGACAACATTGCCTACACCATTGGGTATGTGTTCTTTAACACAATCCCCTTTATCCATACCGGTGCGAGAGCGAACTTACAAGTAACTGAAAAACTTTCCACATCATTGTATGTTTACAATAGTGCGCAAGGAACAGGATACACTGGAAACGGACAACAGTTCGGTTACAATGGTCTTGCAGTTTACGGTGATGCTACCACTACATCCAGCTTAACAAGCACTCAACAACATGCTTATGCAGACGGTCCGAACCCTACCAGAGCGATCGGAACACAAGTCAAGTATGCTTTCAGTGACAAGTTTACTGCTGTATGGAACACATTAAGCGCAAACGATAACATCCAAGGTAGACAAGACAATGCTCTTTACTATGCTAGTAACTATGCTGGAACTACCATTCCAAAACAATCCCGTTTCAATACAGACCATTGGTTGTTGCAAAACGTAATTCTGATCTTCAAACCGACTGACAAATTGACTACGATCTTCGACTATACTTACGGTGAAAGAGCTGGTCAAACAAACACTGCGGCGTACGGATATGAGGCTGCTGGTGGTGGTATCACCAGACAAAAACTTATCGACAACTTACCGGGAATTACAATTGCAGAATTGGATCCGGGCTTAGTGGCTGCAGGTTTCGGAAACGGTACACCATTGAATCGTGAAAACAGAATCAAACGAGTATACCAAACTTACCAATTCCAAGCGAAATATCAGTTCACTGATATGTTTGCTTTAGGAGTAAGAGCGGAGTATTTGGATGACAAACGTTACGGTGGATCTTTGGCGGTAAACCCTCCACTATTCGCACTTACACCTGTAGATCGTTATGACCTCAAGTGGCAAGAAAACATCGGTGCACGTGCTGCAAGTAACTACGGTCAAATCAAAACTTTCACACTCACACCTACGATCAACCTAACGGAAAACCTCCAAGTTAAGATTGACTTGAGAAGAGACTGGGGTCCGGGTCAACAATTCGTAGACTTGGCGGGAAGACCAGCTTCTCATCAAAACGGAATTATCATTGGTGCGGTTGCGAAGTTTTAAGGAGAGGATAAAGATGAAACGAAACAATAAACTAACCTTACTTACAATCGCAACTCTTCTCACAATGGGCATGATGCTCACAGCGGGTTGCACTAAAAACGGAGAGAAGAAACAGGACAACCCTACTCTTCTACTTTACTTAGCGCAAGGAAACACTGCTTCTCCAGATAAAGCGGAACAAACTTGTCTAGGAGCATATGCTCTGGCAAACAGTTGTGTTGCGGGGAGTCAATTCTTCAACGCAGGTATCGGATGCAGCAAAGCAAAGTTGAAAGACCAAGCTACTTATGATGCTCTGAAAGCTTGTGTTGTTGCTGGTATCACTGATCCAATCCAACCTTGTAACCTTACACAGTTCAAATATGCGGAAGCGCAACAATCAGTTGCGACAGGTGCGGCTTTCAACAAGTGCACTAAACCGTATGTTTCCGGAACTACGACTACAGACTTAACTGGAGTTCTTGTTTACTAGTAAGTCCTACTAGTAGTATAAGTAACTCGAACATTAACCCGGAACGGTTTCGTTCCGGGTTTTTTATTGTACAAACCAAAATTAAATTCGCTAGCTCACCAAACAGACGGATTGCTTAATTTATAAACACTTATCTGAAGCAAGATATAATCCCAATCAGTCTAGCTTATTTTGCAACTAACTCCAAAGAATAAAATATTTATAAAAAAACCTTGTTATCTTTTCTAAGATCAGCTTGTAATGGCTGTTATCGTGGAGTTCTTTCGGAAAATAGCAAAGTTACAAACAAGTAGAAATCTATTTCTACTGATTTTGTTATGTTCCACTCCAAGCTATTTATTTGCCGAATCAAACATAACCACCGCTGATTTCGAATCGGAGCTGGAAACTACTGTCTGGGAATCCGAGCTGAAGTCAAAAAATAGTTTCCCGAAAGATCCCGATTCCCATAAGATTTTTAGCCAAAATCAGACTCAAGCCGCTCCGCAGGTATCATCCCTCCCCGCGCATTCAGAAATGGAAGCCGATTGGGAAAACGAAGAAAGGGATCTGGTTTCGGAAATCATCACCTTACAAAAGCAGGTCCAATCCGATTTTCATAAGGAAATGGCAGGTTTGCAAACCGCTTCCTTCCTGCCAGAGTCCGATTCCGAAAGCTCTCCTTACTTTTACTCATCCAAAGTTCTACTTATATCCGGTTCCGATAAATTTGAACCTTCCTTTGTTCGTATAACAAACACTAGAAAACCTTTTGATTCTCAAAATCAAACTCTTGGTTTCCGATCCATTTGTCCTAATCTCTCGATTCCCAATCGCTTTTTACAATTTTTAGCAATCAAACTTAACTCTCCCCCTCCGGGTTTCCCAAAACAGGTTCGCACATGAAAAACTCTCTCTTCTCCCACTCTAACAAAAAATACACAACCTTTAGCCTGGACTTCGGTTCCAGAATCGGATTCTCCGAAAGACTCACCTCCCTCGTTTTACTTACTGTTTTTTTATTCACGATTGCTTTGCCCATAGAGGTTCTGGCGCAGAGTGTTCCCCAACTTACCAAAACAAAACCATTTAGAAACACGGACTTACAACCTTACGTTGAGTCTGCGGCAGCGAGCCAAACCAGCGAATCCGGTTTTATGAGTATTGTAAGAGGTGCAGAAGATGCAGTCGAAGCATCTTGGGAAGCGGAAGTAGAAGCGGAGATCAATACGATCCTTAGCTCAGTCACAACCACCGACCCTGTAAATGATGTTAGCGTTTACAGACAGGCAGTTCAAGCACAGCTCACCTTACAAAAACAACAAGCAAAAGCCAATTGGATTGCAGATGCATCCAGCTATATTCAGTCCGAATTGAATGCTTTTCTCAACACTCTTTCCGCTAAAAAAGACCAAGACATAGAAACCAACAAACAAGGGCTCATCGGAAGTATTGACCCGGCAGTTCAGGCGGTAACCGGCTTTGCGGAGGCTTCCCAAGAAGCGAACCCCGCACAAGTCACGGACGGATACACACAAGGTGCCGCTCTTTGGGATAGCAAATGGCAGGATCTACTCACCAAACAAGAGAATTGGGAACAAGATTCCGTGGCCGCCATCCAAAACGGGATCTTACAATGGAATACTACGATCAGCAACCTAACCCAGGAAAAACAAGACTATCTGGATGGGATTGCCATGACCAAGGAACAGTGGCTTCAGAACAAAGGTATGATCGAAAGTGCAGAGAATGCACTCAGGTCTTCTTTGCAAGGAACTGTCAATAGCATCCAATCCCAAAGAATACAACTGGCAACAAGCGTCAATGGCGACAAAGTGATGAGTGATGCATTCGGAGATGTAGATGCTCTCCTGAGTGAAATACAACAAAAATTAAACGACCATGCCTCCATATCCGAGATGGCCCAAACTCTAGGAACTTTTTTCCGAAACCAGGAAAACTATGCCAAAAATAAAGTCAATGAATGGGATGTATTGAAATGGGAAACAGTGACTGTAAGTCAACAACTTACTTATACCCAAGATGTTGGGGATACAACAGTAAGCTGTAGTGCTTATGGTGGATCCGGTGGTTGCGGTAGCTATCCCCCAGGCACTACTTATAATATCATTTATCAAGCGAATGGAACTTTCAACGGGTATTCTGTTGCTTCCGCTGTAAATTATGACACGAGAGGCACAGCTACTGCATTGATGAATGCAGGGAGGGTGCATGATTTTTTAACTTCTTATGACGCAGCGGCATGGGTTGTCGGTCAAAATTTCTCTACCCCTTCCGATAGTAGCACTGGTGCATGGGGTGGTCATCAAGAAACAAAGTATGTCGCCACTTCTAATTACCCTTACTATACATATGGAGGAACAACTGATGGTGTACAATGTTATCAACCAGGTAGAGGTACTTGTAACTACGCAATCCCCCCGGCAGGAATAAAAATGTATGGGTATTATGTTCCTCAATTACTTTCCGATCAGTCTTATTATCTCAACGTTTCTAACGATGTCTTGGAAGGGCAAGTCGCCACCAACAACAGCATTCGTAATGCAGTTTCAAAAAATTATAACGCCACTTTCACTCCAAATACTGCACAAGGATATTTAACCGGAAGCGAACAAGCGATTGCAGGTACCACAAAGATATTCTTAGGCAATACAGACATTACAGGAGCCGGGAACTGGTATGACCAACTGGGTTGGTACAACAATGTCAGTATCTATACGGATTATCGATATATAGATAAAGACAAACAAGGAAACCAAGATACTTGGAAAGGACACCAAGCCAACTATAAAAGTCTGGCAGATACTTTCTTAAGTCTGGTCAATCCACTCCAAGATTGGGAAGATAGAAGCAAACAGTACACAGACGAATACGAAGTCTCTCTCGCCAATCTGGAAGAAGCGAAGAACCTCGCGGTTCTTAATTTTGATACCCAAATCGCAAGTCTCAAAACACAGAGAGACAATTGGATCACTGATGTTTACGGATTTGAAGTCGCGGGAACAGGTGCCGTTGGTAACGAAAACAGTAGATTCCGAGCAGGACAACAAGCTTGGCAAGATACAATCGTTACATTCAAATCGGTTGAGCTGAATTGGTTCCTCACAGCCAAAGAAGCACTGAACAAAGCGGTAGAAGACCCGAGCACAGGTGAGAAAAAATTCCAAGCCGATGCCATCTCGGTCGCTCAAAACCTACAATCCCAAATTGTAAATTCATACAATAATACAACCCAGATGTACGATAGCTCCCGCCAACTTTGGAATAATTACCAATACAATTATTCCAATCAACTATTGGACCAAGCAGTATCCGGAAAAACAAATGAAATCCAAATGGGGGAAGCAGGTGCAGTTGTAAGTGGGAAACTCATCGAGTCTTATGCCAGAACAGAAAGTTATACCTCTAGCGAAATGGATGCGACGATCCGAATCCAAAACATTCTGGGAATGTTCGGACAAGAAGGATACGGAATCGAAGAGTTCCAGTCGGTCCAATCCAATATAGATGCTTCCCAGCAAGGCCAGGTTGATTGGAACAATGAATTGAATGGTGGGGATGGAAAATTCGGGTTTATCCCCAGAGCTGCCAGGGACAGAAACACACTCGCGCTTTATCAAGACGTAAGAGATGATACGAAGAAAGCGAACACACTTCAAAAAGAAGTGTTGGAAAAAGAAAACAAGATACTCGCCCAAGTGGAACAATACTTTAAGAAAGCCGATGATTTCCTAAAACTGGCGGAAGAATACGAAGAGAAAGGTAAGTTCGACGAAGCAGCGTATTACACAGGACAGGCGGTAGCTAAAAAGGCGGAGGCGAGATCCATCATCACGGATAATTATGCGAAGCTCGGGGACTTTATGCTGCAAGAGGTTTCGTCCAGATCTCTTAGTTATACGAAATCTTCATTCCTAAATTACAAAGATTCCCTTATCAGTAAAAGTTTCGACGATTCGGAATCCATTGCCAAACAAATCAAACAAGGCCAGAATCAAATTGATGGAATCAGAGAATCCGGTGAGGCTTACGATAAAATCCAAGGTTTACTTGCTACATCCCAAAGTTTAGTTCAAAAAGGAACCGAATCCCAAAATCTAGTAAACCAACTACTCGCGCAATCGGAACAGCTTGCGAACAAAAACCTCAAAGGGGAATTGTTAGACGGACTGGCTGAGATGATCGCTGCCATAGAAAGTGGTGCGCCTGCATCCGTTTCCGATGGATCGGAGATTGCAGAAGCAATCAATGCATCCAACCAGGCACTCAAGGAAACCAGAGAGCAAGTAGACGGACTGCTCTCCCATATGAATTCACTCGTCACAAACGAGAATGATATTAAGAACTTAGGTGCCCTGCTCAACGGTTCGGGCCAGGCGATGAATTATGCGGCTAACAGCGCCATTGCGAAATACCTGGATGATTATTCCCAACAGTTTATAGAAGAGAATGAAGCGAGAAGCAAATCCCTCAGACAAGAACTTTTCCTCAAATATTCGCAAGGGGAAGAGTATGCCTACTTAAGAAAAGAAGGTTATGAGTTCCGTATTCAGGGAGACTATATCGTAGGGTCCCGATCAATCCACAGTGGAGACTTTAAGATCGCAGGGAATGCGATGCAGGATTCCAGTTACTCTCCTCTCTTTACGGCGCAAAATATAGAGATCAATACTAAGTTTGATCCGGGCACGTTGCGTGTGGATACACTCGGCATAGATTCATTAATGAATACGGAATTTAACGCCGACAGAGTGACCCAAGTTGCCGCATATGTGGACAACATGGCAAACAATATGGAAGAGATGTTTGCTCAGTTCAGTGATAAGACGGAAGAAACAAAAGCATATTATACTCAGAATGAAGAAATCAAAACACAGAACATAGAGACTTATAAAAAACTAAGTAACTATTTTTTAACCAACTTCCAGGGCATGGAAGCTACCTTTAGCCAGGCTTATGCACCAAATATGGGCGGGCTTCGGGATAATTTCAAACAGTCAAAATACAATTTCAGACAAGGAACTCTTCCTGGTGATTCCAAAGGAGAGAATTGGGTTTCTATCAAAGGAGTGCCTGTTTCCACAGAACGCCACTTAGGTTCCAGAGAGTTAAGAGGAACTGTAAATATCAAAGGTATACCGATCGAGATGAGTTATGGAATACAAGACCTCAATATTCCTGCCGCATTCTCTCTCGGAGCTATGGGTCATAGCTTTGAGCTCAACGGTATGGGAACTACTTTCGCAGCTAATGAAGTAACAGCCGCTAATGGAGCATTCACTCAATATCTGGATGGCACAATCAAAGACGTTCAAGCCAAAGCGAAGGCAAATGAATCGGAGAAAGAAAGCAAAGGTTTTCTATTTGATGTTCTTTCCGGAACGGCCAGCGGACAAAACCTAGCACAAAGTTTCAAATCAGTCGTCACAGAAAAAGTTAATGGTATTATCACTTCCGCCATTGCCGAAGCAACCGGTCTTCCTGCGGGACTCATCTCCGGTCTTGTCGGTGGTAAGTCGATGAAGGACGCTGTCAAAGACTACGCAAAACAAGAAGCGACCAATGCCATCGCCGAAGCGACAGGTATTCCTGCATGGGCTATCTCACAACAGTTAGATAAGATGAGTAAGCCTAAGGAGAAGTTTTATGAGACTAAGGAATTTCAAATAGTAACAACAGTTGCCGCAGTAGCACTTGCTCCGTTTACAGGCGGAGCTTCTCTATATGTAGCAGTTGCAGCGAGTGCAGCGATCGGAGCAGCACAAGGCGCTGCAAGTGGCGGACTACAAGGTGCGTTAGTTGGTGCCGCAGGAGGTGCACTCGGTGCTGTTACTCGAAGTGTATCCGGAGGATCGGTAACTGTTGGACTATCTTACAGCGCTGAGAATGGATTCGGTGCAAGTGTAGGTGTTGGGTACGGTCCAGCAACAGTTACGGCCGGGATTAGCCAGAAAGGGGGAACAACTGTCGGGCTCGGATTTGAAGCCGGGGGATTGTCTGCAGGATTATCTTATTCTGAGCAAGATGGATTCGGAGGCAATGTAGGAATCGCTTCCGAAAATGGAAATAGCCTGGCGTTAAACTATAGTCAGGCTTCCGGTCTGGGAGTCAATATAGGAAGGGAATTTGGGAATGGTGTCTCAGGGGGGTTGAGTTATAGTCAGCAGAACGGATTCGGTGCGAATGTAGATGTTGCTTATGAGAATAAATTAAGCAAAAACAATGGTACAGGGGCCGGACTAGAACTAACCCAGAACGGAGGACTTACCGTAAATCTCAATGCAGCCGGTGGCGCAAATGCGGGTTCTTGGAATTCTCAAACCGGCTTCCAGGCAAATACAAATTTCTTAACCGATCAGTGGCAAAACAAATACAATAAAGATCAAGAAGAGAAACAAGCAGGGCTTGATCAAGCGGAAGCTGAAGCAAAACAGAAAGAAGCACAAAATAATGAAGGCGCCGATATCATTGCGGGGGCAAGCCGAATCGGGAAGAAGGAAGGAGATGAGCCAGATGCTCCAGGCACACCTATTGATCGTAATGCGAATAGTCGTGAGGCGATGCCAGACATAAGTGATCCAGGAGATAGTGTGCCTGATCCGGGAGAACCAGAGAATGCTCCAACATCGGAGAACAGTAACAAAGATAATTTACAATTGGATGTCAGAAAAATCAAACAACAAGATTTTCGAGTAAGTTCAAGTGAAGGATTATTCAGTTCAATGAGAAATGGATTAATGACTGCTGCAATGAAGGCCAACGGATGCTACGCAGCTACATTAATTGCTAGCGGGGAAGCGGATGGTGGAAAAAAAGTTGATCCAAATTCTGTATTGAACAAAGCAATTAAAAAAGGATACGTCGATGGCTATTCCGGTGAAGTATTAAATACAGTAGATTTATACAAGCTTGCTGGGGGAACAAAAACAAATTTAGAACGAGTAACCGGCAAAGGAATTACTGCAGAATATATCTCTTCTCAACTTGAAAATGGGAATACGCTCCAAATGAAATTACTTAAGAAAAATGGTGGTACACACTTTGAGGTAATCAAAGGAATTGAAACTATCGGTGGACAAAAGTATTTCAAGCTTATGGATCCCGGTTACAATGATGGCTATGAATATCTTAATCAAAAGACAATGAAAATTGGCTTAATCAACGAAACTGGAGAATTTATAGCAAGAAAAGATATAAATTCAATTGAAAGAATTCAAACTATAAAGAATTCTGAATAAAAATATGAGAAGATTTTTTTTCCCCATGCTCGGGCTCTGTTTAATTCTTTTATCTAGTAGTTTATCTGCAAAGAAGCCACTGATAACTGTAGGTAAAGATGAATGCTTCATAATCAATTCCAAAGAAGTCATCTACGATGGAAAAAAAGAAAATGGGGAAGTCATAAAACTCAATCTACCAATATATAGAGGAACCGAAGAGCCGGCAACATATTCAGACCTTAAATCAATGGTAATGGCTAACAATGAATATTTACTGAATTTTTGCTACTATAAGAACAAGGAGCAAACAAGAAAAGAGCTGCTATTTGACATTATTAATTTTTATAAAAAAAATCTACTTAAGAATATAGATACAAATAAGCCAAGCCTTCTTGCCGTAGAGGATAATGAATATATCATCTATTACGATTTTTTATATGAAGGAGTACCTGGACATATTCTTATCATGGCTTTAGATGCAACTAATTTATCATACCACTTTGGAGACGTTAGGCTAGCTCAACTGAAAAATAATAATCTACCAATCTTTTTAGTATTAAATATTGGGAAGTATAGTTCATATAAAAAATGATATTAAGCCTGGTAAAAACCAATTAGCCAAACAAATTGATCCACAGAAAGAGCTATACAGCAGTATGGCGGTCAAACATTTTTGAGAATTTGGCTTCCTCTGAAAAAAAATAGCTCTGAAATCACTCTTTAATCACTGAAGAGCGATTATAAATCAAAAATCCTCTTTTATTTTTTTCCTTCCTTGAATCCCAAAACAATCTCCAACAACAAATAACAAACCCCTTCGCCCGGATCGACTGAGCGCCCGCGTCGAGGGAGAGCCGGAAATAGCGCCCAAATAACAAGAAGTAGCTTACTACTCTATTCTTAAAACTGAGTGAAGCACTTCTCGCGGTGGCGAAGGCAGGGATGCCGGAGCTCGTGCGTCGTAACAGGAGGTTACGCGCACAGGAGCGTGGAGTGCGGAACGATTATGGATTCGGTGCGAATGTAGATGTTGCTTATGAGAATAAATTAAGCAAAAACAATGGTACAGGGGCCGGACTAGAACTAACCCAGAACGGAGGACTTACCGTAAATCTCAATGCAGCCGGTGGCGCAAATGCGGGTTCTTGGAATTCTCAAACCGGCTTCCAGGCAAATACAAATTTCTTAACCGATCAGTGGCAAAACAAATACAATAAAGATCAAGAAGAGAAACAAGCAGGGCTTGATCAAGCGGAAGCTGAAGCAAAACAGAAAGAAGCACAAAATAATGAAGGCGCCGATATTATTGCGGGGGCTAGTCGAGTCGGGAAGAAGGAAGGAGGTGCACCAGAGGCTCCTGAGACACCGAAGGATCGCAATGCAAATGGAAGTGAGGTGGTGCCAGACATAAGTGATCCAGAAGACAATATGCCTGATCCGGGAGAACCTGAGAATGCTCCAATCAAGCTATCTGACAAATTAATAATAAAAGAGAATGGTGACTTTGAGCTCCCTATTACAAAAGAAAGCCAATCCAGTTTTGTTGTAAACTTAGGAGAGAAAACTATCTTTGGCAAAAAAATTATTATTCCTGATCCTGTTGCAACTGCTAAACTCAAAAACAATGGCTGCAATGTAGCAAGCATAGTTAGTATTGGAGAATTGAACTCAGGAAAAGATGTTAATGCTAATCAAATTTTAAAGCAAGGAATTGACAAAGGCTTTGTTAGAAGAGATGGTTATGTAATGAACGAATCTGGTCTAATGAAATTGACCGGCTCTACTTCAAACGATAGAACCCAATTCACTGTTGACAAAGACTCAAAAGATAGAATCATAAATAATCTAAAGCAAGGAAACCCAGTCAAAGTTTCTTTAAATAATGGAGCTCACTTTGAGGTCATACATGGTATTGAAACTATTCAAGGTAAGCAGTATTTTAAAGTAATGGATCCAGGTTATCAAGGAGATACCCATTTGGATTCAGACAATTGGCAACCTGGTCGTTTTAAAAATGATAAGTTTGAAGGTACAAAAAGATCAGCTACAGGATTTTATGAGTATAAATAAACTACAATATAGTATGCTCTTCTTTATGCTTTTTTGCTCAAATGTAATTACAGCTGAACAAATACTAACTGAAGATAAGAAAACATTTTGTCGGTATATTAACGCCTCAAATGTTATATATAAAAGTAATCAAGAAAAAATAACTTACAAAGTTCCAATTTATCCAGGGAAAGGTAGGGATATTACTTATGAAGAGTTAGAATCTCAATCTACATCTCCGCCTAATCACTACTTACTGAATAATATTTGCTATAATACAAAGCAAGGAAAAGAACTGGAATTGCTAAATGATATTCTGAAATTTTATCAGAAACAAATGAATGCTGATCTCGATATAAAAAAGCCTACTGCGATTGTAACAGAGGATAATGAATATATCCTGTTCTTTGATTTTTCTTTCCAAAAAAATCCTGCTTACTTAACATTTACTTTAACAAATAGCAATTCAGCATATTATTCAGCAGGCCGTCTAGATCCAAAACGATTAAAGTTCAAAAAAGGACCTTCAGTTATTTATTTGGGCATATCCTTAGAATCGGAAAGTGATTACAAAATATGTCTACGTGATAAATCCTGTGAAATTTAATTTTCAAGCTTAGTTGAGTTCTTTACAAACCAAGTGCAAATTTAACAAATTGGTTCACTGGCCAAAACTAATAAAAGAACGTTTGTTAACATAAGACATAAATCACAAAAATCCTCTTTTTATTTTTCCCCTTACTTGAGCTCCAAAACAATATCCAACAACAAACAATCCACCTGAGCGCTGAGATTACGCACAAGGGATCGCAGTGGAAATCCTTCGCGCAGACCGCGCGAAGATTGGAACGGAGAGCCCGGTCGGGGCTTCGTTTATTTAATAAATATGATTTTGATCCGATGGGCCACCACCTAACAAAAACAAACTATTTTTGTTCCGACTCCGTCTTCTCGGCTTCTTTGTCTCCTTCGGGTTTTTTACGCGGAATGACTTTCTTGAATTGAAAAAGAGATTCTTCATTGGAAGCAGGTTTTATATGATTCACTCTTTCTACCATGGTTCGGCGAAATACGACAGTGATTTCCTCGTCAGGGTCGGAATCAGGTTTGTATTTGCTAACCGGGCGAGTATAAACCCAATACTCCCTATCTCCGTAATGTTTAATTTCATCCGGCTCGCCTAAATATTCTTTTACGAACAAATTGTTTTTAGACGCCAATGTATCTTTTATATCTTGTCTTATTTTAAGTCCCGCCAATTGTTCTTTGGAAAGTTTGGCAACTTGTTCTCTTCGGATTTCTTCGGAAGTTTTTAAGTCGGCTTCGGATTTTTCGAGAAAAGACTTGCACTTCACCTCGTCCTTAAACGTTTCCATACAATTATCATATAATGCTTGTTTGTTTTTCATTTGAACGTCCTGGGAGGAGGAACAATTCAAAACCGCAAAAGTGGTAATGGTCATAATTGCTAAGTTCTTCATATTTCTATGGAAATATAAGGAATCAAATTTTCCAAGCAATAATGAGGTCCTCATTTCGGATGATTCTGCGGAAAGGATTCGCTTCTTTTCGCAATAAAATGACAAAATCCAGACAAATTTCCTAAAAAATAAGCTCTCCTTTTAAGAAAGCTGCTATTATTTGACCAGTAAGGTAAATCTCGATGCTGAAAAGAATCTCCATCAAAAACAGACTTTTTCTATTGCCGTTACCCTTAGTCATACCTATCCTTTTTTTATTTATTTCTTTGTTTTTAGAACAAAACAAAACCATCGGTTTTTCCGAGAAAGAGATCGAAGGAATCCGGAGCACTAAGAAAGTTTATTGGATATTCGAAAACTTAATCTTATTACAAACCAGCCCCGAAAAATACACAAAACGGAAATTAGACGAACATCCGGGTGAAATTTTAGAGGGAGCAAGTATCAATGAATTAACATTGAAATTGGATGCTGCGAGTAAACAAACATTCGATCCTATCCCGATAATCGACGAAGCAAGAACTCTTCAATCGAAAGTGGGAGACGATTCCAATTTAATCTTGGATCCTGACATCGATTCTTATTATCTTATGGATATTACTATCATTCGATTTCCGTCCATATTCGAATCGATTTCCCGGATCAACGCGGAGATTTCCAGCTTATCAAAAAACATATCCCCCAATCAGATTAAATTGGAAACGGAATTGATTTCCATAAAAAAGGAAATCCGGGAAATCAACAAGTCCATACTTAAAGTGAAAGAATTCAATCCTGCATTCTTTGAAGAAAATTATTCGAAATCCCAAACAGAAATAAAGGAATTGGAAAAACAATTTCTGGAATTCGAAAATGAAATTTTAGATCCATCGGGTAAAACCATTTTAAAAAAAGATACAGCGGGTATTCAGTGGGAACAGTTCCCCGGTCTGAAAACATTATCCGATCTGACTTTGGATAGCTTGGAGAAACTAATCAACATTAGAGTAAACAAATTCAAATCGCAGCAGAATTTTTCCATCATTGCCATCATCATCATAGTAGTGCTTGCAATCGTATTTCTCTTAACAATTTTAAATAGCATTCTGAATCCTCTTTCATTGATTGTATCCAAAGTGGAAGAGCTTTCCAGCGAGGAGGCAAATCTGACTCATGAACTGCCCGATATGGGGAACAACGAACTGAGTATATTGTCTCACTCTATCAATAAATTTCTAAAAAATCTAACTGAAATTATCCGAAAAATGAAGACATCTTCCGCCAGTGCGAACGATGCATCGGAAAGATTGCAACGCGGTGCAGAGTCCGTTTCAGAATCGGCAACAAATCTAGCCAGTACTTCGGAGGAATCGTCCGCCGCCTTGGATCAACTTTCCCGTTCTTTCGATCTCATGCTGCAATCGATTATAAGCGAGACGAAAAACATAAATGAGATCGAAAACGAAATGCGGTCTATCAATCATTTTTTAGATGCAGTAAGTAAATCTTTGATTCTATTGGATTCAATCGTAATAGAATCCAATAAAGTTGCAGAAGAAGGTGATGCGACAGTAAAATTTACAGAGTCTTCGATGAAAGAGATTCAAGATGTAACCGGACAAATATCCGGTATCGTCAAATTGATCACTGAAATTTCAGAGCAAACCAACTTACTCGCATTAAATGCAAGTATCGAAGCTGCCCGCGCCGGAGACGCAGGAAAGGGATTTGCAGTTGTTGCGGAAGAAATTTCAAAACTTGCGAACAAAACAAGATCTTCTGTTAACGGGATCAAAGAGTTGATAGAAAAAACGAATGTTTCCGTAAATTCAGGTTCGGATCATGTTTCCAGAACGGTAATCGCGCTTTCCCATATCGTGCAAAATTCACTGTTGATCAAAGATAAAGTCAATCATTTGCAGAAAGAAATGACCACACAAGCAAAGAGCGTAACTCTTGTTACGACAGAATTGAACGGATTGAAAGATATGGCCGAGATGATAGAATTTTCGAGCAAGGAACAAAAGCAAGCATCGGAAGAAATGCAGTCGGTGATAAGTGAATTGGCAAAACGGGCGGAATTACTTGCCCATAACTCGGAAGATTTGAATGTAGTGAGCCGACAGATCACGGACATATCGGCAAACATTGCCGATACAACCGCAAGATTTAAGGTAAAATGAAAAGACGTTCTTCTTTCGAAGGGCTTCCTTTTTCAGAAAGCCTTTTCGTTTGATTGGAATCGATTATTTTTTTCTACGACTGGATCTTCTCTCGGAACCGCCGCCGGAACTGGTCGTGTTTGTGACCTGAGGTTTGGTTTGATTTGATCTCTTTTCGTTTCCGAACATATCCACTTCTTCCCGGGATTCCATTCCTACTTTCTTATATTCCTTAGGAGATTCGGTTCCCACATTGGATTTGTCCGATTCACTCACTTCCAATCGGAAGAGAAAAGATACTACTTCCACTTTCAGGTTGTCCACAAGTTGATCGAAAAGTTTAAAACCTTGGAGTTTGTATTCTACTAGAGGGTTTTTTTCTCCGTAACCTACGGTCCATATACCCTCTTTCAAATGATCCATTGCATAGAGATGGTCTTTCCATCTATGATCCAGGATATCCAGAAATACATTGCTTTCGATCGAACGCCAGATATTCTCTCCGACACGCTCCACCTTACTTTGATAAGTTGCTTTAAAAGCGGATGACACATCTTCGAAAAGCTTAAGTTGAGGATTGGATGCTTTTTTATAGCTTTCAGTATCCAGTTGAAACTGAATTCCGATGGAAGACAACCATTCATTCAAAGGCTCTGTTTCCCAAGAGGACACATTATTTCCTTCGCAATAAGTAATGATTTGGTTTTCCGCCACCTCATCGAGAAAATCCAAAATTTTCTCGGACATATTTCCTTTATCCAACAATTCGTTACGAATTCCATAGATATAAATTCTCTGGCGGTTCATTACATCATCATACTCTAACAAATGTTTACGAATATCGAAGTTATGACCTTCCACTCGCTTCTGAGCGCGGGCAATCGCATTGGAAACCATACTGTGTTCCAACTCTTGTCCTTCCGGCATCTTCAATGTATCCATGATTCGGGCGATTCTGTCCGAACCGAAGATACGCATCAAATCATCCTGAAGAGAAAGATAAAATCGGGAAGATCCCGGATCTCCCTGTCTTCCCGAACGACCTCGTAGCTGGTTGTCAATACGACGGGACTCATGTCTTTCCGAGCCGATGATATGAAGCCCGCCTGCACCGATCACCAAATCATGATCTTTTCTCCATTTGCGGGCGGATTCCAAAATATCGGAACATTGTTTGCGAATTTGGACATGCTCGATACTTGCAAGAGCGGATTCACTTTCGTCGAACTTTTGTTTAACGAGAAGTTCCCGAAAAGCGTAAATCGTTTGAATTCCGTTTCTGGAGTGGATTCCAGCCTTATGTGCGATCTCATCCAGTTTTTCCAGATCGTCTTTGTATTTCTGCGCTCCACCGAGAACAATGTCGGTTCCACGACCCGCCATGTTGGTGGCAATCGTTATAGCGCCAGGTTTTCCGGCATTGGCGACAATTTCGGATTCCCTTTCGTGTTGCTTCGCATTTAATACGTTATGTGGTAAACCATTGGCGGTCAACAGACGGGAAAGAACTTCCGATTTTTCTATGGATATCGTTCCTACAAGAACAGGTTGTTTTTTGGTAACCTTGTCCTGGATGTCTTTGACTACTGCGTCGAATTTTTCCTTCTCCGTTTTATAGACACGATCCGGCAAATCGATTCTTTGGATTTTTACATTGGATGGAATCACGATCACATCCAAACTATAGATTTTTTTGAATTCCTCCGCTTCCGTGTCTGCAGTTCCGGTCATACCCGCGAGTTTGTTATAGATTCTAAAAAAGTTCTGAAATGTGATGGAGGCTAATGTTTGGGATTCACGTGCAATCGGTACACCTTCTTTCGCCTCCAATGCCTGGTGGAGCCCGTCGGAATACCGTCTACCTTTCATTAGACGACCGGTAAATTCATCCACGATGATCACCTGACCTTCCTGAACCACATAATCCTTGTCTTTATCGAAAATCTTATGTGCTTTCAAAGCCTGATGAACGTGATGAACCAATTCGATATTATCCGCATTGTACAAATTATCCACGGACAATAATTCTTCCACGTGATGAACTCCCGTTTCGGAAAGTAATACGTTTTTCGCCTTTTCATCCACTTCATAGTCCTCCCCTTCGATCAAACGGGGAATGATCCGATCCACTTTAATGTATTTGTCGGTGGATTCTTCCGCAGGCCCGGATATGATCAGAGGAGTTCTCGCTTCGTCCACCAAAATGGAATCCACTTCGTCCACGATCGCAAAATTATGATTTCTTTGAACTCTATGTTCTTTATAGGAAACCATATTGTCCCGCAAATAATCAAAACCGAATTCGTTATTGGTTCCGTAAGTTATATCCGAGTTATATGCTTCTTTTCTTTCTTCATGTTCCATATCGTGTTGGATGATACCCACACTGATTTTCAGAAACTCGTAAATCGGTTTCATCCAATTGGCGTCACGTTTCGCCAAATAGTCGTTTACCGTTACAACATGAACACCTTGGCCCGATAATGAATTCAAGTAAATAGGCAGAGTGGAAGTAAGAGTTTTACCTTCTCCCGTTTTCATTTCGGAAATATTTCCCCAATGAAGTGCGATCCCACCCATCATTTGCACGTCGAAATGACGCATACCCAAAGTGCGGTAAGCCACCTCCCTAACAGTTGCAAATGCCTCGGGAAGTATATCGTCCAAAGATTCTCCTTTGGACAAACGTTCTTTAAAAGTTTCAGTTTGATTGGAAAGATCCGAATCGCTCAAAGCGCGTATTTTCGGTTCAAACGCATTGATTGATTCTACAATCGGAGTAAGTTTTTTTAAATCTCTCTCGTATTTACTACCGAAAAGAAATGTCAGTATTTTTTGAAACATAAATCATCCATTATATATTTAGAATATTGCGAAATACGATTTTAGCCGAAGACTCCATCGTTTTTTGATCTTCCACCAGATTGGAAAAATCCCCGTTGCCCTTGGCGATGAATTCCTTATGAACATCCTGCCAAACGCGTAACATCGGCAAAGTCGGTTCGATATGGGTTTGGAATGCGAATGCCTTATCTTTATAGGAAAACATCTGGTTGGGATAAAATCCGCCTTCCAAAAGATGATCGGCACCGTCGGGAATCGTGAACACATCTTCATGCAGATGGAATGCCTGGATTTCGGAAGAATCGATTCCGGCAAAGACCGGATTCGATTTGTTTTTGATCTTTACGGGAGAGAATCCGACTTCCGGACCTTTTTCGCCGACAGTCACTTTACCGCCTAACACCCGTGCAACGATCTGGGAACCCAGACATATCCCTATCAATTTGCGACCGCGAGTGATCAGAACATTTTCAACCAACTCATAATAGGGGGCAAAAAAAGAATCATTGGAATCGTCGGCAACGGTTTGAGGACCACCCAATAAAACAATCAGATCGAAATTCAGATGAGCGGACGGATGAAGTCTGAGTCTTTCGTCGTAAGCATTATGATAACTCACTCGATAACCTTTTTCGCGTAACACATGCTCGACTACGCCGGGTCCTTCACAGTCTTTGAAACGAACCATCAAACTTCTCATAAGCCCATCCCGAATTGATGACGAAAAAATGCGACCTTCGGATCTTTTTCAATTTCTTCCTGTTTTGATTCTTCCGAGATGGAACCTATGAAATTGTAATACAATCGCAGAGGTTTGGTTTCGAATAATAATGTTTCGGGTGTTCCACTCACCAGAGAATTGGGGATGATGGTAAAAGGGTGTTTCATGAATAAAATGGGAATCTCTATCTTATAATCCGATTTTTCTTTTTCCATAACCTTTTTGGCTTTGGCAAAAGCCTCTCCCCAACTCGCGTCAGCCGGTAAGTCGGGAACAATTTGATAAGGATCCACTACCATATAGATTGCTTTCGAAGGAAATTTGGTTTCAATTTCACGAGAAAGATAATTTAATGTGGGAACTTCCCTTTGGCAAGGGGTACAATTGGGGGCATAGACATTCAGGGCCAATTGTTCTTTTTCCAATTGACTGAATTTGATTTCTTTGCCGTCACTCGTGGTTGCGACCCAGTTTTCTTCCCCGAAATAGGAAGATTTGGTGGGAGCACAGAACCCGAGAAATAAGAAGGTGATTAGGAAGGCGGGGAAGGATATTTGTCCCATTCTAAGATCTTTTCCGTCCTATTCTGTCTCCTGGAGGTAGGCTGTAAAGCCTGTTTTCTCCAAGATTCCCCTTGACACGGGAGCCTGCGCTCCCAGACTGGTTTAACATTCCACTCCTATCTCTGGGGAATCATAAAAAAATGAGCCAATCCAACAAAGAAGACTTTGATATCGTATCCTTAATTGAATTATGCCGTGAAAAAAAATACGAAACCTGTGTCGCTGGCTTTGGAGTGATCGATAAAATCGAAAAAATCACTCTCCCTAAGAAACTTAAAAATAGAAAGCTCACAGTACAAGCACTTTATGCTCTTACAAATGATTTAGTTCAATGGAAATATCTCTCTAAAGAAGAACGCGAAAAACTCCAGGCGGAAAAAGACAAAATCGCAGGAGTTTCCTCTACTCTTACAACCTCCGCAGCACCTCACGCGGAAGAAGACATCGAAGAAGATTTCATTCCGGAAGAAGAAGCTCGCAAACCGGAAGCACTGGACGGCGAAGAAGATGAGTTCGGTGATGACTTCGATGACGATGATGATTCGGACGACGATGACGACGAAGATGATGATGATTCGGACGATGATGACGATGAGGATGATGACAAGGACTAGAAGCCATCGCTTTCCAAGTTATCTTTGAAAACCACAAACTCCTAAATTTCTTTCACCCCGAACAAAATACATTTATACATTCGCGATTCGATCCCAAAAAGGAAGGATCGCGATTTGTTCAATCTCTCTCCCCCAACGAAAATTCCTTACCTTGTTTCATCGGTCTCGGTGCCTTACACCACATAGATTCCTTACTCGAATCCAAAATTCATTTTCCTTTTTTACTTTTCTGGGAGCCTTTTCCGGAAATCCACTCGAACCCTGCGTTTCAAAAAGCTTGGGAGGAAATCGCAAAAAAACTCACTGAGCAAAATAGGAAATTCCGCCTTCTTCCGTCCGACCTGACCACCGAAGAAGCGAGCGAAATACTGGAATCCTTTCAAATCGAGATCGGTAGATCGCAAATTCGATATGAGATCCATCCATTCCCGTATTATGCACGTCATGCGGAAAATGAAATTGCCCGATTTAAAGATTTTCTACTTCAAAAAAACGAATCTTCCGTAAACCGTTCCACAAAATCCCATTTTCAAAAACTATGGACAGGGAATTATTTAAAAAATCTGAAACTCAGTTCCGAAACCGATTCTGCAAAAAGAAAATGGATCGAAGGTTTGGATTTGAAAGGCAAAGACGTATTTTTTTTAGGGGCAAGTCCTTCTTTGGAATCGGAATGGGAGGATCTGCCCAAAGAAAGATCCCGATCCGTTTTGATAGCGGCAGATACAAACATCCAATTTTTACTCGCGAAAAACATCATTCCCGACGCGATTCTTTCTTTAGATCCCGGGCGCGGTACCTTATTTCATTTTTTACCTTCCATTCCGAATACGATTCCTATTCTTACCTGGCTTGGTGCAAATTCCTATTTGTTTTCCCTACCGAACCCGGTTTATCTCATCAATACCAATCATCCTTTCGACCAACTAATTCAGTTTATATGGGAAAGGAAAAAGAATTCGGATCCCGCAAAATCGAATTGGCCGTATTTGAAAAATCCTAGTCTGAATTTGGCTGGGATGGCTCTGTCCTTTGCAAAAGAAGGCAAAGCCGATAAACTTATATTAGTTGGAGTTGGTTTTAAGGAAGAAAAGGGGAAGTCTCATTGCAGGGGAACAGGTTATGAAAGTTATCGTTTACCAATGGTAACCAGAAGAAGTCCCATGGAAAATCTACAAACCGGAATTTATGGAAAAGAGAGAAAGGGCAAAAACAAAATCGCCTGGGAATCAATTTGGAAAAAAGACATTGGTCTAAAAGTTATTTCTATGGAAGAATACAAATCCGTTACGAAAAAAGAGCCGGCCGTTGTCCTTGCTCCTACCGCTATTACGTCCCAACATAAGGAATGGATTCTAAGTTTTCAGGGGATTCCCGCAATGGATCCCTGGTTGTGGGAAAAGGCTTTCCAAGAATTTCCCGATTCAATTTCTATCTCTACTCTAAAACGTTGGAAGTTGATTTAGGCCCCGAATAATATAGGGATTTCACTCAAATTCCATTCTGCTTTTTCTTTGTTAGCAGGTATTGTAGGGATATAAACTATTTTCTTCCTAGGTTTCTTTTCCGAAATTTCAGTCAAGATCCGTTCCAATCTTTCCTCCATCAATGCATGTAGATTTTCCAGATCCAAAGAACCCGATACCTCATTCTTTCCTTTTCCTTCTAAATGTGCTTTCATAAAGATCTCCTTATAGAAACCATGATACCAAAGGGCTGGGACAAATCCCGTACCCCGTAAAAAAAATAACGCAAAGCACCAAAACGTATTCAAAGGGTGTTACTGGGATAAGTAAAGAACAGTGAATTTTCAGGAAATCATCTCTCAATTAGAGACAACGAAAGAATCAAGGCTTAATTATTACTTCGTTACGGAAGAACAAAACCAGGAAATCTACGCCCTTTTGGTTCATGTCATGGGCTACATGGACAAACTGTATTTGGTAGAAGTCATTTTTACCGTTCTAAAAGAACTTCTGATGAATGCGAACAAAGCCAACGCGAAACGGGACTACTTTACACGCGAAAAATTAGACATTCAAAATCCGGAAGATTATATAAAGGGAATGGAAAAGTTCCAAGAAAATATCATTCTTCGCTGGAACGAACAATTGGCCCATTTGGACGGAGGAAATTTTTATATCGGACTTCTTATCAAAGTGGATGGCAATAGCATTCATTTTGCGGTGGAAAACAACGCACCCATTACTCAGGAAGAATTGGCAAGGATCAACAAACGGATCGAAGTCGCCAAAAATTACAACGATCTTGCAGATGCTTTTTCGGACGTATCGGATAGTCAGGAATCTGCAGGACTCGGAATCGTACTCATTCAATTATTGCTTAAAAATTCAGGGATAGGAGCGGACAAATTCAGAATCCACACAAATGAAAAGCTAACGCGCGCTACACTGACCGTGCCTGATGTAACTTCTCCCGTGGAAATTACAACCACTCTCAAAACCAAAATTTTAAATGAGATAGAAGGTTTGCCTCCTCTCCCTCATTCTTTGACAAAAGTCATCCAACTCTGCAATAACCCTGACGCAGACTTGAATATGATTTCCGCAGAAATCGAAAAGAACCCTTCCCTTGCGGCGGACCTTCTGAAACTTTCCAATTCCGCATTTTTTGCTAACCGCAGTCAGGTGAACTCCATTCTACAGGCAGTCAAAGTAGTCGGCCTGAAAAACCTCCGTAATCTTCTCTACGTTTCGGGAGTTCGTAAAATTATGGATGGTCAATACGGTAAAATGCAGGATGTTTGGGAACATTCCAATCGTTGCAGTTATTATGCAAGATTTCTTGCGATGGACCATCCTCATGGAAATAAAATTGCGGATACGATCGCCGTCAGTGCTTTGTTACACGATATAGGAAAATTCGTACTACTTTCAGTGGATCGCGCCTTCTTCAAAAAAATAGAAACCTACCAAAGGGGTTCCGATTCGGGGAACTCCACTCTTTTGGAAGAGATGTCCATCGGTCTCAGCCATCCTCAGTTAGGCGGACTACTTGCAGAGAAATGGGAATTTCCATCCGATCTCCGCGTTGCTATCGAATACCACCACAAACCTTTTATGGCGCCGACTGATTTACGTGACCTGGTTGAAATCATTTACATGGCAAATATGATGTGTGATTTTCAAGAACAGAAAAAAGGTTTTTACGCAATCGACAAAAACCTTCTCGCAAAATTCAATTTGGATAGCTTGGAAATCTTTTCGGAAAAAGTCAAAAAAGTGGAAACCCTATACAAAAAGTCGAATGGATAATTTTCTTCGATTCTCCCATGTTTCCTTTTTTCGAAACGGAAACTGCATCTTAGACGATATATCCTTTTCCGTTCCTAAGGCAGAATCCCTTGTGATACTCGGAAGGAACGGCGCTGGCAAAACGACTCTCATCAATCTTTTGTTTGGTTATCTTTGGCCTACGACCGGCTCTGTTTTCGTCTTGAACGAAGAGTACGGAACAACCGCATTGAAACCGATTCAAACCAAAATCGGAATCGTACAACCCGCCCATCAGGAACAATTGTTACAAAAATCTCTTACAGTTGAAGAGATGATTTTAACAGGGTTCTATGCCACCTTAGGCCTGTACAACGATCCGACGGATGATGATAGGAAGAAAGCAAAGGAAAGACTCTCTCTACTCAACCTCACTCATAAGGCAAAACAGACTTATTCCACTCTTTCTTCCGGCGAAAAATCGAAAGTTTTACTACTTCGTGCACTCGGCAATGGCAAAGAAATTCTGATCCTGGACGAACCAGCCGCAGCTCTCGATGTGACTGCTCGTTTTGAATTGAACGAAAGTATTTCGAAAATCAAAAAAGAAAATCCCGATCTGACGAGAATTTTAATTACCCATCGTTTGGAAGAAATACCTAAAGATTTTTCTTCGGTCCTGCTTTTAAAAGAAGGCAAAATACTAAGTTACGGTAAAAAAGAAGATGTGCTCACTGCGGAACATTTAAGTGAATTGTATGACCTCAATTTGGATGTAGCCGTAAACAACGGTCAATACTCAACCAGTTTCAAATAAAAACTTTCGAAAATAATTTTCAAAATAGAAATTACAAAAAAAAACCAGAGGGAAACGCGCCCCTCTGGTATTAAGAATCTCTAAGCTAGCCAAATAACAGTGATTTGATCAATACATTGATCTTTCCAAAAACCCCGAAGCATTGCAATTGGAAGTTCCGACATCGGTGATGTTTTTATCGGCACCGATGCAAAAGATTTTCCACCATCTGTTGGAATGATTCGGACTGATTGCATAATTTCTTACTTCCCCGATACTACCTTTAAACACTCGTATGGTGGCACCGGATATACCCATATTGGCTTCTCCCGACCAGTTGTAGATACTGTAATAACGTACATCCTGTGACCAAATAGATCCTTTTAAGGAAATCGTTTCCGGTCCGTATCCCGTAGTGATATCATAATCCAGTTCACCATTGCCGGCTCCGAGTGGAGTTTTTCTATTCCATACGATTCTACTTCCACTATCGGTCGCACTGTATTGCAAATGGGAGTCCAAATCTCTGGGTTTTGCCCCCCAAGATAAAACAACTCTCATCTCGGAATCTCCGAGTACCGGTGAGACTAAGATGTTTTGATTGGAAGGTGTTTCCGTTCCTGCGGCAACCACAGTGCGAAAAGTAGTGGAATAAGCCTCTACGGAACTTGTACAATTTCCACGTTTTCCCGAACCTGTTACTTCCAAAGTATAATTTCCTGGAGGAACATTCGGAATCGCATAAGATCCGTCAGTTGCCGTTTTTACGGAAGCGATCGTTGTTCCGTTGCCATCAATTGCGTATGCTCCGGATTTTACATTGACTCCCGGTCGTATACGAGCCGTTAAATCACAAACTCCCGTATTGTACAAAGCGGATAATGCTCTTCCCGAAATGGCACCGGGAGTTTGAGTTCCAGGAACAAATGTAATGATATCAAAATTGGTCGTTGCATCCGCCTGGATATCCACGATTCCTTCTACGGTTTTATAACCGCTCGCCACGAAGCGAACCTTCCATCTACCTGCATTGATATTGAAAATGGTATATTGGTTTGCGTTCGAGAATGTAGTCGCTCCCGTCGAAATGGAAGCAGGCTGAACTCCCGCAGTCGGACGAATGGTTCCCGTATTCGGATCGACAATCTCAAGAGAATAAGTTCCGGAAAATGAAAATCCCCCCGGTGTACGGACAGAACCGGAAAGATGACCTTTCCCGTCATTTGTGATCACAGGAGTATTTACGGAAACCGTTCCTCCTCCACTTCCCACTTCTACGGGAAAGTAAGTAACGATGCCGTTTTTTTCCACTCGAATCGTGTATGCTCCTTGCGGAACAAATGAGAACGCATAACTGCCATTTGACTGCGAAGTGACGGATCCGATCACCTGGTCTTGTCCCGCGGTCCGAACCGAAGCAACAGTACAGGAATCGTTCACAAATCCCCCGGAACAATCCCGCCTAACATCGGCGACAAAATTTCCGGAATCAAATCTACCAAGCGTCAGAGTGGCTCCACTCACAGCGCTGGTAGAAATCGCATCCGTTACCGTTCCGGAAATAGTCGCCCGAACGTTATGAACTGCGATTCCGTTCAATGTAAATGTAGCGGGTGTCGAAGCGTATTGGTTGGTTGCCACATTGGAATTGTCCACGCTCAAAGAAGTGGCAGCCAGATAACTAGCTCTAGGTGAAGATACGACTGTATCAACTACCACAAGTTGAAAGGAGGACTGGCGGAAATAGTATTGATTGGTTGCAATCACATCAATCGATGCATTTTGATCATTATCCACTGCGATCGAATCCGCATTGGCAAGCGTGCTTGCCCCGCCGGCTTTCAAAGTCTGCAAAGCATAGCCAACCCGATCCGTATCCGAAGTCAAACCAGCAGGAAGTGTAACTACATAAGAAGAACCGTTAAAAGCAAAACTTCCACCGGATGTTACCGCAATATGTGCCAACGGTTGCCCGCCGGTTGTCGTATTGCCCAAAAGAACCGCAAAAAGTCCTGTTTGATTGGAATATAAACTCGGATTGGTAGGTGCGCTATCTCTGACAGTAATCGTTCCTGCAATCTGCGATCTATTTGTGATCGAAGTCATGGACACATTACCGGCGTTATGGTCGTTTCCATTGAGAGTAATGGTTTGGGGGCTGGAAGAACAAGGAGGTGCGTTCCCACCGCACCAGTTTTCAAAACCGGGAGCTGAAATATAGTAGGCCCATTTTCCCGCTACTGCGGTAAAATACACTTGGTTGTCGGACGGGCGGACTTCATAAACTTTGTTACCCCAAGTGGAATAATTCCACGGACCGGAACCTTGCACTGTCACCAAACAAGACGTTGTCGGAGTAATCGCACAGGAACAAATGGAAGGGGACCCGCTTGGATTCGTCGCACAATTAACACCTGCAACTGCAGAAAGAGATTCAAGAATCCAAAGTCTGGCGGCATTTCCGATCAGAGGATCACCGGTCAAATATACCAAATTGGAAGGGGCTTGTGTTCGATCCGGTTTGAAGTTGATGACGGAACCGGGAATGTGGTTAGAATTTCCGTCTCTTACAAAACCTACCACGTTGGAAGGACGGGCAACGATTCCAATAGGGGAAGGGAGAGTGATATTTTTCATACCCCCGTCCGGTGCCGCAGTGAACAAAAAGGATTGTGACACTGTGAAAAAATTGTTCGCGGAGACCTCGATATAATAAACTCCGTTGGGCAATCCCGAAGCAGTCAATTGAAAGGATCCATTACCCGAACGATTGGTAGAATCAACGACAGCACCTTGCTCGTTTTTGATTTTAATCGTAAAATAGGTTCCGGAATCTCCGGAAACCGCACCGTTGATCACCGAACCGTTTAAAGTTAGGCTACTATCCGTTGCCGCCATCCAAGGAAGAGTTGTTTCTCCCAAGGCAACGACAGTAGTAACGGAAGGATTTGTTCCTTGAAATGTAAAATGAATTGTATCGGAATTGTTTGCGTAAGGCTGGCCGTTTGAGGTAACGGAGGAGCCTTGGTATTCGATTGTATAATTTCCATTCGGTAAGTTGGGGATACTAAAGGAAAAAGTTCCGTCACCAGCAGTTGTGGTAGTTCCTACAGCATTCCCTTCGTTATCTCGTAAAACAACGGTTATCCCGGACAAAGGCCCGCTGGGAACAGTTACCCCGTTTCCGGAAAAACCGGGAGTGGAAATAGATCCTGTGATGAGCGCCGGACCGGATGTATAATACAATCTTTCCGCTTTCAAGTCTCCCACATCAACCAAGGTATAACCGTTTTGAGTAGGATCGAAAACAAAGGAAAAATCCTGATAACTGTAATTCAAACCGTTGCCGGTATTGATCAAAACTCTATAATTATTATTGGGGAGATTGTCCACATCGATGGTAAAACTACCATCCGCTTCGGCATTGGAAGAAGCGACTAAAGTGTATGAATTTCCATTTGCGACTTCAATTCTAACACTAATTAATGTTAAATCCAGACAATTGGGTGCGGAAGGTGCACCTGGTTGTCCGCATACGTCCGTAGCAGTCGTACCGGAAACTACAGGCCGAATGATTCCTGTAATTTTAGCAGGGCCTGAAGTAGGAACTTCCTGTTCCGCCTGATTTTCAGGAACTCCTCCGGAGGAGGAAGGAACGGTAGAATCACTGGATGCAGGGAGAGGAACCCCATTGGAATCGGCAGGAGTAGCTCCTGCAGAAGAATCTGCGGCATTGCCTGCTCCGCCCGAGCCAAGCAAAAACCAAAAAGGCATTGATTTGGACTTTTTAGAACAATCAACAACCAAAAAAGAGAGGGTAAGTACTAGTAGAAAAATCCCTCGTCTGTTCATAAAATTTCACCTCAAAATATTCGCTTTCTTTTACAATTCAGAAGTACGGAATTTCGCTACTTTTCCGTTTCTGCGTAGATATTAGTTTCAATTGTACAAAATACAAACAATTTTTGTCTTTTGTGTCAAATATTTGCCGGCAATATGTCGCATTGAGTATAAAAATTACGATTTTTTTCGTAAATGGAGATGAGAAATAGATTTCTTTATAGGAAATCCCCCATCCATTGGATTCCACAATGCCGCACGAACTAGTGAGCCTGGAAACTTTGAAACTATTATGCATTCCGTTCACTTATGGATTTGTAGGCTGGGTGACCAATTGGCTTGCTCTGAAAATGACATTCTATCCACTCAAATTTTGGGGAATCCCTCCTTACCTGGGATGGCAGGGAATCATTCCCAGAAAAGCACATAAAATGGCAAGCAAGTCCGTAGATGTAATCACGGAACGCTTGTTAAATATTCAAGAAGTGTTTTTAAAAGTAGATCCGGTCCGCGCCGAAAAGGAATTTTTACCTTCGATTGATTCCTCCATAAAAGAATCCATGCATGAATTTGCCGAAAGCCTGGATTCCCGAATCTGGCCTATGTTGCCGGATCTCGTAAAAGAAGAAATTTACCATAAAGTAAAAAGAGAAACAGGGTTTACCATTCGAAATGTAATCCGCAAACTCCAGGCGGATATCGATTCCTTATTCGATGTAAAAGCATTGGTTTTGAAAAAACTTTCAGGAGATAATGTGAGTTTGGTGGTCGAACTTTTTCAGGAAGTGGGCGCGCCTGAATTCAAATTCATCGAAAGATCAGGATTCTATTTCGGATTTTTGCTCGGCCTGGTTCAAATGGTGATTTGGATGTATTTTCCCATTTGGTGGACTTTACCGTTGCAAGGTGTGATCGTCGGTTATCTGACAAATTATTTGGCATTGGAGATGATATTCAGACCGCTCTACCCTACCAAAATCCTGGGAATCTTTACTTACCAGGGTCTTTTTCTGAAACGCCAAAGAGCGGTTTCTCTACTTTATGCAAAGTTAGTTGCAGAAAAAATACTCACGCCTAAAAATATTATGGAAGAACTGGTTTTTGGAAAAGCTGCCGCTGAAATTTTAGAAACCATTCGCAGGGCAATCCTCAAACAAGTCGATAATATCACAACTCTCGCAAAACCGATTCTTTATGCTTCGGGGAGATGGGAAAATTATGAAGTTGTGAAAGAAAAAATCGCAAAGACTATGTCAGAAACCGCCATTCGAAATTCCTCCGAATTGGAAGCCTATTTGGGAGAGGCGATGGAGTTGGAAAAAACAATGGGAGAAAGAATGGCAAGTTTGCCTCCCGATGAATTCGAATCGATACTCAGATCAGCATTTCAGGAAGATGAAATGTTATTGATTCTTGTAGGTGCCGCATTGGGAGCCGTGGTGGGTTGGTCCCAAATTTATTTTCTATAATGATACTATGAAAAAGATGAATGTATTAATTACAGGAGGTTCGGGAGTTCTAGGCCGCAAACTCATTGAATCCGTTTTAGAAAAATACAAAATCATTGCCATAGGCAAAGAATACGGAAGGATTTCGGAAACCATTCGACATCATAAAAATTTCAAATTTTACGAAAGGGATTTAACTGAAATTCGATCGGTTCAAGATTTTAAGATTACCGAGCCTATTGACTTAATCGTACATCTGGCAGGCGCAGTATCAGGATCAAAATTATCCGAAAAGGATTTTTTTACGATCAACGCGGAATCCACCAAACATCTGGCTGCGCTCGCAAAAGAAAAACATTCCAAAGCAATGTTACTCGCAAGTTCCGTATCCGTATACGGAGCACAGGAAGAGCCGATCTATACCACCAGTCCCACGTTAGGTTCCACAGTATATGCAAGATCGAAAATCGCTGCGGAAGAATATCTTAGAAACGCAGGAATTCCTTATTCCATTTTTCGCATAGCATCCGTTTATGGATTGAGTTCGAAAAGTTTCATACAAAAATTGTTTTCTTTGTATAAAAAGGGATTTTATCCAAAAATCAAAAACCAAAGCCCGAAATCGATCATCCATATAGAAGATCTGAATCTTGCTATCTTAGCTTGGATTGAAAGAGTATTAACCGGTGCTTCCATCCGACCGGTTTATGTCATATCCCATCCTGAATCCGTTACCATCCAACAGGTAATTGAAGAATTTAAAACTCATAGAAAACCGAGATGGGGAATCCTGGGCATACCTGTATTTCCTATTTTTATCCCTATATTTGATTTATTTTACAAGATTCTTCGAAAGTGGCAAGGACTCCCCTACCATGAATCCCCTTTGGGGCCCTTACTTCATTCCATTGAAGCTTATTCCGAGGAATCTTGGAGGGATTTGCACTTAATCCCGAAATGGGACTTGCGAAAAGGTACAACCCAGTATAAATAATGGAGAGGGAATAGGCCGATATTAAATATGATGAATGCGCGCGTTTTTCTCACCACCTTGCTACTAGTTTCCAGTGTTCCAGTTTTCGCAGGAACCTGGATTGAAGATTCTTTGGGATTTGCATTTGAATACCCGAGAGGTTGGTCGAAGGCAGTGCTTCGCAACCACGATACTGCCAGAATTCAATTTGCGAAAGCAAACAGAGAGGCAATCCTTCAAATCGATGTGGTTCGCAGAACCAAAGATTACGATCTGGATCGTTTCATCGAAGAATCGATTGATACATTTTTGCAAAAATACCCGGACCTGAAAGTGGTTCGGGAAAAAAGCCTGGAAGAAGAAATTCCCGGTTTCGATGAAACCGTATTTTTAGTTCTTCATTATGTGGAAAACAAAGTCATCGTTTCCAATCGGTTTTTGTTTCACAAAAAAGGTAACATGTATTATGTGATCCAGGCAAAAACTCCCAGAAAACAATACGGAGTTTATGCAAGAGATTTGGATCTGATTATGAAAACATTCAGAATGGAGCCGAGGGCCCGTTACCGATGGAGAAACGATAGCCTCGCCTATTTGGATCCGACAAAAGACGAAAAAGCAATTCAATACATATCCATTACCATCCGACCGATCGATAGTTTTCCAAGTGAAGACAAACCGAAAGAGGACAATACCTGGTTGAACAGTGCGGACGGATTCAAAAATCCTTTTTCCTCCGACCCAAACACTAACGATCCCTACATTCCTCAGAACAATAACTCATCTACGAATACGAACGAAAATGCAAAACCTTTGAATTCCAATCAGGAAAACGGTCCGACAGTCGTTCCTGAAACAGATCCGCTTTAGATCGAAACGATTGTTTTTACAAATCTCTCGCCCGCATAACTTTGTTATGACGGGCAAGCAGGGATCGAATTGATCCCTATTTCTTATTTAAAAAATCCTTTTTGATTTGCTTCTTTGTAAACAGCGAAAAATAAATCCTGTCTTGTTTCGTTTGCTACGGAAACAGGAAATTTGAACGGCATAACAAAGATGAGGAAAATCTGTTGCCATAAAGTCAATTTTTCTTTCTTCTCTATAACCCCTATTACCTTTCCCGCTTTTTTGAATGTACCTATTACTTTCCACTCGATGGATACGTAGGAAGGAATTACATAAAGAGTGAGCCCAGTCAAGAGTGCCATCGGTATATTCGGATCACCTATCTCCAATACTTCCAAGTCCAGAGTGTAATCGGATTTCGGCAATTGAGCTTCTACCGAAGTGAATAACAAAGAACCTTTTCCTTCCTTGATCGCAGCCTCTTCCCAATATTTGAGAAACTGAGCTTGCATAAGTTCCGAATTGCCGTTGTTGTGAACCCATTTTCCCACTGTGTTGATCCCTAAAGATTTGGAAGCGGGTTTTGCCACTTCGATCGTACCTGACTTAGGTTCTTGTAACCCTTCGCGAAACATGGCGCAGCTTGTCAAAACACTAACTAAAATCGAAATATATACATACCTTTTGTTCATTATTCGGTATTCCTCATTTGTAAATTCTAATCGATGTAAATAGGCACGAGCGTCCACGTCAATTCATTTCGACTAACAAAAATTTACGAAAAGGATGCAATAAATTATTTTTATGTTTTATTCCGCGCCAGGGATGCGAGGGCGCGAACGCGGCCAAACGAAGTTTGGCGGAAGCGTCAGCGCACCCCGTAGCAGCCCGCCCGGGCGCCCATTGTTATACTTTGAATTCGGACAAAACGTCTTTTAGATTGTATGCCATTCTGGACAAGGATTGGCTTGCTTCCGCAATTTCGGCTATGGCACTTTTTTGTTCCGTAGTTGCCAAAGATACACCTGATGTTTGTTCGGTGATTTTTCGATTAATGCCTTCCACATCTTTCGTAACTGTAATGATCTTGTTACTATAGTCCACGATCATTCGACTCGATTCGTTAATGGACTGTACCTGACCGGATTCGTCTTGCACGATGGAATTGAGAGTTTGAAAATTTTCACCGCATATTTTTACAAGTGCGGAACCTTCTTTGACTTCTTTTACTTCCTGTTTCATTTCATTCACTACGGAATGAATGATGTCTTGAAAATTTTTCACAAGCTCGGAGATTCCATCCGTTGCTTTCCTGGACTGTTCCGCAAGTCTGCCTACTTCCTGTGCAACAACGGAAAAACCTTTTCCTTCTGCTCCAGCTCTTGCCGCTTCGATTGCAGCATTCAAAGCAAGCAAACTGGTTTGTTCCGCAATCTGTGATATAACACTGACTATATTGTCTATCTCCTGGGATTCCCTGCCGAGTGTTTCGATCAATTGGTTGGATTTGCTCGCAACCGTTTCAATATTTTGCATTTGTTTCAGAACCTGATTGATCGAGACAAAACCGGAGTCAGCGGCTTTGGATGCTCTCTCCGACATGGATACGATTCCTTTGATAGCTGTGGAAATATCCTGAATCGCATTATGTATTCTCTCGGAAAGGACTACCACTTCTTCGACGGAAACGGATGCTTGTTTGGCTTGTGAATCGACGGTTTCCACGGAATTAACGACTAACATATTGCTACTGCTTGATTCTTCCGTACTGGCACTGAGCTCTTCCGAAGACGCAGCGACTTCTTCCGCTGATCGCAGAACACTGATTAACACATCTTTGATGTTTTGATTTGTTTTGGCGAAAGCGATTGCCAATTCTCCGTATTCGTCTTTTCTTTTTAGCAACTTCTCGCTTGGCCGGTCACTAAAATTCCGCTCTCCCATGGATTGCACGATACGGAGCATTTCCAAAAGAGGAGGAATGACAAGAGCTCTTAAATAAAGTCCGGTAAAAAAAATAATAAATGTCATAAACACCATTAGGATTGTGTTTGTAATCAAGTTGCTTTCCAGCAAAGATAAGCGGCGATTTCCTATAGTGTCGATTTGAGTGGAAATTTCTTTTAAGCCTCCATCGAGAACATCCGTATACGCCTGCAATTGGGATTCGGTAGTAGTTAGATAATGCTGATAAGCCTCTTCGTTTTTATTTTCCAAAGCAAGTTGAATCAGGATTTCCAGATTTTTTAAATAATTGGAACGCACTCTAGACAGAGTATCGATAAAGGTTTGATCCTTTTCGTTAAATATCAGTTCTTTTTTAAAACGTGCAATCTGTTCTGCATTATCTTTGTTCCTAAGGGTGATTTTTCCTTTGATCAATTCATTTCTTTTCAAATCTTTCGTAATCATCAGTTCCAAATAATCGCGGATATTGTTCTGCAAGTTGGATTTCATTCTTACCAAAATCAATTGTTGCTGATTTAGATTCAGATATACTCTATATTCGGAAGTAATTTCCCGGATGGAGGAAAAGATGAAAATATTTGAAACGACAATTACCGAAGAGAGGAAGATAACAACTGCCCAAAACTTTTTAGAAACGCTTAATTGCATAAAACCTTACCGGAGTTAGTATATATTTGTAAAATACTTTAACTACTCATATCAAATCTTAGATCTACTCCATTCAGACGAAAAAATAAATAATTTTCTCTATTAAGTATTCATTATCCTTAGGAAATAAATTTCCAAACAATTTACCGAAACAAGAAACAATTGACTGGTACTAGACCTATCTTTTTCATAAAAGTTCCCGAAAGTAATCAATTTTTACCGTATTGTCATTGTTAGTTTTATTTTCAAAAAGAAAGGAACGCAAAACCATATATGCAGAGAACCAAGCAAAGAATCATATTGTCGAAATTGCCAAAAGAAGGGTTTAAATGACCCCGAGGAAGGTTTGGGAAATAAAAAAGACCGCTACCACACTTTGTTCAGTGTTCTAGCGGCCTTTTTGTTAAGAAAGACGAGCTTTTCTTTGAAAGATATTATTCTTTTTTGGAAGCTGCGTCTTTGATTACATAAGCGGCAATTTCATTCTTTTGGATCTGAGTGGTTCCCTCGAAGATACAAAGAATCTTAGCATCTCTCATTAGTTTTTCCACAGGATATTCTTTCGTGTATCCGTATCCACCGAAGATTTGAACTGCATCCGTCGCACATTGCATCGCACATTCGGAAGCGTATGCTTTTGCAATTGCGGAATATTTCGGCAAAGTAGGATCGTTTGCATCGGACAAACGAGCTGCTTTGTAAGTGATCTCTCTAGCAGTTTCGACTTTGATCGCCATATCAGCTAACATATGTTGCACTGCTTGGAAAGTGGAGATTTTAACTCCGAACTGCTCTCTTTCACGTGCGTAACGTGCTGCATGGTCAAGTGCCGCTTGCGCCACACCCACACCCATAACCGCTACGAACGGACGGGAAGCATTCAATGTTTGAAGTGCGTAAACAAATCCAAGGTTTTCTTTTCCGATCAGGTTCTCTTCAGGAACTTCACAATCTTCAAAAATAACTTGGTGAGTGGAAGAAGCACGGATTCCCAATTTGTCTTCTTTCTTACCAACGATACAACCTTTTGCATCTCTTGGAACATAGAAACAAGATACTCCGCGAGTTCCGCGATTGCGGTCAGTATAAGCGAATACAGTGAATGCCTGTGCATCGGAAGCACCGGTGATCCATTGTTTTGCACCATTGATGACCCATTTGTCCCCTTTTTTCTCAGCACGAGTGCTCATGCCTGGAACGTCGGAACCGGCACCTGGTTCGGACAAACAGAAAGAAACTCCGAATTTTCCATCAGCGATAGGAGGAAGCCATTTTAATTTTTGTTCGTGAGTGGCACCTTTCAAAATAGGAAGGATTCCTAGACCGGTATAAGCGAATCCAAGAGAGATTCCGAGGCAGCCGCGAGATAATTCTTCGATGGCGAGGCACTGTTCGATAGCACCTAGTCCCCATCCGCCGTATTCTTCCGGGATAACTAGACCGTTGATTCCAAGTTCGGAACGCATTTTGTTAATGAGTTCTGTAGGATGGGCATTTTTTTCATCCCAATGCAAAGCTACTTCATGAGGGATTTCTTTTCTAACAAAATTGCGAACTAAGTCTCTGATTTCCAGTTGTTGTTCAGTGAATTGGGTATACATTCAGGGATGTTCCTTCTAGCGAATGGGGTATTTACTACCTTTTTTCGTACACGCTCTCTCGTGCAAAGGATTTTTCCTGACAGAAACCTAAAGAGAACGGAATTCTCTATTGACACAAATTTCCACAATTTTTCCGTCTTTACAGAAATTTGACACTGAGAGACCCTATGGCAGTTATGAATGCTACGAATGCTCTAATTTCCAGGAAAAGATTTTTTCTCCGATTTGTCACACTAACGGCCGTTTTTGTCATTTTTTCTTTTTGTGCCGGGAGGCCGGATTATACCCCCAAAAAAGATGTACCCAAAATCAGTTTTGAAGAATTTTATCAATCAAAACTCCGATTGAGCAAGGAAAAGGGACACAGACCGGGCAACGAAGAAAGATATATCAGCTTCGGTAAAAAAACTCCTTTGGCTTTTTTATACATCCACGGTTTTGGCGCCTCACGGGCGGAAGGCGAAGAAGTGATGGAAAAATTGGCGAAAACTTTCAAAGCAAATACCTATCTATTGCGACTTCCCGGCCATGGGACTAACAAGGAAGATCAAGCGGCGCAAAAATTTTCGGACTATCTGGATGCGGCCAGTGAAGCATTGCATATGATGCAGGGCCAAGGAGATAAGGTGGTTGTATTCGGATCTTCTCTCGGAGGACTACTCGGGACTTGGCTTGCTTCCGAATTTCCCGAAGAAGTGGACGGACTCGTACTCGGAAACCCTTTCTACGCCCCTACTGCGGGAGGACTCGGTTTGTACAATTACCCGGGCGGCCTAACCCTTGTACATATACTGAAAGGCAAAATCAGAAATTCAAGTCATAACGACAATCCGAAAGTATTACCGCAAAGAAACGATTATTGGTATCCCGAACAGTATTACTCAGCGTTAGTTGGTGTAAACGATTTGAAAAATTATGCCGCAGTCCCCGAGGTATTCGGAAAAATTTCAAGTCCGGTATTGCTATTATACTATTATAAGTCTGAAACGGAACAGGATCCTACCGCAAGCGTCTCAGCAATGAGATCCGCCTTTACTCAGTTTGGTGCTGATAAAAATCCGAATCCCTTGAATCGGGAAGTCAGAGTGGAAGACGGAATGCATGTACTCATGTCCAAATGGGTCATCACGGACAAAAAGTTTATCGAAAGCGAAACCGCGAAATGGATCAAAGACTTGGCCAAACTTAAGTAAGCAAGCACGGGCAAAAGTCGCTTATTTACGAAAAATTTATAATGATAACCGGAAAACACTATTTGATCTTGGTTTTTCTGTTTCTATCCTGCTCCCAAGGTTATCATTATAAATATTGGTTTTTTCCTTATTACGAAGATCATAAGATTGATACTACGGACAGGGAAGGATTTGCCATTTTAGATCGGTATTTTGCCAAAGATAAAAATCATATCTATTACAAGGAAAACCGATTGGCGGATATAGATCCTAAGTCCTTTCGGATTTTGAATCATACCTATTTTTCAGACAAGAAGAGTGTGTATTATATTTCCACTAGGACGGAATTAAAAACCAATTCTCCGAAAGCCTGGATCATCATTATTCCTTTGGATTTGAAAGTCTGGACGGAAGACAAATTGGCCTTGGTTCCTTTGGAAGATTCCGATCCGGAAACATTTCAAATCTTAAAAAACAGAGAGATCGATACCGCCTACGGAACCGATGAAAGGCGCTTATATTACGAAGGAACCAAATTGGAAGAAGTCGATAAAGATTCGATCCGGGTATTGGATTCGAATTTTTACGACATCATCAAAACGGAAAAATCCATTTATTATAAAGGGGAAAAAATTCAGGATGCCGATCCCGGAACATTTCTGTTATACGATAACTACGCGAAAGATAAAAAGAGATGTTATTATTTTAATACCTTAACAGTGCATGCGTTTTCCTGTAACGCAAAAGATTTCAAACCGTTGATTTATCCCAATCCGTTGGATTCTAAAATTTCCATGGATTCGGATTATGCAAAGGATGATGCGTCCGTATTTTGGCAGGGCACCAAAATCAAGCAGGCGGATGCAAAATCATTCACATTAGATTTGGAGAAAACCGATTGTCTTTACCCGGGAATGTGTGGAAAAGATAAAAACTTTTCTTATGAATCCGGACAAACTAACAACAAATAATCGATTCTTCAGTCCAGAACTTCAAATTGAGGAGCTTTTGGAAATTTGGAAAAAGCCTCTTTTACAAACTGGCTAGGAACCATTAATTTTCGAATTTCAGTATCGATCCAAGCACCGTCTACATTGATCACAGCGGCAAGTATATCTTCATTCTTAATGATACTGTGCTGAATGCTCCACCTTGAAAAATCAGGTCTTGCTTTTGTCAAAACCGCATTGATCGTAATCTTATCTTCAAAATGGATTTCCCGTTTGAAAATCGCTTCCTCTCTAAATAGGATCGGTCCTGTTTTCAGTTCCGTAAACTTGCTACTTGTCAAACCGTAGTTCGCTAAGAATTGAATCCTCGCAATCGCGCCGAAGTCGTAATATGCGGAATGTCTTAGGTGATGGTTTTGGTCAATGTCTGCCCAGCGAATTTGAATCGGAAAAGAAGCCGTAGATGTCATAGAATTTTCCCAATGGAACCGGGAACCTCATTCTTGTAATGGAAAAATCGGATTGTATTTCCTAATTTTTCGGTTTAATCTGAGAAAAATCCGAACCCGGAGACAAAATGAATCGGAAAGAAAAAATTGCACTCGTAACAGGATCCAACCGAGGGATAGGCAAACAAGTGGCACTGGATCTTGCCGCACAAGGAATCTTTGTCATCGTTACTTCCAGAAACAAAACGGAAGGAAAGCTAACGCAACAAGAGATCATAAGCTCCGGCGGAAAGGCGGATTTTTTTCCTTTGGATGTTTCCAATGAGAAAAGCGTATTGAGTTTGTTCGATTATATCAAAAAAACTTACGCGAGACTGGACATACTCATCAACAACGCGGGGGTTTATCTGGATCATGACGGTTTCAGCGGAACTACCAGAGAAGAAACTGCGAAAACACTGGAAACCAATCTAGTCGGCCCGCTTCGACTTTGTCAGTTATTTCTTCCTATGATGAGAGAAAACGAATATGGCCGCATTGTCAATGTTAGTTCAGGGATGGGGCAAATGTCGGATATGGGTGCGGGTTATCCTGCCTACCGGATTTCCAAATCGGCAATCAATGCACTAACAATTATAGTTTCGAAAGAAACCATCGGCAGAAATATCAAAGTCAATTCCGTCTGTCCCGGCTGGGTGAGAACAGATATGGGGGGTCCAAGTGCGGAACGAACAATCGAACATGGTGCGGAAACGATTGTTTGGGCGGCACTATTGCCCGAGACCGGAGCAACAGGTAAATTTTTCAGAGATAAAAAAGAAATTCCCTGGTGATCCTTTTCAACTAACAGTAAAAAACAGGTGTGATCTTATGAGCAAAGAAAAATTCGAATTATCCAAAAAAGAAGGAATTCATAAAGAACTGGCTTCTCTTGCGGGAGAGTGGAAAGGAAGAATGTTTACCATATTCGAAAAGGGAAAAATTGCGAATGAAGCGGACGTTTCCGGTACCATGAAACTTGTACTAGGTGGAAGATTCATTTTGCATGAATACAAAAGTAGCTTCGGAGACGATCCCATCGAAGGAATCGCTATTTACGGATATCATATAGATCGTAAAAAATTCGAATCCGCATGGATCGAAAGCTTCGGAATGGGAACCGCCATTATGTTTTCGCAAGGGACACATTCCGATACTGAGATTTCCTTTTTAGGCCATTACGAAGATCCTTCTTCCGATTCCAAATGGGGTTGGAAAACAACGATTCAAAAAATCGACGAAAACCAAATCCTCATCGTAGCGGAAAATTTTTCTCCCGAAGGCAGAGAAGCAGGCGGAGTCAAAATCATATACCATCGGATTTAAGGATCAACACCATTTTTCAATCAGTAACGCAAGTTCGGTTGGCTGAATCGGTTTGGAAAGATAATCATTCATTCCTGCATTGATACATTTTTCACGATCACCTTTCATCGCGTAGGCGGTAAGTGCAATGATGGGAATATTCGTTTGGAAATTTTCCTCAGTCTGAGAACGGATTCTAGCCGTCGCTTCAAACCCGTCCATCTCCGGCATTTGACAGTCCATCAAAACCAAGTTGTACCTATTTTTGGATAATTCTTCCAATACTTCTTTACCATTGTTTACAAGTTTCGCTTCTATTCCGATTTTTCTCAATAAACCCAAAGCTACGATTTGGTTTGTAGGATTGTCTTCCGCTACCAGAACTTTTTTACCCTGGAAACGTACATTTTTGGATTGGTTGGGAGATTTAGATTCGGCGTTCGAATCATTCGAGTCCAAACGAGATACATTATTTTCAAATACGCAAGTAAACCAAAATGTAGAACCTTTTCCCAATTCACTTGCAACTCCGATCGTTCCACCCATGAGTTCCGAAAGTTGTTTTGCAATGGCAAGGCCTAGTCCAGTTCCGCCAAACTTTCTTGTGGTGGAAGTCTCCACTTGATGGAAAGGGGAAAACAATTGGTCAATCGCATGGGAAGGAATCCCGATCCCGGTGTCCTGGATGGAAAACAATATCTTTGTTCGGTTCTCCACAGTCTCTTTCTTTTCAACGGTAATAGTCACTCCTCCGTCTCTCGTGAACTTTACCGCATTGCCGATCAAATTGATTAGAATTTGTCTGAGCCTGCTTGGATCTCCTAGAAAACTCTCTCCTTCGGCCAGATTGGATTCGTAATTCAAAGAAATCATCTTTTCAATTGTTTTCTGTTGAAATAAGAAAAGTACTTCTTCGATTGTTTTATCTACCTGGAAGGTAGTGTATTCCAATTCCAGTTTTTTCGCTTCTATTTTGGAGAAATCCAAAATATCGTTTAACAAAGATAATAAGGACTCTGCACTTGTCTTCACTAACTGGGAATATTTTCTCTGTTCCTGAGTGAGGCCGGTTTCCAAAAGAAGATGGGTCATTCCTATGATTCCATTCATCGGAGTACGGATTTCATGGCTCATATTGGCGAGAAATTCGCTTTTGGCAGCGCTTGCTTCCCTTGCCGTATCCGCCATCTTATTGGAATGATCGATCGCAATCAAAAGCCTTTGATTTGCTTCTTTAAGATCATCTTGCGATTGTTTGATGGCTTTTTCGGAACGGATTCTTTCCGAAATGTCATCGGCTACGCCGATCAAAAGAGAGATTTCCCCGAATTCATCGATAACAGGCGTTATCTTGACAGACCATGTTTTTAAAATTCCAGTGATTCTATGTTCCAATTCGAACTGAATCAGTTTTTTTTCTTCCAAGGATTGTTTGCATTGCAATAACAAATGATTTGCGACTTCGGAAGAAAAAACTTCATGTATCGTTTTGCCGAAAATTTTGGATTGGTGCAATTGCCATTCATTTTGAAAAGCAGGATTGGTTCCTAAAAAACGAAATACACTGTCCTCTTCCACTCTTAAGATAAAAATAGAATCGGACACTGCCTGAAAAACGGTCTTATACAGTTTTTCCTGTTCTCTTCTGTCATGTATATTGATCGCACAAGTGAGTCGTGCCTTGCCCGAACCCCAATGGATCACAGTATCATGGCATTCGTAAAATTGACCTTCAGGACCGAATTGACGTTCATAAGGTTCACTTCTGGAAGAAACAGTTTCCGAACCTAAGATCGATGCATTCCAGGTAAAAAGCGTAGAGATTGAATTTGGTTTTATTTCTTCGCTTTCTCCCAGTTCGGAAGGGATATTTCCCCAAATGGATTTTCCATATTCATTTACAAATAATATTTTCCCTGAGCCCATATCGGACACATAGACAAGAGCATCGATCGACTCTAAAATATTTGTAAGGATACTACTATTCATATAAATATTACATTCTTTTCGGTTCTTCCGAAATCGCAAAAATCCGCTTCGGGATAGCTATTCCTTTTAACTTATGTTCGCCGATGTCTTCCCATCGGATATTCGCATCACTTACAAATTCTTCGGAAGCGAGAACGGCTTTCTTCAACTCTCCGCACATCCCTGCAATGCGGCTCGCAAGATTGACCGCTTCTCCAATCACTGTGAAGTCCAATCGTTCTCTGGACCCGATGTTTCCGTATAAAATCTGTCCTTTATGAAGTCCCACTCCGTGTCGGATCGGGGTCTTTGAATCTTTGATACGAATTCGGTTTAATTTTCTCAATTCATCAAAGACCTGTCGAACAGAAAGTAAAGCTTTCATTCGGACTCTTTTCTTATTTTTTTCATCGAAAGGAAAGACAGCTAAAATTCCATCCCCTAACATTTTCAGAACTTCCCCGCCGTTTTTTTCAATGGAAGGGATAATGGCTCCGAAATAATCGTTCAACATGTGTATTATATCCGACGGAGATAAATCCTCACTGAGTCCGGAATAATTACGAATATCGGAAAACCAAATGACCGAATTCATAGTTTCCACGTCTCCTAAGTGAACTTTGCCCGAATAAACGAGAGAGCCCGTCCTTTTTCCCAGGTAAACGCTGAGCAAGGTCTCCGTAAATTCCGCCCGCATAAAGTTAGACCATTTAACATACATTACATTGCTTGCCTTTTCCAAAAAGGCGATCTTCTCAGGGGTAAATCCCTCCGGATGATCCGTCACAAAACTTTTAAATGCAACCGGATTTCTAGCCTCTATCACGGGTATTGCTATGTATCCAGTTGCTTTATGCTCTTTCAAATCTTCCAGGATGGGATAAGGCAAAGGTTCTTCCTGATAATCCAAAAAAGAAAACACGTAAGTTCTCTGAGATTGTAAGACACGATAAATCGGGCTGAGTTTGAACGGCTCTGTTCGGGAAGTACCTTGCTTGAAACGGATTTCCTTGAGAGAGCCGATTCCAAAAGTAAATACCTGTGAAGAAACGGCAAGGTCCCCTACCAGATTGTCAAAAATAGCCAATTTGTCATTCGGGACCCAAAGGTAAGTGACTGTTTCTACCTGAGGATGCACCGTTCTCGTTCCCATGCTCGCACGTATGATCCGGAAATCTTCCCGAATCAAAAACTCAATAAATGAATTAAAATAGGAAGAAGCGGATTTAGCGTTTCGGCTTTCTTCCATAAACCAGTCTAAAAATCGATTGTACATTGAACTCTGTCTGTATTATTTTTTATCTATAATTAATTCGCACACGCCATCTAACACGTTTTTTGCGGCAGATACACCGATGAATACACGATAAGGATTATCAAAGATTAAAGCGAAAGGCTTCATATTTCCTCCAGATGATTCAAAACAAATTGCCCATTGGACCGGATTTTCGCATGATCGGCAATCAAGACTGCCAAAGCCTATAAAGGAAGGTACCCTACCTCAAGGGAACAAGAGGTAGGGAAAAAGTTTCTTATTTCAATTTAGAATCGAGTCTTTTTTGAACGGCTTCCATAAATTGGAAAGTATCCAATTCTGTTTTTTTAGCCGCAGTCGAAAGAGAGAGTAAATCTTTTGTCATCTCTCCGCCTTCGATCGTCTCAATGATGGACTCTTCCAATTTCACTGCAAAGTTGACTACGTCAGGGGTTCCGTCTAACTCGCCTCTTTTTGCAAGAGCACCAGTCCAAGCAAAAATAGATGCAACGGAGTTGGTAGAAGTAGTCTCCCCTTTTTGGTATTTACGATAGTGACGAGTCACAGTTCCATGAGCCGCTTCGTATTCGTATTTTCCATCCGGAGAAACAAGAACGGAAGTCATAAGTCCCAAAGATCCGAATCCGGAAGCAACCATATCGGACATCACGTCACCGTCATAGTTCATGAGTGCCCAGAGTTGACCGCCTTCGTTTTTCATGATTTGCGCCACTGCATCATCAATTAGGAAATAATTGTAAGTGATGCCGGCAGCTTTCATTTCTGCGTCTTTTTTTGCTGCAAGATCATCAAAGATTTCGCGGAAACGTGCATGGTATTTTTTAGAGATGGTGTCTTTTGTAGCAAACCAGATGCTGATCTTTTCGGAAAGAGCATAATTGAAACAAGCAAGTGCAAAAGATTCGATGGACTTGTCCAGGTTGTGCATAGCAAGCGCAACTCCAGGTCCTTTGTATTCATTCACTACCAATCTTTGTTTTTCTTTTCCGGAAGCATCGGTATAAATCAATTCCACTTTACCAGGTCCGTCTATGATCATTTCCACATCACGGTAAATATCACCGTAAGCGTGACGACCGATTGCGATCGGCTTTTTCCAAGAGTTTACTGCAGCCGGAATGTTATTGATTATAATCGGTTTTCTAAAGACGGTTCCGTCCAGAATCGCACGAATGGTTCCGTTAGGTGATTTCCATTCTTGTTTCAGGCTGTATTCTTTTACTCTGTCTGCGTTGGGAGTAATGGTCGCGCATTTAACACCTACTCCGTGTTTTTTGATCGCATTTGCAGAATCGACAGTTACTTGGTCATCCGTCTTGTCCCGGTATTCAACGCCAAGGTCGTAATATTCAAGTGTGATATCTAAATAAGGGTGGATGAATCTTTCTTTGATTTCTTTCCAGATGATTCTTGTCATTTCGTCACCGTCTAATTCGACAAGCGGTGTTTTTACTTTAATTTTTCCCATGTAACTCTCCTAATAGCTGTTATTGATTTATAATTTCGCTTACGATCATGATTCTAGAAAAGGTGCTGCGTGTTTGTTCCAAAGAAAATGACAAAACTCGGTGGAATTGTTGATTGCGCCGGGCAAAGTATGAATCCCCGAAAGAGAGGCGTATCTTTTTTTAAACGCTTCTTTTTCGGAAAGACCCGCGAGCCTCTCTTCAATCCTAATCAAAGTTAGTCGCCAGTCCTTGACCAATTTTTCCTTGGAGACATTGACATTTGTTATATTTAATAATTTTGCGGAATCAATAGAAATATCTAAAAAATGAAGCGGAAATGCAGGAGGAGTGAATTTATCCCGAATGTCTTCCACATCCTTTTCCACATCCAATTCCTTATAAGGAGGGAAGGAAAACAATGCCCCGAACCTTAAAGAGAGAGGAAGATAGAAAGCAAAGTTGCGATCAAATGCAACCATTTGTTCCACTGCCCAGGCAATCGATTTGGGGCGGTCGGCGGAAGAAAACTCATACTCCGAGTCAGGGATTTTTGCGATTTTATTAATTGTGTACTGGGTAAAACGAAGCTTCTCGATCCAAAATATTTCTAAAATATGAGTCAGCATGTCCGTTTCGTTCATGATTATGAACGGAAACTTTTTTTCAAGTGAGAATCGAATTCGGGAGCCAATCGGTAGAGTTCTTTACCCCTCTGAAATGAGGTAAAAGACATGCACGAAGAGAAAACCGTTCTTTGGAGGGAGCTCACAAGCCGAAAAGAGGAATTCCAACATATCCTGAGGGTTTTGAATCATTATTACGAAGTCTGCAACATCCAAAATACAAAATTACAAAAGTTCCGCCAGGCATTGGTAGAAAGCCCTGCTGCAAAGATCAGAGTCTTTTTATCAAAAATTGGGGATTATGAATACTATGTTTCAGCCTGCATTACGGAAGGCAGTTTTTCTCCCCATACCTGGATCCATATCGACGGGATTTCGGAAGAAAGATCCAGGATGGTTTTGATCGGAAATTCGGATCACCCGGTTTTTTCCATCACAAGCATGGGGGATTTGTTTTCTCAAAATACGGAACCAACAAAAGAGGAGCACTTGCTTACTTAAAAATGAAAAAAAACTAGCAAAGTCCAAATCAAAATGAGAGTTTTGCCCCATGCAAAAGCTCTCCAGGCTCTGTTTTCTTTTTCTGATTTGTTGGCGATTGGATGCGGACGGAACCAATTTGGCCCGATTGGGAATTCCTTCCGATTTTCGAACTCAAATTTATCCGGAAGAAGGTTACTTGCAAGCTTGGAATTTTTCCTTACAAAATACATCCTACAAACTGTTTGCTACTTTTTTGGTCAGCAATTTCGGACCGGGCACAAAGAACAACGGAATCAGTGCCATCATCAAACATGAAAACGAACCTCTTTATTATTCTACCAGAGAGTTCGGTCAAGATGAGTTTGAAATGAAAAAGGGACAGTTCTTCCAACAAAGTGGAGAAAACTGGATGGATTATAAGGATGGAAAATATTCCATTCATATGGTTTTTCCCGAATGGACGATTGATTTGGATTTTTTTCCCAACCAAAGAACGGGAGTAGCCATCTCAGGTGGGAGGCTAAACCTAACAGAGGATGGGCGATTTGTTCAAGCGGACATTCCTCTCTCTTTCGTAAAAGTAAAAGGAACAATCATTCACAATGGAAATGCAGAAGCGGTGGAAGGGATAGGTGGAATGGAACACCTGCTGACCAATTACGAAGTGCATAAGTATTCCAATAAATGGGAAATCGTTCGAACGATCACAAAGGATGGAACTCGTATTTTTGCGGGTGGCTTTATCGGAAACGAAAAGATCCCCGGTGGGTTTTTTCGAAAGATTGCCGTACTTTCCAAAAAAGGAAACCTGATCCTGGAAGGAACCGTTTCAAAATCAGAGATTATCAATGAAGAAACGGAACCCGTTTCCGGTTACACTTTACCCAAAAAAGAAAGATTGTATTTCGGAGAGTCTGATTCTTGTTATGTGGATGTGATCAGGACAAAAAATATAGCAAGCATGAGTGCTTTGGAAAATATCTCCGCGGTGTTACGGTTTTTTATCCAACTCTTCTTCGCAAAACCGTATCAAATTCATTCCGAAACAGAACTGGAAGTGAATTGTGCGGCCTGGTCCGGCAAAGGCAAAGGAACTCATTCGTATTATCTGATCAATCAATGAAAGATGTTGAATTAGAATTAACCAAAATATGCCCATTAAACTATGCATATTTAAGATAAAACAGAAGATATGCCTAGTTTACCAGGCATAAAGTAAGTGTTTGACTAACTATTTATGCCTGCTATACTAGGCATATTCACAATAAAATTGAATATATGCCTACCAAACTATGCAAACAAACCGTAACGCACCTATAGAAACCCTGCTACAAACGATCGCCGAAAATCTTGAAAAAAGAGCGAAGCAAACAAAACAGGACAAACAAGATCTCGCCAGATTGGCCGACTTGAACCGAAATACAATCAGTGCCGCGCTCTCCGGTAACGATATGAAATTATCCACATTGATTCGACTTACACGCGTGCTCGGCTTCACTGACTGGCTACTGCCACTTCTAGATGCACCGATACAATCCCCCATCGAGCAACTTGCCAAAAAAAGAAAATCCGGTAACCAGGAGTCACTCGAATCCAAAAGACCAATGAGTAGAGTGATGGGGCGGCGCAAATCATAATGGAACAACCTGTTGCCGTCAATTTATGGGGAGAGAGGATAGGAGGATTGGTTTGGGATAAAAACCGGGGACTCGCTTTATTTGAATATGACCCTGACTTTATCCGGTCCCGTCGTTATGAAATCAGTCCTCTCATGTTACCTCTTTCCTCCCGAATTTTCCAATACCCGGAACTGAAAAATACAAAAACATTCAAAGGACTACCGGGTGTCATAGCCGATAGTCTGCCGGAAAAATTCGGCAATCGGTTGTTAGATGCCTATCTGGCGAAACATGGCCGTAAGCTTGAGGATATGAACCCATTGGAACGACTGTGTTACGTGGGAACCCGTGGAATGGGAGCACTGGAATATGAGCCCGATTTGGAAACCAGAAAATTAAACAAACCCATTCCCATACAAGTAAGTGATTTGGTCGAAGTAGCTAAAGCAGTATTGAATGAACGTATATCGGCAAATACCAGTTTGGTGGATGAAGGGATAGATTCGCTTATTACGGTCGGCACAAGTGCCGGAGGTGCAAAAGCAAAAGCGATTATAGCAATCAATAATAAGACCAAAGATGTTTTATCAGGTCAAACCAATGTTCCAAAAGGTTACGAACACTGGTTGATTAAGTTCGATGAAATGGAAAATGAAGAACATGCAACCAGCACCCAAATCGGTCGAATTGAATTCGCTTACAGTGAGATGGCATATGAATCGGGAATCAATATGATGGAATGTCGATTATTGAAAGACGGAAAGAAAGCACACTTTATGACAAAACGGTTCGATCGGGTCAATGGCAACGATAAAGTGCATGTTTTAACTTTCGCAGGAATGGTTCATGCCGATCGTGATCCACCGGGTAGTTATGGATACGAAAGATTGTTCCAGACAATTCGGGACTTGGGCCTAGGCCAAGATACACTGACCGAAATGTATCGCCGTATGGTATTCAATATTTGCAGTCGCAATCAGGATGATCATACCAAAAACCATGCTTTCCTAATGTTCGGAGATGGCAATTGGCAGTTGTCTCCTGCTTACGACATTTGTTTTAGTTATAAACCGGGAAATCAATTTATAGAACAACACCAGATGTCGTGCAACGGAAAACGCGAACATTTCACGTTGGATGATTTACTGGAAGCGGCTAAGTTTGCAGATATAAAACGTCCCCGTACCATCATAAAAGCGGTAGAGGAAACAGTATCTAAGTGGCCGGATTTTGCCGAGAAGGCGGGCATACGGGAAAAAAACGCAGCACAGATAGGAAATTTGCACAGACGTTTTATCAAGAAATAGAAAAACAAACATATGTAAGGCCGTATTAAATCCATTCCGAAACAGGACGAGAAGTGAATTGTACAGCTTGGCCAGGGAAGAATCTAACTAAAGATTTTTTTGATGTTGTGAAAGATCGCCATTCCCAAGAAGAAGCCCCGGGACACTGATATCCTCATCCAAATCGTCCCAATGCAGTCCAACTCCTCCGCCACTAATTTCAAATTTATGAAGTTGTTCGGAATTCGCTTTGCGAAGTCGAGGGAAATAAGCAAGAGGAACGGATAATGTTCTTCCATCAAATAAAGAGATCCAAAGATTATTTTCATCGAACCAGATTTTTTGAGCTTTAGCTTCAGATACCGAAGAAATCATTCCATTTACCTTGAATCAATACTAACTTACTTTCAATCTCATTTTCAATCCAATTTAATTCTTTTGAATTAAAACCATAGTTATCTTCAAGCGCGACAATCGGTTTAATCCAAAACTTGGCCAATTTTTCTCCCTTTCTGACATGAATGTGAATTGGTTCCCTAGGATTGCCTTCATTAGAAAAAAAGAAAAACTTATAACCATTGGTTTCGAATACCTTGGGCATAGAAAAATCTATAAATGAAAACTCATTCCTTCTCTTGCGATATGGATCGAAATATTTTTAGGATTGGAAGGTTTTCCCTCTTCTAAAATGATTCGAACCACTTCCGTATCTTCATGATCGGGCTCGTGATGAGTGAGTACTACCGATTTGATTTCCATCATCTCTGCAAACTCGACTGCTTGTCGAACAGCGGTATGTCCCCAACCGATTTTCTTTTCCGCCTCAGCAGTGCTATACTGCGCATCAATCACAAGCAAGTCGGCACCCGCAATATGAGGTTTCAATTCCAAAAGTTGGCTTCGGTCCTCTTCTCTGTATTCCACATCGGTACAAAATAAAAATTTCTTTTCCCCTTCCCGAACGCGGTATCCCAAACAACTGCCGGGGTGCCGGAGTCCGAAAGGGATCACTTTCAAATTCCCAAGCGCATAGGATTGAAATTCTTTCCAAAGATGAAATTCTTTTTTAGAAGCCATCTGGTTGAAAGTAATCGGAAAATTTTCAGGGTGTTGTTGGCGGATAAGTCTTTCTTCCAGGTTTTCAATCGCAGAATAAAAATGAATATTGGTAGTAGGTGAATAGGCCGGCTTAAAAAAAGGCCAACCTTGGATATGATCCCAATGAGTGTGAGACACAAGTATATTAATATCGAGTGGTTGTCCGTTGAATGCAACAGGAGCAAGAAGGTTTCCCAAGACGCGGATCCCGGTTCCCATGTCGAAAATAACCTTTTCTCCCGATTCTCCTTCCAGATAAACACAAGTAGTATTTCCACCTAAGTCTTGTTCCAAGGGGATGGGAAGGGATTCCAGAAATTTCTCTTCGGAAAAACCATTTGGATTTTTGGTCCACTCGGCTTTGGCTTGTCTTAAGATCTTCAGCAGTTTATCCTGCTGTTCCCGTTTCCCGACAGGAGTCGGTAACGAGCCTCGAACACCAAAAAGAGTAATTTTCATTCCATTCCTTTGGGAAATCTTTGTTTCCTGTGAAGATTGTTTTCAGAACTTGTATTCTAAACTCAAATATCGGTAGAAAGTGGTAAGTTCCTTGTTAGTAAATCCTGAAATTCGTCAAAAGCTATGGAAGTTCACCTTACGAACGTCCTATTCTTCAGACTATCTCCTGCAACCTAAAGAGTGGGGGAAAAAAATCGACATAAAAAAATGTTTCCCTGACCACATAAAAAACTACTGGCTAGAACTGGGTTCAGGTTGGGGGGAAGTAGCAATCGAACTTGCAAAAGAAAATCCGACTACGGGCTTTCTATTAATGGAACGGAAAATTGACCGAGTGATCGCTACGGAAGAAAAACGGAAAGAATTGGGTTTGGAAAATATCCGTTATATGACGGTCAACTTCCAATGGTTTTTTTCGGAGCTATTGGAAAAAGAAATGTTTGAAACTGTTTTGATCAATTTCCCCGATCCCTGGCCGAAAAGAAAACATCATAAAAACAGAGTGATGAAGCCGAAATTCTTAGAAGAAGTTCATTCCCTTTTGGCACCAAACGGGCGTCTTTTGTTTGCAACTGATTACGGTCCATACGCCAGAAAATGTATCTCTCTGTTTCGTAAAACAAGCAAATTCAATTGGGAAGGGATGGAAGAATATTCTTTCAGTCGACCGGAGTTCCCCCGATCTTTTTTCGAAACGGAAAAAAGAAACGAGGGAAAACAAATCTATTATTTAGAAAGAAACAAGGTATAAATCCCTCATTTAAGTGTAATCGTTGTCAGACGTTTTCCGTCTTTCTCCGATTTCCAAGGAACGGATTTCTTTTTACCGTCGGTGCTGACAGTGAGTTCTTTGGATTTCGGTTCCACGATATGTTCCCCTACAGGGAAACGGAATTCAGCGTCGCTCGCATAAGAATCGGCCCATTTCAAACCCGACTTCCAGACAAATATCTTTTCTTCCGTTTTGATATGAACAGTGTCTTCCGTTTCGTAAAATCCACGAATACTTCCCACATTCGGAAGTGCTCCCAGTTTCGATTTGGAATCAATTTCAAAGATTTGATTTCCCACCTTCACCAAACAGGAGTTTGTTACACACCCTAAAAATCCGGCCTTATCACTAGAATCCTTTTTGAGTAAAGATGCTGTCGGAGGATTCGAATTCAGATTGGAAAGAGAGGTGGAAGAAAACAAAAACTCTTTTTTGTTTTCTCTGAGGATCATCAAATTTCCCGATTTGGTAACAGCAAATGAATTCAAATCCTTCCATTTTAGCTCTGATTTTTTATTTCCGTTCCAATCCAAAATAGAAAGAATCCTTTCTTTATCTTTAGGATTTTCATTCAAAACAAGAATGGAATCGCCGCCTAGATCAGCTTGTAAAATCGGATAAGTATTCGGTAAAGGAAGAGTTATACCTTTTTTCCCAGTGTCAGGATAGATTTTTTGTATTACCCCGCTTCTGAATGCTAACAACTGTGTGCTGGGAACAAGATAAACAAATGTATCCGGAGTGGAAAGTTTCCAAACAGGCTCTTTTGTATTTCGATCCAAACCGGCAAGAGCAGTTCCGTAATTTACAATCACCCTGTTGGGATAAAGAATCGGATTCCCCACTACCGTTCCGCCCAAAGTCAAATCGGTTACAACAAACGGTGCATCGTCCATATCTTGTGTAGGAAGAAGTCGTGCGTATTTTGTTTCCGGATATTCTTTCCAAATTTGATTTTGAACCTGGCTACGTTTGGAACGGATTTTATCATCGGGATCTTGTTTGTATTTAGCATCCAAAATCCTCCAATGTGCATACAATGCTTCCGCCGATTTCTCTTCTTTTAAAACGGAAAGAACCGATTTTTCCGCATCATCCAACCGATTCTCTTTGAAATAGATATAAGCTAGTTGTAATTCGCCGTCGGTAAAGTCAGGGTTATTCTTTTTTAAGTCTTCAAGCAATGCTTTGGATTCTTTCACCAAATCTTCGTTAAAATATGCAATCGCCAAATTATAGGAAGACAAGGAAAAGTTGGTATCTTTCACACGTGCTTTTTCAAATTCTTTTTTGGCAGGTTCGGTTTGACCCAGTTTGTATAAGCTAAGTCCTTTTGCCACATTTGCCGGAGCAAAATTTCCATTCAGTAAAATCGACTTGTCCAATTGAGAAATGGAAGGTTCGTATTCCTTTTTTTTCATTGCAATCAGACCTAACATATAATAGCTGTAAAACGAATCGGGCTTTTCCCGCAAAAGATTGTTAAATCCGTCCTCAGCTTTGGAAGTTTCGCCTTTTTTGTAAAAGAATGCATAGATTCCTTCTTTAAAAGAAGATGCATTGTCTTTGTTTTCCTTTGCGGCTTTTTCCAGAATGGCGATTCCTTTTTCTTCCTCGCCCTTAGCCATATAACATTCCGCAATTTTCACAAGAAGAGAAGGTTTTTGGATTTTATTATAAGCTTTTTGGTAAGGCACGATCGCTTCATCGTACTTTTTCTTATCATAAAGGCGATTGGCTTCCGCTACCCAGGGAAGAATCTCCGCAAAACGCGCGTTCTCCTGAATCGTCTTTTCCGTTTGGACTACTTCCGGAATGTCCTTGGAATACTTTTTGGATTTTAGAATGTAGTCGGAAGCTTTCGAATAATTTTCTTTTTCGTTTTCTTCGACTGCCCTTTTGTAATAGAGACTTGCAAGGCGGTAGTTCAGAGCTTCATTGTCGGGAAATTTTTTCTTCAAACCGAGGTAAGTGGACTCCGCCTCTTCGTATTTACCGGCATCCTCCGCAATCCTACCGAGTGTGATGGCTGCGAACGGATCATCTGCGGAAAGTTTTTCCAAACGTTTGATGTATTCTTTCTCTTTTTTAGATTCGCCTGTTTTAGCGTACAAACGCGCAAGCCCTTGAACGGAACCTAAATTCTCAGGATCGTTGCGCAAAGCTTCCTGATAGGAAGATTCGGATTTTTTATAGTCGCCAAACACGAAATAGGCGCGACCGAACGCATTATGCGGAGAAGGGTCTTTAGGAGAACGACCAAGTGCGCGGCCATATTCTTCCAAAGCCTGTTTCTTTTTTCCTTGTCTTAAAAATTGATCCCCATTGGCGATAAACAACTGTGCTTCCGCAATCGAGAGAGCCTTCTTAAGGTCTTCCTTATTGGCATGCGGGTGCGATTCCGCTTTTTTCAAAACTTCAATCGCTTCCGCGTTCCTACCTTGGTCTAGAAGTACATATGCCAGGTTTAACTTCGGTTCGAAGAAATTTTTGTCCCAAACGGAAGCGTCCTGAAAACTAAGAGTGGCTTTCTGAGTTTGGCCCCATTTCCACTCGCAAATCCCTTGTTTGTTTTTCAATTCAGCATTTCGTGGAGATTTTTTGAGAGCAATGTCCGTTGTTTTCAAACATTCGGAAAAACTTTTTTTACGGATTTGAACATTGGTTAAACCGAGATAAGCAGCCGCAAGACTGTCTTGCAACGACAATGCTTTTCGAAAGCTGGTTTCGGAATCGGTATACGAAGTTTTTAAGAAATAAGCATTTCCCAAAAATGTCCAGAGAGAAGCGTTTGATGGTTGTAAGTCGGCTGCCTTTTTATATTCGGAAATGGCCAGATCATATTGTTTTTTGGAGATGGCATCATTTCCTTTTTGGATTAAAGATGCTATCTTTGTAGATTGTTTGGCGAGTCCTGCGGATTTTAGATCCGGTTGAAGCGCTTCCGCCTTGGCAAAATAACTTTCCGCCTCGTCGTATTTCTTCAGTTCCAAACAAACATCACCCAATTGATTGAGTAGTTCGACCGGGTAAGGAAAATCCTTATTTTCTTCCAAAGGTTTTAAAGTAACATAGCTCTCTTGGTATTTTTTCTGCGATTTGAGTAAAGTCCCCACCTTGTATTTATAAACAGGTTCGTCCGGTTTAATATCAACTAGCTTTTGATAGGTGACTGTGGCATCTTCATTTTCACCCAAAGTAGACTGAACCGTTCCCAAACCGATGAGTAATTTTTCATTTTTGGGATCCAATCTTTCACCCAATGAATATGCTTCTTTGGACTCCGCATATTCTCCCAATTGGTATCTGGAGGCACCTAGCAACGAATAAGCTTCCACAGTTTCATACTTTCCATTGGCTTCGTTTGCATGTGCGATTGCTTCTTCGAATTTGCCTTTTTGGAAATCGTTATTCCCTTCCGCCAGGATCAATCTCGCAGCTTCCAGATTTTCCTTATCGGATACAGTGGTTGCTTTATCCGCCAGCTTGTCACTTACGGAAACGGATCGAAAATCACGGGATTGACAGTTCCATAAAAAAATAGAGCTAACAATAAATAAAGACAGGAGAGGGTTTTTCATTTTTTGATTTTCTCCTCAAATTTCACCATATCGGGATAATGAATTTTAACACCCCGCACAGGATTTCCGGAAAGGAAGGAATCCGAAGGAGTAAGGATGGCAATACGCCAAAGAGATTTGAAATTCCAAGGTTTTTCCTGAATCAGGGAATTCCCCAGATAAACGCGTAACAACTGTTTTTCGGGATCTGTTTCCCAACGGAAAACCCGTCCCTTTTCAACGTCTTCCGATTTCCAACGGTAGGAAGATTTGACAAGAGATTCTTTTTCGTCTTTGGCAAAATTAACCAAATGGAAATCGGTTTTATCCACAACGACAAGAATGGAATGACCCTCTTTGTCCGTAAGATAGATTCCTAATTTTCCACCTAACTCGCCGGCAAGTCCCAATTTGATGCTGGATTCCACACGATCGGGAATGATGTCTTCTGAAAAAACTCCATACCATCCTTTGGGTAGATCCTGTTTTTTTTGGAATAAAAGTTGGCCCGGGAAGGAGGCAACAAAATGAGGTGAGCCGCCGGATGTTTCCCAGAACTCTTCCGCTTCCCAACCTGCACCTTCTTCCAAAGCGATGGGAAGCGCGAGGCTTGCGATGGATTTGGGGCGGATTGAAATTTCCGAACTTGCATATTCGTAATTATTATTTTCTTTTGTACGTACGAATTGTACGCTATAACTTCCGTAAGGAACGCCGGACTCGGCGTATTGGGTTTTTCCCTTTTTCTGGCCGGATACTAAAATATCCAAGCCCGTCGGGAAACTGGACAATAGAACAGTTCCTTGTGAAATATCATCACTCCATTCCTGGAATACGCGACTGGTTTTTCCCGCCCGAACCAAAATAGAACGGAAAATAGGATCTTTTCCCGGTTTGGAAAAGGAAAGTTGGTGTTTCCCATTTAACATGGAATAATCGATCAGAGGAGCTTTGCCTATTTCTTTGCCATCCAACATGATTGAAGTGCCGGGAGAAGACGAAAAAACGGAAACTTTTCCACGTAAACTGGATTCCAGGATTTTTTGGATCTCATCATTTGCTGGAGCGGAAACTTCGGATAAGTAGGAAGAAACTGCAGGAAGGAGAGGAACCAATTTGTTTTTTGCCTGAAAGATTTCCAAAGTCTTTCTTTGATCTTTCGATGAGATTTTATTTTCATCGTGAATCTGATGATAGCTGTAAAAGGTTGATCCGAAGTTTTGCGAAAGAACCGGATCTTTGTATTGAACATTGACTGAAATTTCATCTTTGTTGGATGAAAATTGCAATTCAAGAATCACATCAATATCCTTTGCTTTCAAAACCTCACCGTCCCCGATCTTAGAAGGGTCAATGGAAATATATTTCCCGAAAGAAGAATGAGAAGATATAACCCGCTCTTCCAACAAATTGATTTCTTCCCGATTGACATCGGGAGAAAGCTCCCGCCAAACAATCGCAAAGTGGGGAATCTGTTTGATCAGTAATCTTTCCCGGTAGTCTCTACCGGAAGGGTTTGGTTCGGAAAGCCCAGGCTCCGTGCTCCGGAAGACCGGTTTCGAGATTGAAGAATTTAAAGTCTCAATTTGCGAAACGGAAGCACAGGCCTGGAAAACAAAAGCGAATACCGCTATTAAAATAAATCTCATCTAGTCTTATCGAAACCTTCTTTGGCTGGTAATTTCAATGAATCTTTTTGTACATCTTTTTGGATGTATTTGGATTCTTCTACGGATTTTGCAGTAGTGATCACTTCATCCGATTTATTTCTAGTTGCTTCTTTTCTACGAACGGAAGTTTCCACTTCGTCAAGAGAAGATCCTACATCCATTTGTTTCAGTACTTCGTTATTGGATCTTAATTCATTGGCTAATGATTCGAATTCCAACATCTTGGTATTTTCAAAAACGAGCATCTCTTTCAATTCTCCGAGTGATTGGGAATCCAAAGGTTTTACAAGTTTTTCACTCAGCTTGGAATCGGATCCGACGGTAGCTTCTTTTTGTTTATCCAAAACCAATTCGTTTTCAGAGTTTGATTTTCGAATTGCGATCGCTCCGTCCAGAACTGCGTATTTAACAACACAGTTGTTCGCATTGCACGGAACCGATCCCGGTTTTGAACTTGGATTTTCCACGCTGGTCAAAAAGGAAGTCCCTCTAACACCCGCAATCGAAGTCGGTGTAACTACGTGGAAGGATTCGGATTTACGTTCCTTCTTGAGAACAGTTACCAATTTTCCGTATTGTAGATTCACCTCGGTATTGCGTTCTTCCGCGTGGCCTTTCAAAGCCGAATTAATACTGAGAGAAGTATTTTTGGCCAGTTTCAAAACGCCGTCTTCTCCCAGTAGAATTTCCGCTGCACCGTTTGCGCCTGTTACTACGGTATCGGTTGCAGCCAAAACATCACCTAAGATCGGTTTTATTTGCGCACCTTCCCGCAATACAATCACATCACCTTTGATAAATGCAAAAGCAGCAGCACGTTCGACCGGAGACTCCGGTTCGGTTGTAACATTGGAAGTCTTGGAATCCTTTTGACAAAAAAGACTGAATATGGCAAAAATTGCCACGAAGACCAGAGTGGATTTTTGGGGGGAAAGAATGAGTTTCATAGCGCCTCCTCTAACGAAAGAACATCCTAATTTTAATAAACAACTGAGAGCCTTGCAACTCTTTTACCTAATATCTTTTTGTAATCGCCTGGGACCAATGGTCCCTTCTGGTCACACGATGGGGTTTATCCAAACTTTCGAACATGGATTCAAGGCTTTTTTTGCGTGATTCCAATAGGCCATTCTCCATAAAACGAACCATATTGCACTCAGGACCCAAATCGCAACAATACTGCGAAGAACACTGTTCCTTTGCGGAAGAAAGTTCGGGAAAACTTTCCAAAAGCTCCTGCTTGGATAAATGAAGTATTCCCCATTCTTTCACACCGGGAGAATCGATAATCACCGTATCTTCTTCTAAAAACACGGCAAGAGAGTTTGTGGTGGTGTGTTTTCCTTTTTTGGTGGAACCGCTGACTTCATTCGTTTTCTGAACCTTTTGAACACTTTTCTTTGTTAGTTGGTTCAGCAAGGTGGATTTGCCGACGCCTGAGTTTCCGCAAAGGAAGGTTTTCTTTCCTTGAAGAACTTTCCATAAAACAGGAAAAGTATTTTCATCTTCGATGGAAACACTCATCACCTCATAACCCAAATTGGAATAAAAATCTTCCTTTTCCTTTTTCAGAGACGGGTCGACCAAATCGGATTTTGTAAAAATGATAAGAGGTTTGATTTTAGTATGATAACAAGCAACTAACAATCTATCAATGAATCCATCTTTCGTTTCCGGATCTTTATAGGAAGCTAGTATTGCCACTTGATCGAGATTTGCACACAGGACGTGGTTGTCTCCATGTTCGCTTCGACGGGTAAGATAGTTCGATCTTTCTTCTTTTTCAAGAATGATCCATTCTTCTCCGTAACCGGACTCGGCGGTTACAAGATCCCCTACTACAAACGGATGTCTATCCTCCGTGCTCTTCAATCTCAATTTGCCTTTGAGAACGGCGCGAACATACAATCTGTCCTTTGAGTATAACTCATAGTAGGCTCCGAAGATGCGTGCGATTGTAAATTGTTCTTTACCCAAAGATGAATTCCTAGTAGAGTGAGGTTCTTCTTTCAAGTTATCAGGAACCATCATGAAGATACAAGCCATCTTTCGATTTTTTCTCAGTGGGAAAAAATCAGAAACTGCGGAAATCCCCGCCAATGTCAGTCCGCAAATTCCAAAGGAAGATGAGAAAGGACCGAAGAAACGGGATGAACTGGTACAAAATCTATTTGCACTCGAAAAATTTAAAGAAGATCTGATTTCTCATAATGATCCCGATATCATCAGCCAAACGATCGCCAACTTTCTTGCGGCAAAAATCCCTGCAGAATTCGTTTTGGTTTATACTTGGGATGAAAAGGAAGGGAATTTTCGGCCAAGACCCTACCCCGACGGAACCAATTCGAATATTCTTTCCTCACTTCCCGTATATGACCCCTTCTTGCTATGGCTTTCCGACCGGGAAGGAATTCATTTAAAAGAAAATTTCGAAAATGAGAAAACTCCGAATCATGCGAAAATCAAAAACGCCGCTCTCAGTTTCTTCGATAGAACAAATTCCGTGTTAGTTGCCACTTTGGCAATGAAGAGTAGTCTGGTAGGTTTTATACTATTGGGCAAAAACACAAAAAAACATAGTTATGGACTTTCTGAAATTGAAACAATTTTGGAAATTCTTTCCGTTTCTCTCATGTCATTGTCCAATTCCATGATTTATCAACAGTTAGTTCATCTTACGGAAACATTGGAAGCCAAAGTCAGAGAAAGAACAAAAGAGTTGGAAGAAGCGCAAGCACATTTGGTTCAGTCGGAAAAGATGGCTTCTCTCGGTGTAATGGTTGCGGGAATTGCGCACGAAATCAATACTCCCGCTGGCGTAATCAACGGTGGGGCTGAAAATCTGGAATCCAATTTGATTTATATTTTTTCTCATTTGGCGGATCTCACCAAACTGATTCAAAGCCCAGATCTTTTGAAAAAATACATGGATGTGCTTTATTGTCTGATTCGGGAAGAATCGAAAGGAAAAATCGATCCCAAAGATAAATTCAAATTAAAAAAAGAAACCAAACACAAGTTTATCGAGAAGGGTTTGCCGGAACAAGACGCTTCGGAACTTGCCACCTTTCTGATTGAAAACTCCATCGTACATTTGGAACCTGAATTGATTTCCATATGGAATGAAGGTGGAAAAGAAGTGTATGAGATTCTGCGAAATAGTGCCGGACTTCATCGCAATGTAAAAAATATCAAATATGCCATACGCAATGTGGTAAGAATCGTAAAAGCGCTTAAGTATTATTCGCACTTAGGCCAATCTTCTTATGCGGAAGCCGATCTTCATGAAGGTATAGAAAACACTTTAATCATCGTTCAAAGTCAGATCAAACAAGGTGTGGAAATCGATCGTAGATATGAAAAATTACCACTCATCAAATGCAATATCGACGAACTGAATCAAGTCTGGACCAACCTGATCACAAACGCGCTTCATGCTATGAAGAAAACGGAAAAACCCCGGCTCACGATCTCCACACGAAGGATAGGCGAAGATTATGTGTTAGTCGGCTTTGAAGACAACGGATGCGGAATTTCCAATGACATCAAAGACAAAATTTGGGATCCTTTCTTTACCACAAAAGACCAAGGAGAAGGAACAGGACTCGGATTGGGAATTGTAAAAGGAATCATCGAAAAACACAAAGGAAGGATCGAACTGGAATCCGGCTCAGGTTCAACCAGATTTTTGGTGTATCTTCCTCTAGTCGGCCCAGGGGACGTACCAATGATCCCGAAAGAGATGATCCGGGAGATACGAGGGTAATGCGACATAAGTTGCGCGCGGGTGGTGAAAGCCCCCGCCCTGTGTAGGGTTGGGGGGTGAGGATCGTGGGCTGCAAACAACCGCCTAACACAGTACCGGATTTCCCGCAACTTCGTCTCTGAATCCGCTCTTTTTTTTTCAGATAAGTTCGCCTTTTTACTTTTGAACCCGGCAAAAGCCTTTGAAGTTCAGTAAATGTATCCACTTTGCAATCCCATTTCCCGAAAATCCATATAGTCCCTTATGGAAAATCAAAAGAAAATTCATTCTCCCGGTCTGTTGGAAAAATGGGGAAGAACGGTTTTATTTTCCTTCGCAGAAAAACAAAGGGGCAAAAAATCCGATGACCAATTGAACTTTCGGCAAAGTTCGAATCGGATCATTTGGCGGGGAAGTTTCCTGTCTTTTCTAATTGGATTTTTGCCTTCGTTTTTATTTGTATATGCCAGTTTTTTACTCCCCCTACCGAATGAATCCGAATTAGAATCGAAAATCATTCATATAATCTATGTTTTATTATTAATTCTGTTTTTCACAGTCATCGAATTTTATTTGTTATTCAAACTGGGGTTATATGAATCTTTCCGGATAGCGGAACTGGCAAATATAGAATTGGAAGACGAACCGGAACTTGTAACTCCGATCCCGGGAATGCTGGCACGGATCGCTCTCGAAATCCCTGACCCCGAACTCAGGTTATTCGGAATTGATCCTTATCAAAGATTAAATCGCAGGACTTTGGCTTTGAAAACATTGCTTTACAAGATCAAAGTGGTTCTTTCCAACATGATCGCAAAATTTGCGTTAAAGGCAGTGATAGGAAGAAGTTCCTTGCGACTTTATATTGAATATGTTTCCGCACCAATTACGGGCTTTTGGGATGCTTACGTCACTTTCCTGATTTTAAAAGAACTAAGAATGAGAGTCATCACAAGAAAGATCGCGGAACGAATCATTATTGAAACAAATACCGTTTCCGCGAACCTTTCCGAAAATGGAAAATTAGCCTGTCTTCAAGCGATTGCAAATTCAATCGTATTTACAAAAACATTTCATCCGAATTTCGAATTTATTCTCCTAAAGCTTGTTAAATGCTTTCAATTGAATTCAAACTTAAAGGATCTGGATAAACTCGTTGAATTTCAAAAAACATTATCCCAATGCAGTCCATTCGAAATGAAATTTGCGTTTCGTTTATTTCTGATCGGCTCCTGTTTTGACGGAAATTTAAGCGAAGAAGAAAAATCCATCTTACCTGCACTATATCCTGATTTTTCCGAGGAAGAATGGAAATCTACAAAAGAACTCTCTTTTTATATTCGGTCCGGAGAATTGAAGGAAGCCATTTCAGCTGTCGAAAAAATGATGCAATGATTTTTAAATTCTCTATTTTTGGAAAAACCGTCTAATTACAAACAACCGAAAAGGAATAATCATGGCATCCGTAACATTAAAAGGCAATCCCATTTCACTGGAAGGAAATCTTCCGAAAGCAGGAGACAAAGCTCCCGACTTTCATGTCACCACTCAAGATTTGAGTGAGATTTCTTTAAAAGATTTTGCAGGCAAAGTAAAGATCTTTGTAGCAGTCCCAAGTTTGGACACATCGGTCTGTGCCATCGAAGCAAAAAAATTCAACGAAAAAGTAGCAAAAGAATCCGCAATTACCACCTTAATTGTGTCAGGTGATCTTCCTTTTGCAATGAAACGATTTTGTGCGACAGAAGGAATTTCATCTCCGAACTTTATCACAGGATCCCAGTTTAGAAATTTTTCTTTCTCCAAAAACTACGGAACACATATCGGAACCGGCCCATTGACGGGACTATCTGCGCGGGCTGTCTTTGTTGTAGACAAATCGGATGTAATCCGCCACGTAGAGCTCGTTCCCGAAATAGGAAGCGAGCCAAACTACGAAACAGTGCTGGCAGAAGCAAAAAAACTAATCTAAGTTAATTCATGGAGAATGCAATCCAAGTTTTTGGACTTTGCATTCTCTCGGATCATTTTTACAAGATTTGAATCGAATGTAAAAAACACTCCGTTCCATTCTTCCTTCCCTAAAAAATCCAAACAATAATTCACTGCGGAACCGGTTCTGGTTTCATCCATATGCCGAAAAGGTTCATCTAGTAAAATCCAAGGTATCTTCTCTTCACCGGACATTCTTTTCGCATACTCCAAACGAAGTGCAAAAGATAATAATTCCTGAGTGCCTGTAGATAGATTTTCGAATTCCCTCAATTCGTTTCTTTTATCAAAGCTGGAAGGTTTTTTGGAAATATCATCCCATTCCAATTTTTTAAGTTCATTTCCCGAAAGAAGTTGGTTCCACCTTTTTCCTAATGACTCAATCAAAACTTGCATCTGATTGCCGGAATTCGCATCCATATCTCCAAATACTTTTGCCAGATTTTGATAAGCGGCGAAATTCAATTCCGCATCATCAAAATCTTTCTTCACCTTATCTAAGTCAGTCGATGATTTTTCCCATTCTTTCAAAATCCGATTCAATCTTTCCGTAGAAGTGGCAACCAAACTAGCTAAGGAATATTGGAGTTCATGAACTTCTTTGGACTTTGCATCTTTTTCCTTTTTTTTAGATTCAATTGTCAGCTTCAGATTTGATTTTTCATTTTTTTCATCTGAAGAAAAATCCTTAGGGATGTTTTCTTTTTCATAATGATCCAATTTATCTTTTGTTCTCAGTTTTAATTCTTCAATGGATTTCGTTTGGTATTCTTTCGCAATTTGAAGAAGATGCGAATCCAAATCCGAAAATTCCGTCAAAATCGACTTAGCCGATCTGATTTTTTCTTTATATTCCTCTATGGAAGTGGAATTGGATTTTTTTAAAATCTCGTCCACTGTCGTTTTTGTTTCTTCCCATTCTTCCTGTAGCTTGCGGATTTTTTTCGAAATATCCGTTAAAAGATTTTTTTCGGAAACCAAAGAATCCTCTTTCATTTGAGTTTGTCTTCGTTCCGATTCCAAATGAGAAAAATAATCTTTCAAAGCTTCTCTGATTCCATCCTTTGTAGCAAGAATCGGTCGAATCGTTTCCTTTGTCTGAAGGATCATATCTTCCGATAAATATTTAACGTGAGCATTCAAAGACTCTTCATCTTTTTTTATATTTGTTTTTTTACCGAAAAGAAGAAATACAAGTCCTCCTGTCAAAACAAGTAGTAACCCGCCGATGAACAAAGGAGTAACGGAGAACCCGTTATTCGCCGAAAGAATACTCGTAATAAAACCGATAAGAGAAACGGAAATGGAGGCGACAATATAAGGAATCTGCCAAACAATCTCTGTTTTTACAATCGTTGCGGACAAAATTTCATCCAACCGTTTTTCAAAACTGCGAGCCATCGATTCAAAAGCGGATAGAGAATTAAACTTCTTATCCGCTTCCTGTTTTTCCAAAGAAAGGGAAGTAATCTTTTTTTCCTTTTCTTCGGATGCATTTTTCAAAGATTTGATTTCAAAAGAAAGCTCGGTGGATTTTTTTTCGGAGGAAGTAAGCGCAGTTTCAGAATTGGATTCCAAAAGTTTTTTCAGATAGGAGATGTTTTTGAATTTATCTTCCCAAAGCAGAATGGATGCGTACAATTTGTCCAAAGTAGAAAGGGTTTCTTTTTTTTCCAAAATCTCATAACGTGCATTTGTTTGCAGCAAAGACTCCTCTATCTTTTTCAATTCTACTTCCAGATTTTGTTTTTTGATTTCCAAATCGGGAATGGAGGACCACTCTTTTAGACTATTCATTCTTTCCTGGTCCGTTTTAAAAAAATCAGCTCCCGCTTTGTCCAAAGATTCTTTGAGTGATTTGTAATTTTTAGCTGCTCTTCTGTTTCCCGTTTTTTCGGAAAATTCCAGACATCTTTCTTTAAGTTTCTTAGGATCGAATCCGGTATCAAATAAGGAATTTTGAATGACTTGGATCACTTCGTTTTTGTTTTTATCTTCATCCAGATTGAACTGAACATTTCCTTCCCGAATGGCATAAGTATGCAGGAAACTGGGAGCCGATAGGGAGTAAGAAGGAATGGAAGACTGAACCGACTTGTCTTTTTGGTAACGGGCATTTACTTTTTTTCCATAAACGGTCGTTCCACTAACTTTAATTAAAGAAGAAACGATTGCATCAAATATCGTGGTTTTTCCGGATTCGTTTCCTCCGTAAAAAATGGTTATTTGTTTGAATGAGAAGGATTTGTTAACGAATAATCCGAATTTTTTTAAACTGATATCCATTCTTAATTTTTTCCCGATAAAAGCATCTCAAAGCCGAGTCGTTTCATTCTTTCCCAAGTTTTAGGATCTTCGCCCGCTTTTCTCTTTTCCATCTCTTCCACAAAACGTTTGATAAATGCATTTTCCTGAATTCCGGAAATCAAACGTAAGCCGGACTCTTCCTTGTCAAAATCCATCGTTCTGAATTTCGGTTTCCATTCTTTCAAGAGTTGCAATTCAAAATCTTTTTTGGGATTCATATCTTCCACATAACCATTCCATCGAATGTAAACCCAATCATTCGGTCCGAATCCTTCAAAGTAGAATTCCGGATTTTTTTCAGGTTTTCCATCTAACGCCAAATCAATGTTTACTTCTCGAAATTGGCCCGCCTTCTCCCAAACCAAAGGTGATTTTTGAATGCGATTGTTTTTTATTTCCAAGAGATACCCTTGTCTCGGACCGGTTTCCCCTTTTCTCCATACCCGGGAAGATCCCGCATAGGCAATTTCGCAATTTCCGAACACTTGGGAACGCGCGGAATGAATATGGCCTACAGCCACATAGTCACAGTTCAACGATTGCAATTGATTGGAATCCAATATTCCTCCGTCCTCTTCCTCATTATTGATTCCTGCAAAACTCATTCCGGACACGGTCGCATGTGCCATTCCGATTCTGAATTTCGCTTTTTTGACAGGAGGATTGCCTGTTAATAATCTACCGTAGTTTTCCTGATGAGGGATTCCCAGGATCTCTATTTCTTCATTCAAAGAAATCAATTCATAAGGTTCCCCGTCAATAACCTGAATCTGAGTGCCCCAATCGAATTTCCCGTATCCGTTTTCCGATCCTTTTCTACGAAGAGCTTCGTGATTGCCCGGTAGAAAATAAATTTTGCCGCTAAATTGTTTCGACTCTTCTATAAATGCCGTGCGAAGCGCTTCCAGATCGGAATAAGTATCGAATATATCACCACATAACAGTATAGTTACGACTTCGTTTTTTTCTGCCGTTTGGAAAATTTCCCGAAGAACACCTAATCCGTATTCCTTGTCATTGGAAGCGGATAGATGCAAGTCGGATGTTTGAATCAGTTTCATATAATACCCAATCAATCCATTTTACAGGAGACATGGGACAAAATAGCAAGGCATACGAAAAAAGAAAAACTAAATGACTCTGTCTTTTCTAAATTCTTCTATATTTCCTTCGGAATATCCCAAAGATTTCAAAATTTCATTCGTATGTTCTCCATGATCCGGAGGGTCGTTTCTATAACTGAAAGGAGTTTCCGAAAAATGAAAAGGAGAACCGAATTGAAGCACATTTCCGTATTTTTCGGTTTTGGCCTCAAATACCATTTTGCGTTCTCTGAAATAAGGATCTTTCACCACTTCTTCCAAAGACAATATGGGAGTCAGACAGGAATCTTCATTCAAAAAAATCGGCTCCAAATCCGCATATGTTTTCGATAAAAAATAATCAGTTAACTTTTGTTTAATGAGCGGAAGATTTTCTTCCGTAAGCGGAGTCTCTTTGGTTAGATTTTCCATCCCCGCGGCACGAAGGAAAGTTTGAAAGAACATATCTTCCAAAGCTCCCAATGCCACATATCTTCCTTCTTTGGTTTCGTAGATATTGTAATTGGGAAGTTTCCCCGAGAGGATTTCGTTTCCTGCCTCGGGAGTTTTTCCGGAAGCGGAATAAATCCCTCCGTACAAAGATAGAAATTGCAAGGAAGCATCCGTCATCGAGACGTCAATCCTCTGACCTCTTCCTGTTTTTTCCCGATGATACAGTGCTGCGAGGATCGCCGAGACTGCTGTCAAAGTCCCCCCTCCGATATCCGCCAGTTGGAACCCGGCTGGTCTGGGAGGATTTCCCGTTTGATGAAGAACTCCGGAAAGTGCTAAGTAGTTCAAGTCATGTCCGGCAAAGTTTACGTACTTTCCCGAGGTTCCGTAACCGGAAATTCCGCAGTAGATCAGTCTTGGAAACTTTTCTTTCAGGACATCATATCCTATCCCCATCTTATCCATTCCGTCCGGGCGAAATCCTTCCAAAAGGACATCCGCATCGGCGAGTAATTTGAATAGAATCTCCTGAGACGCAGGACGCTTTAAATTCAAAGTGATGGCTTTTTTATTGCGATTCAGCATCATGAATAATGCCGAATAACCGGAGTTACCTTTGAACATCGCACGAGCGCCGTCGTATGCCCGGGGGTTTTCGATTTTGATCACTTCCGCACCCATATCGGCAAGATGTTGTGAGCAGAGCGGCCCGGGAAGTAGCAAGGATAAGTCAACAATTTTCACGCCTGCCAAGGGACCGGAAGATGGATTTGATTTGGGATTGGTCATGATATTTATTTACAGTTTCTTAAAAAAGAACCGGGAATCCAAACGATTTGATACGTTATATATAAAGAGAAGTATCGGAAAAGAAAAGCGATTTTTATTCCGGTAATGGTTCTTCCTATTCAGTGATGAAAAAAATCCACCTAACGTTAGCTTGTATTTTATTCTTCACTTTTTCCTGTCAAACCGTCGTACGTTCCAGCCTTTTTCTTTGGCTGGGAGCATTCTTCAGCGGCTCTTCGGATAAAGGGAATTTGATTTATGATGCAGACGTTTACCTTTTTACAAGTGAATCCGGAAAACAAGCCAGTTTTGAAGTCAAACTCAATCTTGAACCGAAAAGCGAAGTTCGTATCGGACCTATTTCCGTTTCGGATAGCACGGAAGGTGCGGTAGTCGGCAGCAATTATCTGACATTCACTCCTTCCAATTGGAATACCATTCAAACAATCACGATCAAAGGACTGGATGATTCACTCAGTGATGGAAATATTTCTTATCAGGTAAGTTTGGGAAACTGGCTGACAGACGACGGAAGATTTACGGAACAAAGTCTTCCTATCATTCCATTAGTGAACACTGACGATGAAACATCAGGAGTTGCTACAAATCCTGTCAGCGGACTTCTTACTTCCGAAAACGGAACTACGGCAAAGATCTATTATGTTTTGCAAACACGCCCGATGCGACCGGTGATTTTAAGCGGGTTTTCTTCTTCCGTTCCTGCCGAAGCAACAGCACCTAATACAACTCTCACGTTTACTTACGATAACTGGGACGTTCCTCAATACATTGAAATCACAGGAACGGACGACGGTGCTGTTATAGACGGTGCTCAAACTTATACCATCTCCGCAGGACTTACGAGCTCAGATGATCCGTCTTACAACGGTAAGTCTGTACCTGTTGCAACGGGAACAAACACGGACAATGATACCGCCGGGTTTACAGTCGTGAATAACACTACTTTAACGATAACAGAAGCAGGTGGTGCCGCACAATTTTCCGTCGTTATGAACACCATTCCTACCGGAAACGTCACCATATCATCCATTGTCGCCTCTCCGGCTACGGAAGGTACGGCAACACCGTCTTCTTTGGTATTCACACCTGCGAATTGGAATGTTCCCCAACTTGTCACAGTCACAGGTGTAAATGATTTCGAAGCGGATGGAAACCAAACCGTCACAATCGTTGCGAGTGCCGCCACATCCAGTGACGGATATTATAATAGTACACTTTGTACTCCTCCCGCAACTCCGCTTTGTCCCGTCGCTCCAAGTTTTCCCAATGTAACAAATACGGATGACGATACCAGAGGATTCACTCTGACTCCGACGAGCGGAATCAGCTTTTCCGAAAACGGAGGGTCTCAGGTATTTTCTTTCAGTCTGACTTCCAAACCTCCCGCAGGCCAAACGGTAAGTATCACAGGAATCAATTCATCTAACTCCGGGTTGGTGACAGTCAGTCCGACCAGTTTGAGTTTTACATCCGCCAATTGGAACGTACCCCAATCAATCACAGCCTCCGGACAGAACAATGCAATCGACGAAGATACCAGGTCGGTAACGATTTCCTTCGGCTCCGTGGATACATCTTCCGGCACAAGGGATACAGGCTACGATTCCGTTACGATTCCTTCGTCTGTCAATATATCTGTTACCGATGATGATACCGCCGGATTCACAATGTCACCTGCATCCGGTTTGGTGGTAAATGAAAATGCGGGCCCTATATCGACTACATTTACCGTTGTTCTGAATTCCCAACCGACTGCGACAGTCAACTTAACAAGCATTACATCAAGTAATACCTCAGAGATTACCGTATCTCCTTCCAGCCTCAGTTTCACTACCGCCAATTGGAATGTTGCCCAAACTGTCACAATCACATCCGTGTTAGATGGAAGTTTGGATGGAAACGGAAGTGTAAATATCAATTTTGCAAATGCTACTTCCGCAGATGCAAAATACAGCGGAATGTCCGTTTCTTCCGTAAGCGCAACGAATGTGGATAGCGGTACTCCTCAAGTGATATTGCAAAATATTTCATCCGGGTTGACACTTCCGGAGAACGGTATTTCGACCATTACCTTCGAAATCAAACTTGCCATCTTGCCGGGCTCCACAGTAACCATCGGACCGATTGTAAGTTCGGATACTTCTGAAATTGTCGTTTTGGATAGCAGTGGCAATCCTACTACTTCCCGCAGCCTAACATTCACTACTACGAACGGACAGGCTAATAACTTTACAGGATCTTCTTCCACAAGCGGATGGGATGTAGCTCAAACAATCACCATACGTTCGGTCACGGATGCATTCGATGACGGGGACATTCCGGTAAACATCAATATCCCTGCCGCATCGGGTTCTTTTTATGCGGGCCTTAGGCCGGATCAAATCATTTCAGGTTATACTCCGGCCACGGGAAATCTATTGGTTACATTGATTGATAATGATACGAAAGGTTTTACCATTTCCACTGGAACGGTGGCGGTTACGGAAGGAGGGGCAAACGGAACTTTTACAGTAAGACTCAATTCCGCACCTTGCGATACTCCCGGCAATTTGGCGAACTGCGCAACCGGTTCCGTTACGATTCCATTGAGTTCGGAAGTATTCTCCGCACCCGATGTGACTCAATATACATTTTCACCTGCAAGCCTTACATTCACTCAGGCCAACTGGAACACAAATCAAACTGTAACAATCATTCCATCAAATGATTCTTATGATGAAATTTTAACAAGGAACCATACTTTCACCTTAGGTGCGATCTCTTCTTCCGGCACGGATTATGACGGACAGGATCCGAGTGATGTTACGGTTTCAATCACGGATGATGACAACCCTTCACCTAACAAAGCAACTTTTGCATTGAAAGCAGGCTCCCAAGCATTTACGGCGGAGAACGGGTTACAGACCACCTATCAGTTGCAATTGGCTACTTCACCGATTGTGGGAAACTCGGTTACAATCACCGTAGCAACAACGAATTCTGCGGAAGGACGGATTCTTGTATCGACAGGTCCCGATGTACTTGCAAATTCGAACGTGTATACTTTTGATTCCACCAATTGGAACATTCCCGTTGATGTAGTGATTCGGGGAGAACCGGATAACGGAGATACTGCGAATGTTGCCTATACGGTGACCGTATCCGGTGGAACGGAATCGGGGAGCACTCCTTCCTGGTACAATAGTTTCGTAGGGGCAACAGGAGCCACAGCCAATCTGATCAATTATGATATTGCAGTAAGCAAGGTGACTATTTCCACTCCTGCATCCATGAGCATGGCGGAAAATGCGGCTGCATTCCAAGTGTATATATTTTTGGTTCAAGCTCCCAGTAGCACCGTGACCATACCTATTTCATTGAGTACGTCCTATCCTTGTAGGTTACTTACCAGCCCGGTAGTGGATCAATTTGCGATTTCCGCTACGTCGGTCACACTTGACTCTTCCAATTGGAATGTAGCAGGGACACATAACCAAATCACTGTTACCCCAAATAACGATGCGGTGAATGACGGGACGATTTCCTGTCCCATCCAAGTCGGAGCTCTTACTTCGGGAGACGCGTATTATAACGGTTACGATCCCGCAGATCCCAGCTTGACTTTAACGGACAACGATACGGCGGGTTATACGGTCAGCAACCAAACTCCCAGCCCTTTTGTCACTTCCTGGTCGGGAGCACAGTCTGCGTTTGACTTGATCTTAAGTTCGCAACCAGTCGCGGATATTACGGTAAGTTATACTCCTACTCCGGGCGGAATCGTAACATTCAGTCCTTCGACTTTGACGTTTACACCATCTAACTATGGATCAACGCAAACGGTAACAATGACAGGTGTAAACACAGGAGTATCGGGAGATCAGAGTTTTACCATTGCACTCAGTTCATCTTCCGGTGAAGTCACAACGGGAGGAGCGGGGTCCGTTCTTTATCAATCCTTATCCGCTTATACTTTACCTACTTCCGGTAAAAATATAGAGACCATTTTCGATATCATTCCTTGTGCAAGTACCGTTTCCTGTCCGGGAGCAGGCGGGGCCAACGCGAACGGAGGGCTCGTCGGAAGTCCGGCACTTAACACGACCGAGGCGGGAGGACAAGCAAGATTCCAAGTCAGACTTCGAGCAAGACCTGCCTCCGGTGTCACACTCGGAACCATCTCAAGCAGCAACACTTCCGAAGGAACCGTCACTCCGACAAGTCTCAGTTTCACTACCGCCAATTGGAACACCTTACAAGACGTATATGTAACCGGGATTGATGACTTCAGTGTCGACGGAAATATCAATTTTTTCGCACAACTGGGTTCTTTATCAGGAGGAGGAACCGCTTTCAACGGACTCGCATTGCCGGATGTTTCCATCACCAATACCGACAATGATACTGCTTCCGTGATCATCACTCCTACAGTCGGACTTGTAACAACGGAATCGGGAGGCACTGCCAATTTTACAATTCGTTTGAACAGCCAACCGAGCGGCATTGTGACGATTCCTCTCAGCTCTTCCAATACCGCGGAAGGAACGATCGCAGTGACGAATGTTCAATTCGACGGAAGTTGTCCCGGGGTCGATTGTTGGAGCACCGCCAAAACCATTACGATCACAGGAGTGGAAGATGCAGGTGCGATAGACGGAAATATTCCTTATTCCATTATTACGGGATCGGTCACTTCGGCGGATGCAAATTATAACGGAATCGATCCGACGGACGTAAGTGTAACCAATAACGATAACGATTGATTTACTGAATATAGCCTTGTTTGCGGAGTATATTCACCGCATCCGTTTCCAATTTATCGGAACGAACGTATTCTTTTTTATTATTTCCCGATCTCCAAACCTGCATACGGATTTCATTCGTCGGTCTCGGAGCACCGATAGGAGAATCGTATAAGGTTTCGCAATTCAATCTACAGCCAACAGGCGTTAGATCAAAAGAACCCGCACCCAAATTTCCGTTGGTGATTTCCAAATCATTTTGAAACAAATGAAAGCTCGGGAAAGTTACGTCGGGATATACTTCAAAAACAACTTCCGAATCCTTCGTTTTATTTTCTAATTGTTTGCTTTTATCCGAATTCCAAAGAACAGTCAACTCCCTTTCCGAATGGGAAATCTCCAAACAGGAACTGATGTTTTTTTTAAGAATGCGGATTCGTCCCACATTCACCCGGGCAACTGCTTTCAAAATCCCTTGATTGAATCGTCCGGGATTCAAACGGATCGTATAACGGGTCAAATTCGGTTCGGTCAACCGGATACGCGACCATAAAGATTCAATCTTTGTCTTCAGATCATTTGCAAGCTCGGAGTTTTTTATTTCGGAAATATCCAAAAATCGAATCGGATGGATTTGTTCCGGGTCTTTGGAAACATCATAGAAGTAAAAAGTTTCCCTTCCGACTCCTCCTTCCCAAAATCTACCTAACTCGTGAAAACGATAGGATCTTTGGAGAAGGAAATCATCCCCAATTCCGATCCCTTGCGTGGATCTTGTTTCTCCGTAGTACAGTCGTTTTTTGGTCTCTTCTCCCCGAATGATGGGAAATAGACTTTCTCCGTCTATATCGGATTTTTTTTGCATTCCTAATAATTCCAAAACGGTAGGATACAAATCAATGGAACGGGTTCTGTTTTTAAAAATAGTGCTGGTTGTTTGGTTTGGAAATTTGATCAAGAGAGGAACTGAAATATTTTCCAGAAACAAATCCTGTCCGTGTCCGAAAAATGTATTTGTTCCCGTAAAAGGAGAGATCGCATGTTCAGGATGCATCACCTCACCGTGGTCAGCCGTAATGATAATGCAGGTATTATCCCAAAGTCCTTTCTTTTTTAAAGCGTCAAATACAACGGACAATTCTTGATCAATATAAGCGACTTCTCCGAGATAATCCCTCTTTCTTTCTTCCATGATTTCATCCGACTTGATTCTTTCCCGGAAACCAGAAGGAGGAGTATAAGGTTTATGAGGATCGTTGAAATTCAAAAAAAAGAAAAAAGGTTTCTTTGCTTCCGAAAAGGATGTGATGACTTCCAAACTTTTTTTTGTGATTTGAGGTGTATCGTTACTCAAGTGGGAATATTCATGCAAAATTTGAAAACCCACATTTACCCCCAGACCGTTTTTATCCGTAACGAAAGGATTGTTTCCCACCATGACCGTATCGATTCCGTTTTGCGATAAAAGTTTCGGCAAAGGAAAAAGTTCCGATTCATAAAAAGCCGTCACTTCATTTTGAGGAGTTGGATAATCCCAGAAATTAACGGGATTTCTCGAAGCGTATTTGCCGGTAAAAAATACAAGTGTGGACGGTCTTGTCCAGGCCGCATTGACCAAATGGTTTGCAAACACATAGGAAGTTTTGGAAAATTTTTCCAATTCGGGAGTGACCCCGTATCTTCCGATCACATCTCCCCGCAAGGAATCGATCACAATCCAGAGAATGTTGGGTTTGTTCGGAGTTTCGGGGACGGGTAAAGATGTTTTCGGAGATGGTTTACAAAAGAAAAGACAAGCTGATATTAAAAAACAACAAATAGGTTTCAAGATTCAACATCAAACATTTGCAAGGCGGTAAGCCAAACACCGATCAAAATGAAGCCTATACCCATCCACTGCGTCCAATTCAATCTCTCTTTGAAAAAGAAAGCAGAAGCCATGAGCACGATGATAAATCCGCTGGAAGTGAACACCGGATAGGCGAGAGAAAGTTTAAGCCCTTTCCCTAAGACAAACCGGTAACCTAGGAGTGCCAATCCGAAGGAGGCCAGACCGGCGATAAAATAAGGATTCAAGATAGTCCATATGATCCCGACGGGAGAGGAAGTGCCTTGGCTTTGAGCATCTTGCAAGGAAGAAGATTTAATCAATATATTCGCAAGAGCGTTGAAGAATACGGCTATACAGAAGACTAGGATGATCTGGACTTGCATGAGATACTGGCAATTTGGAATGATTTGTAAGCAGGTCAAATAGAAAAATGAAAACAAAATCCTTTGCTTTTCGAGGAATCAATCTAACATACTACGACTACGAATCAGACAAACCTCCCCTTCTATTCTGCCACGCCAACGGGTACAGTGCGGGCTGTTACAAGTACTACCACGAGGTTTTGCAAAAAGACTACCGAGTCCTTGCACTGGATTTTGCCGGGCATGGAAAAAGTGATTTCACTTTGGATTTTAATAATTGGAACTTTTTTAGAGACCAGATCTTATCCCTTCTCGACCGCGAAAAAATCAATTCGATTCAGACCATAGGTCATTCTTTGGGGGGAGCTTCCACAATACTTGCTTCCGTCAAAGAACCGGAACGATTTAAAAAATTGATCGCATTCGACCCGGTGATCTTAGGTTGGAAAATGATCACCCTGGGAAAATTTCTAAAAAGTCCTTTGGAAAAAGGCGCATTAAAAAGAAGAAAAACTTTCAGCTCCATGGAACTGGTAAGAAGATCCTATCGTAAATTTCCCGCCTTCTCTAAGTTTGACGACTCTGTTTTTGAAGATTATCTGAACTCTTGTATCAAAGAGACAGGTAACGGAAAGGAGGTGGAATTATGTTGCGATCCGAGAGTGGAAGCTCAGATATTCGGAGATGCTCATTATCATATATTCGTGAACTTTTATAAAGTCTCCCGGGAAGTCCATGTACTCATCCCCGAAGAATACGAAGTCTGTAGTCCCGACTTAGCCAAACTCATCACAAAAAAAAATCCTAGTTCCTCCGTAACCATCTGGCCAGGAATCACTCATTTTTTCCCTTTTGAAAATCCCAAACAAACCTTGGATTGGTTGAAAACGAAGTTAGAACTCTAACTCCAAACCCCACCGCATCCACCGGCAAAAAGCCGAACTTTATTTTAAAAAATTCACGGAAAACAAGGTTCCCCTTTACAAATAATTTAACCTATGTTAAAAGGAACACATTGGGTGGCGGGTCTAGTTCCCCACCCAAAATCGGGCGGGGATACCAGAATAAAATCCAATACATCCTGAAGAACTACCAAAGAACACTACCAACTCCCATTTCCCTGTGCGCCTCGAACTCGTTAGATGATAAAAATCAAACACAATCCCCGACCGGGCTTTCCGTTTCAACCTTCGCATAAGCGAAGGGTTTTCACTGCAATCCCTGGCGCGGGGTCTTTTATATTCACAAGTAGGCTATGTTCCATTATCATTTTTCGCGCGACGGATCGTAACGGAAATCCTTCGCGTCCAGCGAAGATTGGAGTGAAGAGCCGGGTCGGGCACTGTATGATTTCAGATCCTATAACACATTCGACGCGCCCAACCAAACAAAACATTGATTAAGTTTTTCAATAACCGTTTGTTTCATACTGAAACAAACGAACGTTAGAGATTAAGTTCCCCGAACCTATATCCGTGCAATGAGTCGGAGAAACAGAACTCGCCTTTACTAATTTTCCATGACCTTGGTAGGAAGCTATGTTCGGAGTGTACAAACAATCCTCTCCCGATTCACAAAACAAATTCTCATTGCCGCTCCCGTCCCCGAGAATCTCTACCGCATTTCGTAAATGAATGATTTGGCAAATATTTCCCGATGCGGTTTTAGCACCTCTCAAGAAGGAAGAACACACCTGATCCGTATTACCTGCTCCTGAAATCGTATGAAACATCGGTTTGGCGGGATCAGGGCAAGGATTTGCATTTCTCAAAACCGTATCCGAATTTCGAAGGGACCAATCGTAAATCCTACAAATGCCTCCGCAATTTCCCCTCATTGCAGGAGTATATGCAGTCGAGGAATCATTATTACCCCAAGCACGATAAGGGTTTTGCATTGAGTCATAAAATCTTATTTCATTGGGAACAGAAGCGGATGGATAATAACCCGCAACATCGTAAGAATTTTTATTATCATCTTGAACGACTTGCCCCACAAAACTATCCGAGGAAGAAAGATTCGAATATAGATCAAAATCGGAATAACCGTTTTTTGCGCAAGTTGTAGTAACGATTCCGGGATTTAAACCGCCAGCCACAGTACAAGATGCTCCGACGCTGACTTTCAAGTTACCCGAAAAATAAGAATTACTGACATTCGTTGTTTCAAAATTCCCGATCAAAGAGGCAACATTCAATACTTTTGCATCCATATCCGTCGTTGAAGTTGAGTATAAATTAAATACCGGCGAACTATTATTGATAAATCCCATATTCATATCGGTAATATGATTGAATGGAACAGTAGCACTTGTTTGGTGAACAAAGCCAGGCAAACCGGCATTGGCTATCGTTAATTCTCTGGTCAAAAAACCGCTGATTTCGGCACTTCCTGCATTCCCAACCATAAACGCTTCCGCGGAAGAGGAGGAAAAAATAGTGATATCTGAGAATGCTTGATTGAAAATTTTGGAACCGGTAGCGGATACGTAAAGACTGATCGCATTGGAATCTGCTCCTCCGACTAACACCGATTTAAAAACATTCGCCTCCGTAGCCGTTCCTGAAGAACTTACCTTGATTCCCTCAGCGGAAGAACCACCGCCAAACAATCGCAAGTTCCGATACATTCCCATGGAACCGTAAACTGCAAACATACTTCCCGAAGCCGAATTGATCGAAACTTCTCTTACATAAGCGAATCGCGAAGAGGAATTGATGGTAACGACGCTAATCGGTGAACTTCCCTGTATGAGTCCTTCCAGATAAGGAAAACTTCCGTTAAAAACCAACCAATCTACCGCAGAAACATTCACTACGGATGAGGAAGACTGAATCACTCCCAGTTTGGGAGAATTGAAAGTTGTAGTATTGGAAACATTGGTATCCGAACCGATATAATACAAATCGTACGGTTTGCCTAATATCCCACCCGTAACAGGAAACGGATAAATGGGATTTTTCCACCAAACAGCAGGCTCTGATTTTCCGACTAGATTTCCGTTTAAATATACGAAAATCTGAATCGGTTTGAAACGAAGAGTATTCGAATCCACAAGATCACCCAATCTTTTTCCAGGAAGCAAAGATGTAGACGTTAGGCGAATTCCTCCGTCTGGATGCAAGCTGCAAGCATACAAAAATGCGCTTTCACTATCATTTGCAGAATACCCTTCGCAGGAATTCGGGGAAAGTTGTCCCCAACTAACACGAACGGATCTCATTTCACCTGCATGAATACAAGCGGAGTATCCTCCCGTCTCCGTTCCGTCACAAGGAGAATTCGAAGCGGAAAAATAATCTTTCCCATCGTTTTTGATATAATCCAGCCAATAATCTCTGCCGGAGTAAAGCGGTTCCGATGAAGAAACGGAAAGGTAACCGGAAACACCGCAGTGAGGAGAATGATCTTTCAGTATATTTTTTCCCAAAAGGGTTTTCCAAAACCCTTCGGACTTGGGATCACAGGAATTCAGGAAAGTCGGTGAATTGCAATTGACCCAAACATTCGAAAACAATAAAATAGTAATAAAGAAAAATCTGGACATAACGTAAAATCGGTTCGCTCTGATCAAACTGAACCGATTAAAACCAGCTGAATATCCGCGGAAATTCTTACAAACTCAAATCGCTAAAAAAAACATAGCGAAGTACACCACATAAATGAATTTCAAATATTAATCGCTTCACCTAGAACCGCGGCCGCAGCATCCATGATTCCCTCCGAAATGGTAGGGTGAGCATGAATCGTATTCGCAAGCTCACGGACTGTGACCTCCATATTGGCACCTAATGTTAATTCGGCGATCAATTCAGTAGCACCACTTCCTATAATATGCGCACCGAGAATCTCTCCGTGTTTTTTATCGGAGACGATCTTTACCATACCGGTAGTATCCCCTTGCGCCTGTGCACGACCACTGGCGGTAAAAGGAAACTTACCAATTTGAATCTCATAACCCAGAGAAAGCGCTTTTGCTTCCGAAAGCCCGACACTCGCCACTTCCGGATGACAGTAAGTACATCCGGGAATATAATTATAATTCAACGGATGGATTGTGATTTTATGCGGATTCCCGTTTCTAATGGAAATGTCTTCCGAAGCACGAATTCCTTCGGCACTCGCCACATGGGCAAGAGACGGAGTGGCGATACAATCCCCGATGGAATAAATCGTATCTACGGACGTTCTGTATTTTGCATCCACTTCGATAAACCCGTTCTTGGTTTTGACCCCTATCGACTCCAGACCGATATTACTTGTATTAGGTGCAATTCCCACTCCTACGATCACTTTATCGAATTTTAATTTCTCTTTTTTCGCGGATTTACGATCCTGAAGAACAAGTTCGACCCCATCGCCAGAAACGGAAGCGGATTCAACCGCATAACTTAAGTATTGTTCTATTTCCCTTTTTTTATAGCTTCTCTCCAAAATCTGAGAGATCTCCGTATCTTCGTTCGGCAACAAATGATCCTGGAACTCAATGATCGTTACCTTGGAGCCCATTGACTGATAGAAATCGGCGAACTCCACTCCTATGGCACCCGCACCTATGATAGCGAGATTTTTCGGAACGCTTTTTTGAATCATCGCTTCTTTTGCGGAAAGCACCTTATCACCGTCAAACGGTAAAAAAGGAAGGGCTTTGTTTTTGGCCCCTACCGCCAGAATGATATGATCGGCTGAAACCAAACTTGTTTCGCCTTTCTCATTTTTGATTTCAATATTGGATTTGTCTTTGAGGACCGCATCGCCGCTAAGAACGGTGATTTTGTTTTTCTTCATCAAAAACTCGACTCCCTTTGCCATTTGATCCGCAACGGAACGGGAACGTTTGATGACTTGTTCGAATTCTACGGATACATTTTCGGCCTTCAGTCCGAAACTGGCGGCTTTTTTCAAATGTTCCAAGACATGCGCGCTCTCTAACAGAGCTTTGGTGGGAATGCACCCCCAATTCAAACAAATTCCACCGAGTCTTTCTCTTTCAATGATTGCAGTATTGAGTCCGAGTTGTGCGGAACGAATCGCAGCGACATAACCTCCCGGTCCTCCTCCGATCACTACTACTTGGAATTTGGATGTATCAGTCATATATTCTCCCAACTCATTGGGATACCAGATTGAAAAAGGAAGTCAAGATCTCTTTTTTGCTACGACGAGAATCCTTGCCCCAGTTTTTAAGTATTTTTCCTCAGCATAACTTCCATAGACATGTAAAATTTCAAATTTGGCATCGTCTAAGAAAGTTTGAATCTGCGGATAATGAAAAACCCTCATGGTATGACGGTCTTTCACATCTTTCGAATTCAAGTTATATACGTAGTTCACTTCCACAATGGCAACATCGTCTGCCCTTGTCATACGAAATCCACGATTACGGCGGATGGAAATATTGCCCTGACGTACATTACTAACAACGGTTATCGGCTTTCTTTTGATACGGTGAATGGGATCGGCATTCCAGATTTCAAAAACGATGAGCCCGGCCTGTTTCAAGTTTTTATGAGTGTTGCGGAGAAAACCGATAACAGCATCATCATTTAATAGATAATTGAAAGTTCCGTAAAGGCAGACAATCGCGTCTACAGGTTGTTTTGCGACAAAATCTTCCATTTTGCCGTATTCAAAATGACAATGGGGATATCGGACTTTAGCGATTTCCAACATTCTTTGGGATGCATCCACACCTAGAACTTTGAAACCCATGGCTTGGATCTCTTTTACGTGTTCGCCGGTTCCGCAACCTATATCGATGATGGTTCCGATTTTATGTCTTTTGAATGTTTCTCTGAGAAAATCGACTTCTTCCGAAAATTTCCTGCCGGCTTCTTCAATGGTAAAATAATATTCAGCCAGCTCTGTATAAAGTTTCATTCTGTGGTTCGTTTCGGAGAGAAAATCATTTCAGAGATTTGGAAATCTGCCCGTTATAAAGAGTAACGGCAAATCTATCATGAAACGATATTTAATTCCTATTATTTTTTTTACCACCGGACTTTTGCTTCAATTTTGGCTTTATTTCTCTTGGACTACGTTCGGTCTCCTTCTCACTTCCACATTACTTCTTTGTCTTCTTATGTATGCAATCTCCGAAATGAGCACTGTGCCGGCGCAATTTGAAGAGAATATCTCTACGATGGCTTCGGAAGAAACCGTCCCTTTGGACCCCAAACCGGAAATCCAAATTGCAAACTCGGAAACTATACAGGAGATTCCTTTCTTTTCCGACTCGGATCCAGTCTCAATGGCGAAGGAATTGAAACAAAGGGAAAATCGAAACCTTTTCTCCGAAACCGTCAAAGAATATATTTTACCGAAGAAAAACCCCAAGATATCCTCCACCTTATATGCGTATTACGATGGATTGAGGTTCACGGAATGTTTTTGGCAAAAAGACAGCCTTCTCATCGACTCGGAATCCAACGACCTGGACTGGGAAGAATATGAACAAAACAGAATATTAGAATTATTGCCTTCGTTGAATAGGTCGGGCCGCAAACTTTATCTCCCCCTCTCCTTGAACCAGAGTCTATTCGGTCTGGTCTGTCTGGAAACAAAGGACAGATTTTTTGAAAATGAAATCAATTCATTCTGGGAATCCACCATTCTACTATCCGAAAAGCTTTTGGAAAAAAAAGAATACTATAAAGCGCTTCGTGATTCCAAAACCTATCTATTCAATAAATCTCATTTTTATACTACAGCAAAAGATCGTTTTTATTCCCACCTTCACCAGAACCTGATCCTTCTCAAGTTCATCAACTCCTCTCATTCGCAGGAATTTGCGATTTGTTTGAACGAAGCCGTAAAAAAGAAAGGATTCAGCGATATCGGTTTATTCCAATTGGAAGATCACATCATCGCAGGTTTCATTCCGAATTCCAATCTGGAAAAATTCACAAATTTCATTCAATCCTTTGTGGAAGAATTGGATTCTCTCGATTTCAATTGCGAACTGGCATTAGGTTATTCTTCCAAGACGGAGCCGGGACTTCGTTTCGACCAATGGATCAAAAAAGCCTATCAATCTTTGGAAGATAGCATTCTGCATAATGCGGCTTAAATGGATCCACTCCTAGACGAAAAATTCATTTTAACCGTTTCTCAGGTTCTGCCCGAACATTTTCAGAAAACTCTGCAAGTCCAGGCGGAAAGAGAGGCGTACGGTCCTTCGAAAAACGAAGGATTTTGTTATGAAAATGCAACTTGCGTTGAGTTTGTAGGAGACCTGAGCGGAAAAGTTTATCTAGGATTGGACGGTTACACCAAACTCAAGTTACTTCCTCGTATTGCAAAATCATTTCAAATCGATTCCACATCCAGGGCTCACTCCTCATCCATCATGATGGAATTTGCCAACCAAATCAGTGGAAAACTTATTTCCGAAATGAGGCTCGGACGATTTGAAATAGACATACTGCCTCCTGAAAATTTAAACCACAAACTTGTTCCCATCTCTTTGGAAAGATACAGACAATATATTTTGATTTTTTTTCTGAAAGACAGACGGGAAGAAGAATATCTGGGAAGACTTTATACAATTTTATTGCTGGAAAAATACCCGCAGAAATAAATATTTGAGCCAGCATGAGGCAATATCTCCTCTCCTTTCCATTGATCTCCCTTTACGGCGGACTCATAAAAAATAAAAAGATTCAATCCGAATCACTCACTCTTAAAAACAAAAGAAGAGCGAACGTCTATTGGCCCGCGAGCAGGAGCAGACAAAAACTTCCCGGCATATACCTTCAACATGGGATGAGCATTCTTGGAATCGACGACCAGAGAATCATCGACCTTGCGGAAAATCTTGCTTATTGCGGATTTAGCGTGATCCTTCCCGAACTGACGGAAGTAAGAGGATTACTCCTCAAGCCTGAAACCGTCGATCATATCGAAGAACTGGGAATCGAGCTTTCGGATAACAACACTTGGTATGATGGAAAGAGATTCGGATTTTTTTCGGTCAGTTTTTCGGGAGGAATGGGCCTTATCGCTTGTTCACGTCCCAAACTTTCCGAAAGAATTTCTTCCATTATGGCTGTTGGAGCTTATTCGGATTTTTTAGATACCTTTCCATTTGTATTTAAAAATTTCGAAGTGGATAATTACGGAGTTTTGGTTCTGCTTTATAACCTGATCGACAGAATCGAACCGAAATTATCATCCGATCTCTTGCCAGTTTTTTACGAAGCCGCAGTGGACAACGCACTACTTAGAACGAACGGTCAGGCAAAAGCTCCCGTACTACTGAAAAAAACGAAAAAGGCATCTCAGGATTTTTATAACAAAGTCATTTCGTCCCCTTCCTTCCGGGAAGAAATTTCCAAACGTATGTTAGCTTCCTACGATATTAGCGTACCCAAAGCCTTTTCCCCCTATTACAATATGAACGGTTTGAAAGCTCCTGTTTCTCTTTTACACGGCGAAACCGATCCTGTGATTTCGCCCAAAGAATCGGAAAAATTGGCCGGGTATTTCCAAGAGAAAAACCATAAATTCGTCTTCAGAACTTCTAGCGCGCTTACCCACGGCGACCAATTGCCGCTCCATACCCAAATTGCAGGCATTCCGGCATTATTGCAGACCTTCGGATCTTTTTTCAAATGGTTAAAGAATTGAGATTATTCTTTGCTTTTTGTAGCGATTTGCCGATAATTTAATCAGAATGGATAGCTCCCAGAACAAAAACCCAGAATTCAATCCGGAAAGGGGTTTGCGTGTTCAAATTTCCGATGACCGTCTAACAGCTACATTAGTTGCAAGACCGCTATGGTTGATCGGCGGGATATTGGACAAATATGTAATCTTGGAATCCATCGAAAGAGCCGGTGTTCATCCGGATCGTATCGAAATGAACGAACTGGACAAAGCGGTCACAGTCATAGACAACGCAACAAAAGATGCCACTCAACAAAAGGCCCAAATCGAATTCATAGTAGCAAGAGGAATTCCCGCCAAACAAGGGAAAAGTGGTTGGATCAAGTTTTTTTTCCCAAGAGCGCAAAGAGTCGTAGTAAAAGATGACGGAAGCGCTGATTTCAGAAATATCAATAAATACATACATGTCAAAGAAGGTGACAAACTAGCCACCTTATTCGAAGGAGTTCCCGGCGAACAGGGAACAGATGTTGAAGGAAAACCGGTTTATCCCAACCCGATCGACAGACCGAAGATTACTCTCGGACGAAATGTACTTCCGAAGACCGTGGAAGATTCCGAAAATCCCGGTTACACAGTAAAAGAATTTTATGCCGCAGTCAGTGGTGCGGTTTTCTCAACAGACAATTCGCTTACGGTATCTTCCGAATTGAATATTGATTCGAGCATCGGGCTTGGAACGGGAAATATCAATTTTGACGGAACCATTAAGGTAAAAGGTACGATTGAAGAAGGTGCCGTTCTCGTCTGTAGCGGATCCTTATATTTGGATGGAAACGTCGAATCTTCTGAGGTTACTGTAGGGGAGGACCTGGAAGTAAAAGGTGGAGTCAAAGGAAAGGGAAAAGGAATCATCCGTGTCAAAGGAGATCTTCGTACAAAATTCATCGAAAACGCAATCATAGAAATCGATGGAGATTGTATCGTAGAAAATTTCATCCTTGGCTCCAAAATCTTTTGTTTGGGTAACATCATCCTTACCGGAGAAACATCCTCTCTCATCGGATCGGAAGTGATTGCATTCAAAGGTGTCACATTATCCTCGTTTGGTTCCACAGCGCAAATGGATACTACCATCGAAGTCGGATTTCATTATAAAAACGATCGCTTATTTACGGAAGGTTCGAGTAGACTCGTCCAATTGGAAAAAGAATTGGAATCGGTTTTGCCTGAAATCCAAAAGATCAAGGACGTCGTACAAAGATCTCGCGGGAAAATAGACGATGCCCGCAAACTCAAATTCAAAGAAGTATTCGATAATTACCAAAAAAAATCCAGAACTCTCGAACTTTTAAAATCAAAAGTGGAAGAGCTTAAGATGACTCGATATAACAGCGAGAATGTGAAGGTTGTGGTTCGAAATACGGCTCATCCCGGAGCGACCATCAAGTACAGACGTCAGATTGAAAAACTGACAAAAGCGCAAACTGCTTTCATCATGAACTTTTTCCCGAACCAGGACAAAGCCATGATGACCGCTTTCAAAGCAAAATAACTTAAATTTCTATAGCTTCAAACCCAGTTTTTCCAGTTTCGGAGGAATCACATAATTGCAATATGGATTCCCCGGATTCAACCGAAAGTAATCCTGATGGTAGTCCTCTGCCGTATAAAATTCAGGCAACGGCGAAATCTCCGTTACGATCGGGTCGGAGAATGATTTTGCCGCATTCTTTTTGGAATCCTCGGCTATCTTTTTTTGAGTCTCATCTTTATAAAAAATAACGGAACGATACTGAGTTCCTACATCATTTCCCTGACGGTTGAGAGTGGTAGGATCATGAGCTTTCCAAAATATATCCAAGATTTGAGAAAGATTTATTTGGCTCTGATCAAATTTCACTTGGATGACTTCCGCATGTCCTGTGGTACCTGTGCAAATTTGTTTGTAAGTGGGGGATTTGACCGTACCGCCCGCATAACCGGACTTTACCGAAAGAACTCCGGGGATTCGCAAGTAAACTGCTTCCGTACACCAAAAACATCCGCCGCCCAATGTAATTTCTTCTTCCATAATGTCCTCACTTCCTTAGACGAGTTTTGATTTCTTCCGGAGGAAAACACCCGAACTCGGTGATAAAATTTGCGATAAACGAACAGGGAGTGATATCAAAGGAAGGATTGAGAGCCCGGGCACCCACGGGAGCGGTCATTCCTTCCGGTAAAAAAATCTCTCCATTCCCGCTTTTTAGAAAATCAAAACGAGTTACCTCTTCTTCCCTTCTCATCTCAATCGGGATTTGTGATCCCGTTTCCAATTTCAAATCGAAACTATCCTTTGTTGCGCATACGTAAAACGGAACCCGGTGTTGTTTTGCGGATATGGCCAGAGTATAAGTTCCTATTTTATTTGCAGTATCACCGTTTGCAGCAACGCGGTCACATCCGACTAGAACCGCATCGATTTTACGGTTGTTAAACAGCCATCCGGACATTCCGTCCGTAATGATATAACATTCGATCCCTTCTTCCATCATTTCAAATGCAGTCAGTCTGGAACCTTGCAAGAAAGGTCTCGTTTCATCCGCATATACGATCACTTTTTTCCCGGCATCCCGAAGAGATCGGATCACTCCCAATGCAGTTCCGTGTCCTGCGGTAGCAAGAGCTCCCGTATTGCAATGAGTGACGATATGAACTTCGTCTTTTGACTCCGAAAATAAGCTCAATCCGTTTTTACCCAGGTTCAAGTTGTCGGAAAGATCATTTTGCATAAGTTCCAAAGCAAGTTTTTCCCAAATGATGAAAACATCTTCCCAGTGTAACGAGTGTTTTACTCTGGTTTCGGCTTCCTTCAAAGCATAGGAAAGATTGACTGCCGTGGGTCTGGACTCCATCACACTGGCCAATAGGTTTTTTAAATCGTTCGGTAAGACATCTCCCGATTTCGATTTTGCACCAAGAGCCAGCCCAAACACACCCGTTATGGCAATGGCAGGCGCTCCCCTAACGGCCATTTCACGAATTGCGGAAATCGTTTCGTTTACCGAGGTAATCTTCAGAAATTCCTTTTTTCTAGGGAGGGAACGTTGATCGAGAAGGGTTAATTCCCCTGTTTTCCAGGAGATGGGTGAAAATCGGTCAGAAACCATAGGTCATTTTTTTTTAAACCCGACGGAAAAAAATTAAAAAAAACCATTGACGTTTTATGGAGCAGCGCACAAAAAGGAATAGTGCAATGCACAACTAAAACGAGGAACCGAAAATGGAAAAACAAGTAAAAGACAGTTTAAACTTTATCTTAGGCGCAGTAACTACTGCAAAAACGGAAGCTGAAACAGCGTGGACCAAAATCAACACTGAATTCCAAAGCCTAGCCGCTAAAGGTGCACAAGACCAAAGCGAAGTATCTGTAAATTTGAGAAAATACCTCCAAGACGGGATTTCACAAATTGATTCCCTTATCGGAAAAGTAAATACCACTGTTGCTGACGCGAAACAAAAAGTAGCTTCTGCAACTTCTAAAGCTTAAGAATCCCTTGGATTCAACAAACCCCGGTTAGTCGATTCTTGCCGGGGATTTTTTCATCTCTTCTTCCAAATCGTAAAACCCTTCTCCCAAGTTCTCTCTTAAAAAAACATAAACGGAAGATTCTTCCGGAAAACTATCGTATCTGACTTCGAAAGAGGTGGGATTAAAATTTGCGATTCGTTGCAAACGAATCCGAAAGAGAGATACAATCAATTCCTGAAATCGTAAAATCCCTTCTTCCATATTCCAATTTTTAAAACCGATCCATTTTTCGATCGCATAGATCAAAATATGATCTGATGCCAGATGGGAAAATTGAACCGAGTCCTCCGCAACTTTTACGAACAAATCTTCCCATAGAAGTGCAAGTTCATGTTCTTTGTTTTTGCAATCATAGGCTTGGCAGATAGAAGCCCCGTAAAAAGAAAAATTCTGACTTTTAGGATCTCCCGTAAAAATGGGATGGATCATACATCCTATTTTTTTCCCATCGCGGTTCACATATCCGAGAAAGGGACAATTATAAGTCATATCATCCTTTTTGGGGATTTCATTTTCCAACTTTTCTCTGGATTGTCTGTAAGCAGGAAAGCTATGACGGATGGAAAAATTTACATTCGACTGGAATTCTTCGGTTCTATCTTGGAGAAGTTTTTTATAACCTTCCGTGTCCAATTTCAAATTAAAAAGACCACAACAGGCACCGCAGGATACGCTGCCTTTGTCAGGATGGCATAAACTCAACCGGTAGACGTTTCCATTTTGAAAGTTTCAAGTCCGCTAAATACCAATTCCAAATCACCGGTTTCTTTTTTCTCTTTGAAATAAGTCAGATAAGGAATGGCTGTTTTTTTCTTATCATGAAATAATATCAAACTGCCGCGATAATTGGTCAACTGTTGGTCGATGGTTCGGTCTTTCACACCCGGTGCATTGATAAGAGCGTAAGTAGGTTTCGTACCTTTGAAAAAATAATGGTGTTGATTGCTTTCCGAAACCAAAAGTATATTCACTTTTTCCAATTCTGAAAACTCCAACATCAAGTTCTCTTGGAAAAACTGAAAGATAATAAGGTAAGATTCCAAATCGTCTTTAGGAATCGGCTTTTCTTCCCACGACTCCATCCAACCGATGATTTTGAATATAGTATCCTTTTGTGCATTCAAGGTATCCGAAATCGATTCCATAAAAGTGGAAATTTTCAACTTCTGAAAGTCCCAAATACAACTGTAAACCAATTCCCACCATTTGCGAATGGTTACCGCATCATCTGGGTTATTTGGAATTGCCTTGTCCATGGAATGAAATCTATGATCGCTGAATACAATCATACCCAGCACTTTGGAAAAACTTTCAAAGATAAATACCAAAGATTTTAAAAGTTCGATCTGAGGCGTTGCGGTTTTCTGAAGAGATAAAAACTTCGAATAAGCAAGTGCGATCGGAGACGGATAAAATTCGAATACAAGCGTAGGATTCAAAATTTTCTGGGCAGGCAAACTGGTACGCGGCTGGGTGATCAGTAAAAAATCAGGATTGCCGTATAACGCATAATTCGCCCAGGTCAAATCGTTGGAATGGTAATTCCTTCGGGCAAATTCTTTCGCCAAAAACAAAGACTCACCGACGGATTTTTCAGAGAATAAAAAAGTATAAAACCGAATCGTAAAATCAATCGTTCTTTCGTTATCCAAGATTTCCCAATTGGTTCCGATAAATGTTTTGATTCCTGCCGTCAAAAATGCTCCCGCGTATTGGTTCAAAATATCGGTATTTAGCTTTTTGCCGGCCATCTTTGCCGACATGCAAGAATTGGAAAATACTATGTCCGTATTGATTCCGGTGGATTTGATTTCGCGTGCTTTTAAAATTTTGCCGTCGGAAAGCAACCATCCGTTTTCCAGAGAGTCGTCTGAGAAATGCAGATGCCCTGAATAATGAATCACATGTTTGTCTTTGATAAGAGAAAGTAACTTGAGCTTGGTGACTTGTCTTCCCCCGATGAATTCCAATTCCAATAGATGGGAGGGAACTTTTTGGCTTAGGATGGAAAATAAAACTTCCCCCTCTTTTTGAGCCCCCGGCAAATCCTCGGTAGGATCGGCAATGATCAACATTTTGATTTTTTCGTTGGATCTTTGGGGAGAAAGATGAAGTCCCCCTCGAATGGTTTTACCGATCCGAAAACGGTCCGAAAGAAAGGAATTGCTGTCATGCAAAAGCTCCCAGGGAATGAGAGCCAATGCCGGATCTATATTGAAATGAATGCTTTTTTGAGATGTACTTTTGAGTTTTTGAACAATGCTTTCCGGAAAGAACTGTTGGTAGAAAGTTTCTCCCAAAATCCGAAGATCGTGGAGAACATCCGCGTTGACTACTTGGTTTTGATTGTTGAGAACTGCCTGGGAAACCCGGACTAGGCTATCGACTTCGCTGATGTATTCTAAAATCAGGTCGTCGTCAATGGTAGATTGAATATGGGATTCTTCGCCTGGAATATTTCCTTCCAGAACATTGAATATGTTTACATTTCCGACTCGGTCGATGATGAGAGAAAGCATCCCATCGAAAGGCTAACCAACTAGAACGGACAAGTCAAATGATTTTGAGCGTCCCACAGCGAGAAACTCAATGCTGTAGTTACCTGGTTTGAGACCGGAAAAGCTCGCAGTTCCTTCTTGGGAGATTTTGCTCGAAAGAATGAAACGACCGTCTTTTTTCAAATTCACCTGATGGAACGGACCTTCTCCGTTTGTTTCGGCTTTTACACTTAGGTAGATCTCATCCGGAGTTTCTTTGACAATCTGATAATAAAATCTTTGATTTTGAGTTGTTGTTTCTTCGAAAACTACTGAATTTGTGTCCGGAGAAGTTGCTTCCGCTGACGCACGTAAGCTGGGAGTCATAACAAGTGACTCTCGGACTTGAACGGTTTCAAGCAAACTATCGATAATTTGGATTCCTTTGTTGGAAAGCCGAAGGATCAAACTGTCCTTTCTCACGGGCTGCGCCAAGTTCTCTTCGGTATAATGCTTTAGGAATTCGGGTAATTCGTTTCCGGCACCCGATCCGAGAGAGAATTCGGCCTTTGCCAAATCCAATTTTTCCCGAAAGTCCGCAAAACCGTCTTCTTTGAAGTGCAGAGATAAATCGCCGAATAATCCCACCAATGTTTCTTCTAATGATACATATTCTGCAAAATTTTCTTCTGAGGACAAAAGCAGATCAGAGGAGATGTCTTTTCCTTCCACAAACAATTGCTTGATTAACTGCGAATCGTCTTGCGCTTTATCTGAACCCGAAACTTCCATTGTCCCACCTCAACTAAGAATCCTAATTAGGAGACGAATTTTTTCAATTTTCTTCACCGAAATCTCGAAAATTTTTCTGAAATTTTTCCATTACTCGTAACAAAGTTACGCTCACTCCTCCCTCAGATATCCCTAAAATACGGGATATTTCACGATAAGGAGTGCGTACTAGGAAATGCCCTTTTTGCTTTTTTTCGATCAATTTCCGTCTTTGTTCGTATTTCTTTTTTAGAGAGTGATCAATTCGATCCCGCAAATGAGCCGCCTCAATTGAATCACCAGTTGCTTTTGTCTTCTTTTGTTCCTTTAAATCAAGTATATTTAAATATAATGAAGTTATTTTGTCTTCATTGCGAAGGTTGTCCTCTTCTTTGTCCGAAAGATTTTCCCTTAAAGCCATGATCTCTATTTGCAAATCTACAGTGGAGATATTCGCCTTTTCCGCGATGTATTTTACCTCTTCGTCTGTTAGATGAAGGTAATAAATGAAAGAGAGTTTGAATACAACTCTACTTTCCAGTTTCACTTCCTGCAGGGCGGCTTGAAATTTTTCGGAGATATCGATCGCATGCGTTTGTTGTTCGGCGCGGGTATCCGGTTCGTCCTCGATCGTGTTATACTCTTTACCGTCTTTATTGACCTTACCCAGGGAATGTATCTTTAATTCCCGTTTGGTTCTTTGCCAATCAATGAGAAGGTTTCTGAGAACGGAAAAAAACCAGGTTTTGAAACTGGATTTGCCGACGAAACTCTGGAATCTCTTTCCTGTTTTGAGCCTTTCAAATGCATAGATATAATAATCGGAAGCATCATCCTCAGAAAGATGGAAGACCCGAATCGGAAAGTTATAGATGTCCTGGGAAAAAATATCAAAAAATTTCCGAAGGGCGGCTTCTTCCCCTTTCCCGCTTTTTTTTACGATGTCTAGGATTTCTTCATTCGAATATGCGACAGCTGGCATTATCTTCTTTCCTGATTTGAACCCGATCGGAATAGTTTCATAAATATGAAAAGAAGTCTTCGAAAGATTGCCCTTCTGGCAAGTTTTCTTTTATTTTTAACACCGTTTTCTGTACTTTTTATAACACTTCATTCTCAAACAGCTGGGAAACCCAAGTTTCAGTGGCCGATCCAGGGCTTAGACCTACCTTCCCTGATCACAAGTAGTTTCGGGGAATCCAGAAAGGACCATTTTCATAACGGATTGGATATTTCTTCCGTCTTTCAACCCGTGCGTAGTTTGGAAAGCGGCTATGTTCTCTATTCCCGCTACGGCGAAGACAACCCTTTCGAAGAAGAAAGAGGCTCGGGGAATATACTTTGGGTGGCGCACAAGGACGGTTATATCAGCGGCTATTATCACCTAGCAGGCTCTCGTCACGAAAACATCCGATCCAAAATAGAGATAAAAGCCGGGGAAGTGATCGGTTCCTCCGGAAATACGGGCCACTCCACGGGGGGGCATTTGCATTTTGTTTTGGGCAAAGATTTCGGAAAAACCTTACTAGACCCTTTGGCATACCTTCCCCCGCAAGAAGATACTATGTTCCCTCAAATCGCGAACCTGTTCATTCACGTAGGGGAAACTTATACAAACATCAATGACGGGGACAATATCAATGTTTCCAAAGCGTTTCCACTGACCGTGAGTGTGTTTGACGGGGGAGTGAAAAATAGTCAACGAAGAGGAATTCGAAATATTGAATATATCTTCAACGGTGAGCCGATGGGAAAAACATCTTTCGACTCTATTCATTTTGATAAGGGGAAATGGAAAACCGCGAACGGACTCAGTTTTGACGACCTTTACTTTAAGGATCGTTATTTGGTGGGAATCTTAAACTTAAAAACAGGGGAAAATATCATCAAGGTGATTGCTTCCGACTTTTCCGACCAGAAATCGGAAAGGACTTTTAGTGTGAATGTGACCCGGATCGCCTCGGGGAACTAAGCGGGATCGAAATACAAAGGTCAAAAAGCGGGGAGAACTCCCCGCAAAGAAGTATTGGGATCCGAAAGAAAAGAAAATACTGTTTATTTATACATCTCATCTATGTTTTTTGCATACTTTTCCGTAATCACGTGTCTCTTTAAGGAAAGTTTGGCGGTAAGTTCGTCTCCGACTTCGAACGGTTTGGATAAAACGGATATCTCTACGACTCTTTCGAAGGATTTGAATCCTTCCCCCGCATTGATCTTGGCCTTGACTTCGTTTTCTATCTTTTCCTTTACCTTTGTCGTTCCTGCAATTTGAGATAGATCAGCTCCATATTCGGATAACGCCTGTATATTGGGAACGATCAGTGCGGATAAAAACTTACGATCCTGCCCCACTACCATACATTGGTCGATGAGTTCGGATTCCAAAAGTTTCGCTTCTATCGGAACAGGCTCCACATTTTCACCGCCCAAAAGTACGATGGTTTCTTTGGTTCTTCCTACAATCTTCAAACATCCGTTTGCTGTAAATATACCCAAGTCACCGGTATTCATCCAACCGTCTTTGATAACTTTGGAAGTAGCTTCCTGGTTTTTAAAATAGCCCTGCATCACTTGAGGACCATTTACATGTATCTCTCCCTTTCTGCCGTATTCTATAAGGCCCCGCGTAGTATCCAAAAACACCTCTCCCGTCTTCCAGTCCACCAATCGGATTTCCGTGCCTCCGTACAAAGGACCGACTGTTCCCGCGACCAGATTGTCCGGTGTTCTCACTGCGATCACAGGGGATGTTTCCGTCATTCCGTAACCTTCCAGAACGGGAATTCCGATCGTATTGAAAAATTCATCCACATGAAACGGCAATGCACCTCCTCCCGAAACGGAACCTCTTAAATTTCCTCCGGTCGCCTTACGAATCTTAGATAAAACAATGGAGTCGAATATAAGATAAGGTATGAGCGAAACCAAGAATAGACAAAGTGCGGAGATAAAATCAAATACCTTTCGGAAAAAAGACTTCGGCACAAGCTGCAGATCTCTTCCTTTCAAAATCTGAAGAGTTCTAAAATGAGTTCTCGCGAGATTCGTAGCGATCGAGAAAAACAATTTTTTGGTAGTGGAAGCTTTTAAAATATTTCCCTGAATGCCTCCGTAAATACTTTCCCACAACCTAGGTGCGGATGCCATAAATGTAGGTTTAACAATTGCTAAATCTTCTTTCAAGGAACGAACATTTGTATAATAAGTGCAAGCTCCGTTTGCCATGCTGAAAATTTCAAATATCCTTTCGAAGATATGCCAAACGGGCAAAATGGAAAGTGCACGGTCATCCTCTTCCAAATTGATCGGCATATAATCCACTTGAGAAAGTATATTGGAATGACTAAGCATTACGCCTTTGGGAGCGCCTGTTGTTCCCGAAGTATAAATCAAAGTGAAAAGATCATTTCCTTTGATTCGACTCATTCTCTCTTCCAATGCCTTGGGAGATTTCGACTTCGCGACTTTTCCTTTTTCAATCACATCTGCAAAATTTCGCAATTTGAACTTACTTGATTTAACAGAGCCTGATTTCAAGCCGGACTCGTCCAATACGATGATTTCTTTCAGAGAAGTAAGTCTGGATTCAACTTGAAGGATTTTTTTCAATACATTTGCATTTTCCACAACCAAAATCTTGGATTCGGAATGATTGAGAATGTATTCTATATCTTGTTCCGTAACATCGGAAGCTCTAGGTACATCGGCCGCACCGGAAAAACAAATTCCGATACTTGAAACCATCCAAGCATAACAGTTGTCAGCAAATAAAGCGATCCTATCCCCCGGTTCTATACCTTCTAAACCTTCGCTGAAACTATGGGCATCCTCTATCAATTCGGAATATGATTTGGAAAGAAATGTTTTGTCGGCTTGTTTTGTGGCAAAGGCCGGTTTATTCGGGTATTTTTTTCTGAGACCTAAATAAAACTCTAAAAGATTTTGCATGGAACCATCTCCTGTCAGATTGAATTCCTATCTTAACAGATCATGATTTGAAAATCGTCCTAGAGAATTCTATGATACCTTTCTTTTAGTCTTAGAGGATTCCTTCGCACTCTTTTCTTTGAATTCGGTCGGAGTCTTTCCTTCTTTCTCCAAAAAAGCCCGATTGAATGTGGATTTGGAATTGAATCCGACCGAGTCCGCGATGGAGAGAACGGATCGTTTGGGATCTTCGAGTAAAATCTTCTTAGCCTCTGCGATACGATAGTCGTTGATAAAATGAAAAAAACTTTTTTCAAAATGGATATTGAGTAGTTCCGACATCTGTTGAGGACGAATACCTACCAATTCGGAAAATCGGGTCAGATTCAAATCTTCATCGCAATAGATCCGTTCCTCCGACATCAATCTTTGTATTTCATCTTTAATCGATTCAATATTCAAATTGACTAGTTTCGATTTTTCATATTTGGATCGTTTGATTTCCTCTTTGACTTGAGAGATAAAAGGTTTCCAAACTTCCCGGGCGATAAAATAAAAGAACATCAAAAAAGGAAGGAGAAGCGCACTGAGCTCCCGCAAAAAAGAAACCTTAAACAAAAATCCGAAAGTGCCGACCGAAAGATCCAAACAAATCAGAAGAAAAAAAACAAGAGTCAGTCTTCCTCCTTTTTTCAAGAACATTCCCCAACTAACAAATGGTAATATGTATTTAAAAAGAAACAATCCTGCCGACAGTAGTATCCCCAGTTTGATTGCAAGATTGAGAGATAAAACCGAAGCCTGGTAACCCGAAGAAGGTGGAGAAGAAAAAAATAAAATTTGTTCTCCTGTGGATTTCAGATAAAAAGGAATCAATAGTAAAACGGAAAGCACCGCGGGAAGATAGAGAAAGAAGGATAGTTTCGGTTTTTTATCCAGCACCAACAAAACAAAGTATTCGTAAAGAACGGGTGCCGATGCCAAAACAAAAGGAATGTGGAACAGTGTAATTCCCGGAAACAAAATGTACAATTTGGAAAAAAAGAAAGCGCCTGAGATAAGCCATAAGCCTGTGGAAAAAAGAACAAAGGCCCAACGAAATCGGAGAGAAGAGTTCTCTTCCCGTTTAACTAAGAATGAGATCGACCAAACGATACAAAAAATTCCGCCTGCGCCTAACCACAAAAAGCCGATCGCTTCTTTCAGGTCCATACTCAACCAAAAGCTCTCACTTCTTCCCCGATGGTATAACGAACAGTGCCTTTGCCCAATATTTCGGATAGAACATTCATCAAATCATCCGTAATTTCAATGGAAAAATGATCATGTGCACGAATAACTTTTTTCTCGTTTCCTGCAAGACCCACCAAATGGAAGAATACGGAGGAATCTCCTCTATGTTCTGTAAAGATAGATTGCAGACGAAGAATGATCTCTCTATTTTTTTCCTCTCCCATATCAATAGTTAGGTGAAGAGTCTTTTCCATTTTTCTTTCAATGGTAACCAAGTTGAGTTCTTCCACACGATTGACGATGATTTGGCCTTTGAGTTCCGACTCTTCCATATCCACACGCTCCAGGATACCTTTGATAAAAAGAGTTTTATCATCGATAAAGAGAGGTTTAAAGTCAGCATATGTTCTCGGAAAGGCAACACATTCAATCTCGCCGGTTTGATCTTCGATCACAAAGTTGATGAATTCTTCTTTTTTCTTAGTGAGTTTGATCTGTTTTTTGGAAAGAACACCCGCAATTTCCACTTTGGATTTGGGGCGAACGTCCTCCAACCTTTCAATTGTGATCGGTTTTAGACTTTTTAATTGTTCCGTAAATTTATCAAGAGGATGCCCGGACAGATACAGACCGGTGATTTCTTTTTCCCGTTTGAGAATTTCGTCAAACCCCCATTCGGTGGCGTTTTTCGGAAGGGTTAAATCGAATCCCGAATTGGGAGTGCTTGCTCCGAACAAAGAAAACTGGCCTTCTTTTTCTTCCGCCTGTTTTTTTTGCGCGAAAGAAAGGATGGTATCGGTAGATTCGAAAATACATTTTCGGGAATAGCCAAAAGAATCAAAACCGCCTCCTTGCGCAAGTGCTTCGAGAACTTTTTTATTGGCGAGTCTAGTATCCAGATCTTTTGCAAAATCATCCAACGTCGCATAGCCACCTAACTTTTGCCTGTTGGCCAGAATATTTTCCGCGGCAAGCTCCCCCACCCCTTTGATGGAAGAAAGTCCGAAACGAACCGTTTTATCATCGGTAATTTTGAAAGATACTTCCGATTCCCTTACATCCGGACCGAGGATGCGAATTCCCATCTCTTTCGCATTATTGATATATTTTACTACGTCGGTGGTTTTGGAATGATCTCCGGAAAGTAACGCAGTCATATATTCAATTGCGTAATTCGCTTTTAAATAAGCGGTTTGATAAGTGACAAATGCATAAGCTACCGAGTGTGATTTATTGAATCCGTATTCGCCGAATTTTTCCAAAGTTTCGAAAAGCTCTACAGCAAGTTTGGAATTGATTTTTTTCTCTGTGGCACCCGCCACGAATTTTTCTTTCAATGCAGGGAGCTTGGACTTGTCCTTCTTAGCCATCGCTTTACGAAGAACGTCCGAATCTCCAACTGAGAATCCACCCATAATTCTGGAAATCCCCATCACCTGCTCTTGATAAACGATGACTCCGTAGGTTTCGGACAATACTTCCGCAAGACTTTCATGCGGGAACACAACTTTCATTTTTCCGTTCTTACGGTCCAAATAATCGTCCAACATTCCCGATCCCATCGGGCCAGGTCGATATAATGCGAGTAAGGCGGCAATCTCTTCGAATTTCTGAACTTGTGCTTTTGCAAATAGGTCCCGAATACCCGTGGAAGAGTCCAACTGGAAGATACCCAGAACGTTTGCTTTCCGTAAAAGACTGAATGTAGCGGGATCATCCAACGGGATATTGTCCAAATCCACTTTGATACCGTGTCTTCTTTCTATGATTTGGGTGGCGTGATGAATGGTTGTTAGGTTTTTTAAACCTAAAATATCCATCTTGATAAGACCCACTTGCTCCGACATGTTTTTGTCGTATTGGGTAACGATGGATCTTCCGTCTTTTCCAGCTTCACTTACCGTGGAAAGAGGAACGATCTCTTCCAAAGGCACAGGTGAAATCACGACCCCTGCGGCATGTCTTCCCACCTGACGATAGTTACCTTCCAATCTTTGTGCGATGGAAAATACTTTTTTATTAAGATCCGTTTTTTCCGCCAAATCTTTCAAATCTTTCGATGTATCAACCGCTTCCTGAATGGTAATCCCCAATTTCTTAGGGAAAAGTTTGCTCATCTCATTCACTTCGGAGAACGGAACATTGAATACCCGGGCAACGTCTTTGATGGCGGCTTTCGCAGCGAGAGAACCGAAGGTAATGATCTGGCCTACACGATCTTCCCCGTATTTCTGTTTGATATAATTGATAACTTCTTCTCTTCTTTCTACACAGAAGTCCGTATCGATATCGGGCATATCCTTTCTATCCGGATTCAAAAATCTTTCGAATAGAAGGTTGTAACGAATCGGATCTACGTTCGTGATACCGAGTGCATAAGCAATGATGGAACCTGCGGCCGATCCCCTACCTGGGCCTACCGGAATTCCCGTGTGTCTTGCAAAATTGATATAATCTTGAACAATTAAAAAATAGCCCGCAAAATGCATGTTACGGATAGTTTGCAATTCAAAATCCGCTCTTTCCTTGACGATGGGAGTGATTTCTTTGTATTTTCTCTCGATTCCGTCCCAAACCAATTTTTCCAGATAAGTATCAGTGTCGTATCCGGGAGGAACTTCGAAAGGAGGAAGCAGAGGATTTCCGAATTGGAAACCGAGTGAACATTTATCACGAATCGCCAAAGTGTTGTAAAACGCTTGAGTATGATCCGGAAAAAGAGATAACATTTCTCTCGGGCTTTTAACATAAAAGTTTTCATTAAAGCCGAAACGCATCTCATCATCTATGTTTTTACGCATTCCGATGCGTAATAAGATATCTTGTGCTTCCCTATCATCTCTTGTTAAAAAATGGGAGTCATTGGTAAGAACGAGAGGAATACCGGTGCGTTTGGCAAAACCCATTACCGTTTCGGCAACAATCTTTTGTTCGGGGATGCCATGATCCTGAATCTCCATATAGAAATCTTCTTTTCGGAAAATTTCATGAAGTCTACCGGCTAACGCATAAGCTTTGTCTTCCTTACCTTCCAAAATCTTGCGATTGACTTCACCGGCAAGACATGCAGTCAGACAAACCAAACCTTCGCTGTGTCTTTCCAGCAAATCGTAATCGATCCTGGGTTTGCGATAAAATCCTTCCGTAAAGGATCGACTTGCCAATTTAATAATATTCTGATATCCTACTGAGTTTTTGACAAGTAGGATGATATGATAAGCTCCACCATCGGCAATCTCATCCATTTCCGTTTCAAGAGACCGGGATGGGGAAACATAAAATTCGCAACCGATGATAGGTTTGACATCGTGTTTGACAGCTTCCTTGTAAAACTCGATGGCACCGTACATATTGCCGTGATCCGTAATGGCAACCGAGCTCATTCCCAGTTCCTTCACTTTTTTCATCAGCTCGGGGATGCGTATGGCTCCATCCAGCATAGAATAGGTAGTGTGAAGGTGTAGGTGGGCGAAATCTTCCATAGCTCAAGTGACATAGTGACATTGGTGCGGTTGTAAGGAACGACTTTTTCTGGAAAAAGTAACAGACAAAAACGATGATTGAGTAGGAAAAATCGCTAGATTCTGGGACAGAGGAAGAAATTCCGCCGCACCAGAAATATCTCTCGATTTTCCCCCCTCACGGAAAACCCTGAGAAAGAAATATGAATTCCTCTTCGACTCTACAGAAATACTCCTTTCCTCCTTTGGAAAAGGATCTTGCCCCCAAAATCCAAACAAAGATCGATCAAAAAACAAAGCCGTTAGGCGCTCTGGGAGAGCTGGAAAAGATCGCCCTTCAAATCGCTCTGATTCAAAACTCTCTCTCCCCCGAACTGAAAAATCCCGTTCTTTATTTATTTGCGGCAGACCACGGAATTACGGATGAAAAGGTAAGCGCTTATCCCAAAGAAGTAACCTGGCAGATGGTGCAGAACTTTCTTACGGGAGGAGCTTGTTCCAATGTGTTTTCCAATTTCCACGGATTCTCGATGAAAGTGGTGGATGCAGGTGTGGATCACGAATGGGAAATGCAGAATCCGAACTTAATCGTCAAAAAAATTGCAAACGGAACAGCTAACTTTAACAAAACGAATGCGATGACGATGGAACAGGCTCTTCTTTGTTTGGAGACCGGGTATGAGATTATCCGAACCCAAACGACCGATTCTCAGAATGTGATTGCATTCGGAGAAATGGGAATAGGAAACACTTCTTCCGCATCACTCATTCATCATTGTATCTCCGGAATTCCTTTGGACGAGCTGGTAGGAAAAGGAACCGGTCTGGATCGGGAAGGCAGAGAAAGAAAACAAGAGGTTTTGAAATCTTCTCTTAAGAGAGGAGGAACCCCTACGGATCCGCTGGAAATCCTATCTCAGTACGGCGGCTTTGAAATCGCTATGATGGCAGGAGCATTTCTCGCTGTAGGAAAAACCGGGAAAACGATCTTAGTCGACGGATTCATCGCCACAGCTGCATTTGCGATCGCAAACTTGATTGAACCGAACTTAAAGGATTTTTGTATTTTTTCCCATGAATCGGAAGAAGTCGGACATAAAAAAATTCTCGCCCACTATCAAGTAACACCCATTTTGCGACTAGGAATGCGTTTGGGAGAAGGAACGGGTGCACTTGCCGCATATTCCATCCTGCAACTCAGTGTAAAATTTCTAAATGAAATGGCTTCCTTCGGAGAAGCAAAGGTCAGCGAAAAAGAAACATGAGTTCCATTTTAAAATATTTGATCCATGAACTAAGATTATTCTTTATCGCTATCTGGTTTTTATCCCGGCTACCTATTCCTAAATGGGTAGGCTTCCAAGAAGAATGGTTGGAAACTTCCATCAAATACTCTCCTTTCGTGGGAATAGTTCTGGGGAGTATCGGGTTTGTTGCCTTTTTTATCTTTCAGATATTTTTCGGAAGCTTAGTAGCATTTATACTCAGCACAGGACTTCTCGTCATACTCACCGGATGTTTTCATGAAGACGGATTCTCCGATTTTTGCGATGGGATCGGAGGCGGATGGAAGCGAGAAGACATCTTGCGTATTATGAAAGACAGTCGTGTAGGCAGTTTCGGAGCGGCGGGGTTAAGTCTGCTTCTACTTTTGAAAGTAGCAGCCGGCTATAAATCGTTGGAGATTTTAGACGGGATATTTCATTTCCAGATTCTATTCACTTCCCTGGAAACTGCGAAGAGTTTATTTTCCGAGGAATGGATTTTTATACTGCAAACCTGGCTATTCTTTATCACGGCCCATTCGTTCAGCAGATTCGTCTCTTTAAGTTTCTTTTTAACGCACGATTACGCGAAAGACGAAGGTTATGCGAAGCCGATGGCAAAAAGCATGACACTAGGACAATTTTCATTTTCTGCAATCGCTGGTCTTGGACCGCTCCTTGCTTTAAGTTATTTTTCGCCTTTGTTTCTTTTGATCTTTATTCCTTGTTTTCTGGTAAGGATGTATTTTTCTACTCTAATGAGAAAGTGGATCGACGGATTTACGGGAGATTGTCTGGGAGCTGTTCAACAAGGAATGGAAACATTGGTTTGGATATGGGGGGCTTTCTTATGGATCTCTATTTAGTTCGTCATCCGGAGACCTCGGCCCCCAAGGGAACTTGTTACGGTAGAGTGGATTTTCCTCTCTTGAATCCGGCAATCGAAACCGCAAAACAAACAATAAACGATTTACCGAATCAAATTCCTCTGATGATTGTGAGTCCGGCTCCTCGTGCGCAAGCACTTGCCAAGGAACTTTCCTTTCTTCATTTGGAAAAAAATTCAATTCATCCTGAATTACAAATTGAAGAACGGGTTCAGGAGATGGATTTCGGAGACTGGGACGGAAAACTTTGGGATTCCATTCCTAAAAAAGAAACCCTTGCCTGGATGAAGGATTTCGTAAATCAAAAGACTCCTAACGGAGAAGCATTCACAGACGTGATAGAAAGAACGAATGCATTTCTCAAAGACTGGGGAAAAGAAGGAATCAAACGAAAAGAGGAAGAAGAAAAAAGAAAAAGCCCGATTGACCAACTAATCATTGTTTGTCACTCAGGCTCCATTCGTGCGATACTATGCCAATTGCAAAACTTGGAATACAAAGATGCATTCCAAGCCAAAATCGACTTTGGCTCGGTGCATAAGGTAAAATTGGAATATTAGACTTTTTTCTTTTCTCCCAAAGGCCCGAGCTTGGCAAGAATCAGTTCATTGGCAAGCTTAGGATCCGCCTTTCCCTTAGTCTCTTTCATAACAGCTCCGACGATTGCGCCAAGCGCGCGATCTTTGCCGTTATTCCAAGCTTCGACGGATTCGGGCTGAGAGGCGATCACACGAACAATGATTTCTTCCAATGCCTTGTCGTCCCGAACTACTTTCAAACCTTTGGATTCTACGATCTTTTCGGGAGAATCCGTAGAAGTTAGCATATCTTCGAAAATGGTTTTAGCTATTTTCCCTGTGATCTCACCTGAATTGATCAGAGCAACTAACTTTCCGATACGATCCGGACCGACGCTAAATTCACTTATGGAAATATTTTCTTTGTTTACAATTCCCAGCACTTCGTCTTTTACCCAGTTGGATGTTTTTTTAGCATCTTTGGATATTTCCAGAGACTTTTCGAAATACTCAGCTATCTCTCGTTCGCTGGTGAGGACTTCCGCATCATATTCCGGTAGTCCGAGATCTCTGATATATCTTTCCTTCTTAGCACGAGGTAGTTCCGGCAATGTCTTTCGAATGTCATCAATGTACTGATCACTGATTTCCAATGCAGGAAGATCCGGTTCCGGAAAATAACGGTAATCATGGCTCATTTCTTTGGTCCGCATGGGAATGGTTTTAAGAAGAGTGGCATCCCAAAGTTTTGTCATTTGAACAAAGGTTTGATTGCGCGAATACTGATCTTTTTGCCATTCCACTTCATAATCTATCGCTTGTTTTACGGCTTTGAATGAATTCAGGTTTTTGATTTCCACTCTGGTGCGGAATCCCTTTTCCCCGATAGGGCGAATGGAAACGTTCGCATCGCATCGAAGAGATCCCTCTTCCATGTTACAATCCGAAACTTGTACATAACGAAGAATGGTTTTCAATTCGTTCAGATAGGCATAAGCCTCTTCCGAAGAACGCATATCAGGTTCTGAAACGATTTCAATCAAAGGAGTACCTGCGCGATTGTAATCCACGTAAGAATGATGAATCGAAGGATCGTGGGAGTGGATGAGTTTTCCTGCATCCTCTTCCATATGAATGCGGGTCAGGGGAATGAATTTTTCTTCCGACTGACCTTTCCATTTCACATGAAGCCCACCCTTTGTCGCATAAGGCTTGTCAAACTGGGAAATCTGATAACCTTTCGGAAGATCGGGATAAAAATAATTTTTGCGGTCGAATTTCGTAAATTGGGTGATGTCACATCCGAGAGCAAGCCCGGCACGAACGGCCTTTTCCAAAACGACTTCATTTAACACCGGCAAAGTGCCGGGAAGTGCCACGCAGAGTGTGGAAATATGAGTATTGGGAGAACCGCCGAATTCGTTGGTTGCGGTAGAAAAAATTTTAGAGTTCGTATTGAGCTGAACGTGGACTTCCAACCCGATGATAACTTCGTATTCCATAGATGAATTACAGGATTTTTCATAAAAAACAGGATGGCAAATGAAAAAGAATCGAAAGAAAGGGGATTTGTCCTTCCTTTTGGAAAAACTTTACCCTTTCTCTAAGACTTAAGCAAAAGGCTCCTGGACAATCGCTTTGTATAGATTCTGTTGGTCCGTCGAAATCTCAACTTCTCCTCTGGAATGAAGCTTTTTTGTGAATTCCAAAATCTCCCGAATTCTATGTTGTAAACTCAGTCCTATCTTTTTATCCTCAAAGGCAATATGGGATAATAACCAATTTTTCAAGTCTTGGACCAGATGCGTGGCTGCAAAAGGATCTCCTTTTTTATATTGATCATAACGTAACTTTACGAATTCGATAAACCGTTTGTGCTGATTCATGTGAGAGATCACATCGGTAAACCGGAAATATCGCATGATCTTTTCCTCCACGTCGAAGTGCACTTGAGTGTATTCAATCGCCAATGTGACTACTTTTTGAAAAACCTCAGACTCATGATCCCCCAGTTTCAAAGAACGATCCAATTCTACGATCATCTTCAATAGCCAAATATGTTGCAGATCGATGATGGGAATATTCGTCGCGAGGTTGTATGTTTTCCAGATATTCTGAATATCATGAACAATACTTTTCGTTTGGGTCGGTTCCAATTGATCCGCTTCGATCAAAGTGCTTATATTTTGGTAGAGGAGAAACTGGGCTTTGGAAATAGGAAACTTGCCTGATTTCAATAATTCGTTACAGTATTGTTTCAGATTGACTGACTCTTCCGTAAAGTATTCCGCATATTCCCTGTCATCATGCAGAATGTGTTGGAACAGCCATTTCTTCAGAATTTGAAGCAAACCTAAAGCTGCCACTTCCGTCTCATCCGAACTATGAAATTTCTCAATCAATTTTTCTACAAATCGTCTATGTCCTCTGATATGTTCCTCAAGTTTCGGATAGTTGAAATGCTCCAGAATATTTTCTTCCAAAGCAAAATGTTCGGATACATAGTCTAGTGCTTCATTGAAAGATGTTTTGATATCCGAAGCAGAGGTAGGGCGGTTTAAATCGGATAAGGCAAACTCGAGTTTGATGATGATATTTACCAACCAGATATGTTGCAAATCAATGATGGGAATTCCCAAAGAAAACGGCTTACTTTTCCAAGTATTTCTCAGTTCTTCGATATAAAGAGGTGAATCGGATTCCATGATGGAATCCAAGATCAAATCCCATCTTACTTAGTCTTATTTTAATTCGAATATTAGAAATTGATATTTATCAAATTAAGGAGGAGAAACGGAAGAAAGAAAAAGCCATATATTAAAAAGAAATTCCCAATTCAATATATGGCTTTCAGCTAAAGTGATTTCGAATTATACAAAAAATCTCGTAGTAGAATCCACAATCATTTTCACAAAACCGGTATAAGGCGGATACATCAGTTTTACTATGGAAAGTTTGGGAGTTTGAAGCACGGATCTCTCGTGAGAGAATGCCTTGAAGCCGAAAAGCCCATGGTAACTTCCGTGACCGGAATGATTGATGCCTCCAAAAGGTAAATTCGAATTTACCAAATGCAAAATCACATCATTGATCACCGATCCCCCGGCGCTTGTACGGTTCAAAATGTATTTTGCGGTCTTTGCCTTATCACTGAAGATATAGAGCGCAAGCGGTTTCGGTTTGTCATTGATGATTTTGATCGCATCGTCTAAATGATCATAGGTGACGATAGGAAGAAGCGGCCCGAAGATTTCATCCTCCATGATTTTTGCATCCAAAGGGACATCAGTCAAAATCGTAGGTGCGATAAAATTCTCATCGGCCTTTAATTTTCCACCGAAAGCGACCTTTGCACCTTTTTTCACCGCCTCATCAATATAAGAAGAAACTCTTCCGAAGTTTTTGGAATTGATGATCCTGCAAAAATCCGGATTTTCAGCAAACTTGTCTTCTTTGGACTTAAAGTATTTTTCAGTCGCTTCTTTTGCAAAAGATACGAATTTGTCTACTTTTGCCTTTGGAATCAAAACATAGTCGGGAGCAACACAGGTCTGACCTGCGTTTAAAAATTTCCCCCACATGATTCGTTCTGCTGCAAGTTTCAAATCGGCATCGTCCGCAACGATCGTAGGCGACTTACCACCCAACTCCAACGTAACAGTTGTTAAATGTTTTGCGGCTGCTTCCATCACCACTTTACCTACCGGAGTGGAGCCAGTAAAAAAGATATGATCGAAAGGTTGTTCCAAAAGAGCGGTCGATACGGACACATCCCCTTCAAAAACAGCCACTTCATTTTCCTGAAAGATCTCAGCTAACATTGTTTTAATGATCGCTGCGGTATTCGGAGTGAATTCGGAAGGCTTGAGAACGATTGTATTTCCCGCAGCGATGGCTGCTGCAATCGGTGCCACAGCCAAATGAAACGGATAATTCCAAGGAGCGATGATAAGACACACTCCTTTCGGTTCGTAAACGATTTTACTTACTGATCCGAGAAGAGTGATCGGAGTACTTACGTTCACGGGTCTCATCCAAGACTTCACATGTTTGATCGCGTCGTTGATTTCACCGATCGTAGGAAGGATCTCAGAAATATCCACTTCTCTGGCCGATTTATGAAAATCGGCGTGGAGCGCTTTTTGGATTTCAGTTTGGTATTTGAATATGACGTTTTTTAGTTTTTTTAACTTCGTAATTCGTTCTTTAGCAGTCGATAGGCGAAGTTCCAGGGATTTCGCTTTTTGCGCAGGGATGATGCGGCCGATGTCAGAAGGAGTAAAACTTTTGATTGAGCTTACGTGGGTGACCGATCCGTTCGAGTGAGAGAGTGTGGCTTGGGACATGGAAAAACTCCGTTAGAGTTTAATTTTGGCCTAAGAAAGAAAAGAGGACAAGGATTTTTTCAGTTTTTGTGTCAATTTGCCCTTAACTTGGGCCAATTTGTATAAAATCGGGAGTCCACTCGGTCTACCCACTCCGCTTCGGAGGAGCCTGCCCTGTGGATAAACAAACGGGAAGAGTGATGATTCGTATTTGAGCGGACCAGTCTCAATTTCTCCAAAACCGAATGCCTTTCTTTTGCATCCGGTTTCACTCTTTGGATATGAGGAAATCGGGTGGAGAATGTCGCCAAACCGGAAGGATTTTCAGTTTCGCTTAAGTCCAGAAATATAACCTTTACCTTGTTTGGTTGTGTTTCGGAAACGATCTTTTCCAACCAAGGAAGAGACGTGGCGCAAACCGTCTGGCAGTCCAAAAATCCGGAAAAGACCAAAGTGGAGAAATCGTCTTCCTCAGTGATGCGAACCTTTTCACCGATTCGATTTGGAATTTCAATTCCTTCTTTCAAATCAATCTTGAGCGTTTGAAAATTCCCGAAAAAAGCAAAACTGAAAAGTAAGCCGAAACAAAGGAAAAGGATGAAAATAAAAAGAATGTTCTTCAAGATTATTTGATATTTTTGATGATCGCATTTAATTCATCAAATCCTTGTTCTGTGGCTCCGACAAGTTTGGTGATTTTATCCGCAAGCTCAGTGGATTCGGAAACGGAGGATTTTAATTTACCCAATGCTTCGTTCACTTTCATGACAACCGATTCCTGGACTTCCGCAGAGGATTTTACATCTTCGCTATTCTTTGCAACTTTGAAAATTTGATCCTGGAAATCTTTTTGGTCCGTCTGCGCTTCCTGCAAGGTTTCCTCGACCGACTCCAAAGAAATCCCCGCTGCTTTCACCTGATCGGTGAATTGGTGATGGATTTTTGCAATTTCAACAGAATTCAATTCGCTTTTTTGAATTTCCTTTATCATTGCGGAAACGAGTAGTCCGATATCTCTCAATGCGGATTTGGTGGAATCGGAAAGTTTAGAAACTTCATGAGCGACCACACTGAAACCCTGACCTGCATCTCCGGCACGAGCCGCCTCGATGGATGCGTTTAATGCAAGTAAATTGACACGTTCCGCAATATCCCGTATCACTTTCAATATCTTGTCCATTTCCAGACTGTATTGATTCAGACCACCAAACGACTGTACTATTTCCTTCATCCCCTTTTCACTGGAATCAGCATGATTCAAAGCATGACTCATATTGGTTCTGGCCTCATTCGTCGCATCACGAAACAGATTGATTTTCTTAAGAAAATTACCCGAAGCGGTCAACAAACTCTTTGTACCTTCGCTTTGTTCCGTTCCAATGGAAAAAATCTGATGAGACTGTTCCGAATTTTTTATGATACTTTCCTCGATCATTTCCAAGGAATAAGATTGTAACAAATTTTTATCTTTCCACTGGCCGGAAGAAGCCCTGAGTTTTTCATGACTCTCCGCAAACGTTTCCGATTTTTTCTGAGCTTCTTCCACCAGTTTGCGCAAATGATCCGAGGTTTCCTCCGTCTTGATAATACTTTTCAACTGATTCGCAAGCCTACTTCGGAATACGATCGCAAGATAACCGAGAGCCAAACATTCAACGATTACAAAAAAGGCATGGACTGCTACGATGTCCCAACCGCATCCGTAATTGAAAATCTGAATCGGGATACCTGCGATTTGGATTTCTTTCGATTGTAAAAAATTAAAGAGGGCGTGGTGGACTGCGATAAACGCACCGCCGGTTAAAAAAACAATCCAATCCTCATAGATCAAAAGCAAGGCAAGCCCGCTAAAAACATGAAAATGCATTTCAATCCTACCGACTTGAGCTTGAATTAAAATGGCAGACCACAACATAATCAAACAAGAGTTAATGATTTTTAATTTTCTGCTCCCTAAGAAAAGATAATAGGAAACGAGTCCGATCAAAAAGGCAAATCCCCCGGTAATCAAAGTGGGAATTTGCGTTCCGAACTGAATGGAAAATAAAACGGAAATCGGAATGTGGATCAAAAATCCGAATAAAAACCAACGATCCGCCACCTTACTACGAGAAATGATCTCGGAAGTGAGTCTATCTTGGAAATGATGAGTAGAAGTTTTCAATCGTGCGACACCTTAGGAAAAATGACTGTGCTTATTGTTTATATATTAAGCTATCTCAAGTCATAATCGACAATGGTCGATTATTCGCATCTGAAATTTATTGACAAAGGGGAGATAAAGAACGAAAGGAAAAAGTAGTTTTAGTAATGATTGTGAAATCTTTTTTATTTTTTTTTACGAAAAGTTTCAAAAAAAAACGTCGAAGGTATTCGGTAAATTCTTACACCTCAGTCAAAAAATTTCTAACCCTTTTCCCAACCGGGCGGCGCACCGTTTTGAATATAGAGAATCGATTTTTCGCGATAGAGTTTGGATGCTTTGTCAGTCGGGTTGATATTCAGAACATAATTGAACTCATCCAATGCTTCGGAAAAATTTCCATCCCAAAATGCATTCACTCCTCTCTCAAAAGGAACTTTGGATAATATTTTAAGATGGGCATTGTCTTCCAGACCTTCCAGTAAAATTTCTGCAATACCAACTAACTTATTCTTGGCTGGAACCTTTATGAAATCCAAAATGCGATGAGGATGTGAATCAGGCTCCTTTGTTTCCAAAAGAGCATCCAAACTGATGATCACTTTGGCACCGTATTTTTTGGTCATAGATTCTAAAGTATTGGCAATCCCTGCCGTGTCCGACAAAACCGCACTCTCAATCCTTTGCTCTTCCCCAATCACACCTAACATCAATTCACCGTAATGAATGCCGACGCCGATCTGAATCTCAGGATAATTTTCGGCACGATTGCTATTATTCCATAAAGCAATGACCTTGTGCATATCTATGGCGGTTAATATCGCGGAATCCGGACCTTTGTCGAAGAAAGCGAGAATAGCATCACCGATGTATTTTTCGATAAAGCCCTGGTTAGATCGGATCACCGGACCGACCCTGCTCAAATAATCATTCAAAAACAAGAAATTGTCGGAAGGACTTAAAGCCTCGGAAATAGAAGTAAAATCGCGAATATCCGAAGACAGAACCGTCATGTTCCGCACAACATAATCACCCCTAACCACATCTATACTTTTCGGCTTGTCAAAAGATTCCAAAAATTTCAGAGGAACAAACTTTGAATAGGCGAGATTGGATTCTTCCAGCCGTTTATTGATCTCGATCACTTCTTCCGTTAATTTTTCCATCGAGGAATAGATACGGGCATTTCTTCTGGATAATAAAACGCTTTGGATCAAACAAAAGAAAAACAGAAAAAATCCAAGAAGTGGAGGAGCATTGGGCATAAAATTTCCCGCAACCAGATCGTTCAAACCACCGATCATCAAAAGTAAAAATCCGTAAAAGATCAGTTCGCTGTCTTTTCTCTTTGCCCTATAAACTTTGATCACATAAAACAATATGGAAAAACAAAATAAAAGAACCATCGTAAGAGATAAAAAATTCGCTTTCGAAAATACGATTGCATCCGTTAACAATACAAAGGCGCCGAATAATATCGAGCTCACCCAAGAACTGATCAAGAGCCAATTGGGAACATCCGATTTATTCGGATAAAGCGATTTGAAATAACTGAGGAAGGCAGTGACAAGAAAGGGGGAAGAGATATAATCGATCTTTTGCATCAGTTCCCAGGAAAAATCGGGGAACACATACATAATGTAAAAATTGTCGAGCACCACCAAACGAATGCTTGTTAAAAAACAGAATATTGCGAAAAACAAGGAACCGTATTCCTCTCTCCGCAGCAAAAATACCGTTAGTTGGTAAAGTCCCATCGAAATCAGAGCACCGAATACGAATATCTCTCCCGCGGAAAACCGGATATTTTCCACTTGGATCGCCGATCGGCTTCCCAATTCCAAAGACCTTCGAAACCCGCCCCGTGCATGATGAAAATTGCTCACCACCAAAATGAATTCGGTATCATAGGAAGTCGGTTCAAAAGAGGAAAAAAGCAATTTGTATTTCGGTTCTTCTCCTATTTTCGTTTCGGCAACCGTTCCGGAATGAGTGAGCAATTTCCGATTCACATACAACCGATAAGCGCTTGTTTGTGGGGGAATGCGGAGATAATAACGAATTCCGTAAGCCGGAAGACGAACTGTTAAACGATAAGTAGCGTAACCGTCTCCGCCTTTACCTTCAGGGCGATAGGAATTCCAGGATTTGGGAACTTCAGCATATTTGATCCCGTCTTTAGGAGTGTTGTCGATCGCTTCAAAATCGCCCAAATTATTCCAATAAAGTTCCCATTCTCCCTCCAACTTGTATTTGTAAAAATCGGAAAGATCGACTCCCGACAAGTCAAAAAACCCTTGTTTGGCGATCTTGATATCTTTTTTCTCGGTGCAAACGAAGGAAACGGAAGCGATAAAAACAAGAAAAACAAGACTGATTCGATATTTCATTATTTTTCCCAATCCGAAACTCCGTCCCAATCTTCGCCTACACCGGCACTCAGATTGTATTCGGTACGTTTTACATAAATTTCAGCGGCAACGTCTTCGGGATTGTCCAATGCAACCGCTTTGAAGCCCTCCAAAGCCGATTCGAAATTGGCCCTTTCATAGTCAAAGATAGCGGATTCAAAAAGATCTTTGTTCGCGATTTTTTTATCGGAAACGGTGTCTATTCCTGCAACGAGTACTTCCGCGATCATAACGGTTTCTTTTTTACCCTTCACCCGGACGAAGTCCAAAATACGATATGGAATATTGTCCAGGTCTTCATGCAACATAAGAGATGTTAGACTAATGAGAATCCTTGCGGAATACTTTTTGGTCAAACCCTGAATGCGGCTGGCAAGATTGACCGTATCGGAGATCACCGTACTTTCCATACGTTCCGACTCTCCGATGATCCCGAGCATCGTTTCACCGGAATGAATCCCGATCCCCGCATGAAGAGGAATGAATCCGTTTCCTCTTCTACGCACATTGTATTTTTCCAACTCCCATTGGATTTGTTCCGCAGCTTTTACCGCGTCCTGAATACCACCGTCAAACAACGCCATGACGGCACTTCCGATGTACTTGTCTATAAATCCGTTGTTGTTGGAAATATTGGGACCGATCCGACCTAGATACGAATTGGTAAATAAGATTCGTGCCTCTACCGGATTACTATAAATGATATCATAGTACTCCCAGATATCTGCAAATAGCACAGTCATCTCTCTTTGGTTGCTGTCTCCCAAGGAAATATTTTCGATGCTGTCTTTACCCAAGTAAGTGAGAAATTCTCTCGGAATGAATTTTTCATAAAAACGATTTGTTTCGATAAAGATATCGTTGGATTTTTCGAATTCTTCTTTTAACAATTTTCTTTTATCAAAAATGCGCGCAGTACGAAGAGTGATGATGGAGGATTGAACTCCGAAAAACAAAAACAAAGTGAGATGTGAAACGGACAATTCAGCTTCGGCCAAAAAAGCGGAAAGTATATCTATTGAAAATCCGGCGAATAACAAGATATAGCCGAATAAAAACAATCCCGATTCCGGCAATCCCCGATTGTACATCTGCACCAACCGGAAAAGAAGCAGAGAAGCAAGAACCAATCCGAAAATTTGAAATACGAATTCAAATCTCGTATAATAAAGCGGTTTCAAAATCAGGAAAAGAATCAGATGAAAGATAACGACCGCACTGATGGTTTTGATCAGATTGATACTGATGAATCTGGGAAAAAGTCCTTCTACGAACCATAAAAACAAAGTCGCCAAAACGAATACGCTTGCGTATTCCATAAAAATCATCAAATCCCAGGGAATAGCAGGTGTTACAGCATAGATTGTTTTGTTTCCCGTGAATAAAATGCGAACCGCAAAAACCAAACAAAACAAACCGAAGAAAAAAGCCTCTTTCTGTTTGTTCCGGTAGAAGAATATGATGAAATGATAAATCCCGAACATAAAGATGGCTCCCGTCAGAGCCAGATCAATCGTCCCGTTGGCAAATGCATAACCCTGGACGGCTTCTCCCGTTCCGATGAGCGGAGGAGAAAGAGTTCCCCCTTCCCTATGATGAAAATTGGAAACAAAGAGAACAAACGTTAGTTTGTCTTTGGCTGTGATAGACACCGATTGACCTTGCAAACTAGGATACGAACTGAGCGCAAGAGAACCGGGGATACCGCTTTGTACTCCTACTTTTTCGGTAAGATACAATCTGTAGGCGGTTCTTTGCTCGGGAACATAAACAACGTATCTAGCTTCTTCAGGAGGCAGGATGACTTCCAACTTATAAGTGGCAAATCCGATTCCGTCACTGAGTGAAGAAGATACGGGAGAATCATTCCAAAGCCCGGGAACTCTAAAATAACTCTTGCTAGTTGCCACCGAATTCCCATGAGAAAGGATTTCTTTCGGATAAAATTCCCAATCACCCTCCAAGGCAGCAATCCCGCCTTTTTCAAAAGGGAAAGAACTCAGATCTGCGACCCCGTTTTTAACGATGTCTACCTGATTTCGGATATTACACTGAAGGAAAATAAAAACAAACCCAAAGAAGAGAGACTTCTGCCAAAGGTTTGATTGCATGAAAACAAGAATCGGCCCTAATCCCCTTTTGGAAAGGAGGATTTCTTTCAAAGCGGAAATTACCAAGTTCACATAACCTTCATTTAATTTTTACCAAATCTCTTTCAAAAACTAAAAAATTAGTTTGTACGACGGATGAGTACATCTTACTATGTCACCCAAATGCAAAGAAATTCTGGCAAAAACAAAGCAGCCCTTGCCTACCAAATTTTAGGAAGGTATTTGCCAGATTCCGTATTCGATCACTTAAGATCGGAAGAAATCGAAAAATTACTCGAAAAAGTAAATCCAAATAGTAAACCCACTCCGAAAGAAGAACAAAACATTCTAATCTCATTCAACGAATTTTTAAAAGGAAAGCCAACAAAATCCAAAGCATCCACAAAGCAGTCTCTTTCCGAAATCCCAGTAGACCGCCTGTATTCCCCCGCAGAGGCGCGGGAGTCCGACCGGTCGTTTCCGAATCAATCCGACGATCAGCAACTAGTTCGGTTTTTGGAAGAGATGCTAAAAGAAGAAACCTCGAATGAATCCTATCTTGATTCTTTGAAGAAAAAGACGAGAGAAGAATTGTCCCATTTGGCAAGGGAAGAATCCCCGAGAACGATCGCCAGACTGCTTTCCTTTTCCGACCCGGAAGAAGCCTCCCTTGTGATCGCAGATTATCCCGATCCCATCCGGGAAGAGATTATTTTTGCCATATCCCAGATTGATTTCCATTCGGAAAGGGAGAGGGACGAACTGGAACGGTTTCTGCGATTCAAATCCGACCTAATCTCCAAAAAACTTCCCGTTTCCAAGGTGAAAAACCGCAAAGCCAAAACAGCGGGCGAGATTCTGACCCGCCTTCCTTTTTCCCAAACGCAAAATTTAATCGACCGAATACAGAAAAAAAGCCCCGAATTTGCCGAAACTATAATAGAACATTACTTTCGAATGGAGGATCTGCTCTATTTGGGACGAACGAGTCTCACTCGTTTTTTCTCAGAGATCCATCCTTTAGTGATAGCCTGCGCATTGAAAGGAGTTGAGACTTCATTTAAAGAGTCCATCTTCGAAAACCTTGAGGCATGGCTCGCAAAGGACATCCGTGTCGAATGGGACTCGTTAGGTCCCGTTTCTTTGGCTGAGATCGAAGAAGCCCAAAAAGGCGTACTCGATCGTTTGCGGGAAGAAATCGAAGAAGGTAAACTGAAACTTTGGAGAATGAAGTAAGGACATGGCAAAGCTAGTATTCAAACCCATTCAAATTGCCGACTTACAAGAAGAAGTTGAGATTCAACTTCCGGATAAGTATAAAAAATTTCATAAAACTGACGAGCAAGATGATTTTGAAATCGATCAAGAAGGAAATATCATCGAACAATACCAAGGTCCTTCCATTGAAGAGATCGAGGCGGAACTCCAAAGATACAGACAAGAAACCGAAGAACAAGTCAGACAACTTTTAGAAGACGCAAAAAAACACGCAAAAGAAATCGAAGACGAAGGTAGAACCAAAGCCTTCCAAATGATCCAGGACTCGAAAGAGAAAATCAAACTGGAAGAAGATTCAGGCCGTGCCAAAGCGGAACAAATCCTGGATCGCGCCAAGATGGAAGTGGAAAGGATGATCAAAGAAGCCGAAATGAAACAGGCTGAGATCGAACACGAAGCTTACCAAAAAGGCTATGATGCGGGCCGCGAAGTAGGATTCAAAAAAGGCCAAGGGGAAGTCAGACGACTCATCGACAGACTAGGAACTATCATTGGTAAGGCGATCGACATCCGTGAAGAAATGATCGCCGCTTCCGAAAAACAAATGGTGGAAATGATCCTGGTCATTGCGCGTAAGGTAATTAAAGACGAAATCATCGAACGTAAGGAAATCGTTCTCAATAATATACGCGAAGCTATGAAACGAATCAAAGACAGAGATCGTATCGACATTCGTGTTAACTTTGCCGATCTTGAACTTACAACGGCTCATAAAGACGAACTTATCAAACTTATGGAATCTCTCCGTAAGGTCAATATTTACGAAGACTCCCGTGTGGATCGCGGCGGTGTTATCATTGAAACCGACGTGGGCGCAATTGATGCCCGTATCTCCACTCAGCTCAAAGAAATCGAAGAGGCAATTCGAAACGTCGAACCGATATGATGCGTTTGTCTTTTTTATCAAAACTGGGGTTAGGTGCCACCCTCCTCGTAGTATTCCTATCTTCTGAACTTAAGGCGGAATCCTGCGGGGCTTTTATTTCATCCTGGGACGAACCCATCAAACTGGTGGATAACTGGCAGTTTCGAAAAGGCGACAACCTGGATTGGAGAGATGAAATCGTAGAAGAAAGTTTTTGGGTGAGAAGATCCGTTCCGGACTACGGAATTTCCAAAACGGAAAACCTAACAGGATATCATTGGTATCGTTGCAATTTTGTACTCCCTGAAAATTTCACAACGCCGACGGAACCGATCGCAATCCAACTGGGAAGGATCAGAGATATAGATGAATTGTATTTGAATGGAACTCTGGTGGGCAAAACCGGATCGGTTCTTCCCAAACTGGAAGTCGATTTCCAAAAACTGAGAATCTATTCCCTTCCTACTCATCTTTTAAAAGCAGGCAACAATATAATCGCGATCAGAATCTACGCTGCGACCAATTTAAACGGATTGAAAGTCGCACCGATCATAAGCAAAGAACGCACGTTACGCGAAGCGATGTTTATCAGCGAAGTATTTCCTATGGTTTGCGGTTATGTATTTATTTTTATGGGAATATACTTTCTTGTAGGTTCCATTGTACGGGGACGCACGGGGGAAAATTTCTTTTTTGCACTTTTTTCCATCTTTATTGGAATTTACGTACTGCTCCGTACCCAACATAGAAACATCTTATTTGATAATTTCACCTGGTCCTATGTGGCCGAGCTTCTGATACTCATCTGTCTTCCTGTTTTCTTTATCAACTTTCTCCACCAATATCTGAAGATAAAAAGAAACATGGTTTTGTTAGGATACGAAGTTTATCTTACGATTTTATTCATAGTCACATTATTCTTTCGCACACCGAAATCCTGGATTCTGGTCATTGCGCTTTTTAATTACGGATTGCCGGTGGCACTCGGACTCGGTGCATATTTATTCATCAAACACGGAAAAGAAAATATCGCAAAACTTCGTTATATCATCATAGGACTTATATCTTTACTTCCCACGATTTTAATCGATAGCCTATCCGCTTTGGAAATCATCAATTTTCCCGGTACACTCTTTCTGGGATTTTTGGTTTTTCTGGTAATGATTTCGATTCAACTTTCCAACGATATGGTTCTCGGTTTGCGTAATTTCATGGATCAGGAAAAAGAACTGATCCAAATGGAAAAAGTAAAAACAGGATTTTTACTTAACCTATCCAGCGAGTTCAAATCGGGGATGGAAAAAATCTATCTTGCTTTGGATAAAATTTCAAGACCTGCTCCCAAACCGAAAGCAACTAAGACCAAAACAAAGTCCGCAAAAGTCGCAGTTACCTCGACCGCAGATGTAATCAAACAAGCGGAAGATCACATATCTTACATGAGTTATATGGTAGAGGAAGCTTTGCTTTTAAAACAACTGGAAGAAAAAACATATCAGCCAAAATGGGAAAGTTTCCATATCAAAGAATTGATCCAGTCCTGCGTTTCCTCCATTGAAAATCATTTGGGTCAAAGAAGAAAAAATACAAGCATCGAAGTGAAACCCGACAACCTGGAAATACTCCAAGCTCCCGAATTGATTTTTGCCATGTTACGGAACTTAGTCGAAAACGCTTATATTTATACGGATGTAAAAACGGAAGTCAGCATTGAATTTTACAATAGAGACGGATTTCATTATCTTGTGGTCACCGATGAAGGTTTGGGAATGAGTCAAATCGAAATGGAGACCATATTTCAGAAATTTGTCCGCGGCTATAAAGAAAGTAAAAACGAAATACCCGGTGCGGGAATCGGTCTGACACTTGTACAAGCAACGTCGAATTTTTTGGGTGGAAATGTCACTTTAAAATCCGCCGAGGGAATGGGCGCAAAATTTACGGTAAAAATACCTGAAAAAGGTAAAAAAATATGAAGATACGTTCTTTAAGTATCTTATCATTAACGACTGTTCTTGTTTTATTTCTAAATTGCAGTCGAACGGGAAATGAAAATTCGATTGCCGTTTCTTTGCAAGGCGAAGACTGGGGAATTCAATTTGATCCTTCTACTGAAATTTTAAATCCCGACTTTAATATTAGTTCCCTAGAGCTTACTACCGTCCCCGGAAATTTCAGAAACATCAATCGTTCTTATCGAGGTCCGATTTGGATTCGTAAATCCTTCGAGATCACAAAAGATCAACATGATCAATCTCTTGCACTCCAATTGGGACGAATCTACCAATCCGACGAAGTCTTCATCAATGGAGTGTTAATCGGTAAAAATAATTCTCCTTTCGGAGAGAAACCGGATCTTTATTCTTTCGGAAGACCGCGCATTTATCCTATTCCTCATAATTTGATTCTGGAAGGCGAAAATAATATCGTTATCAAGATTGATTCCGATTTAAGCACATCGGCGGGGATCATCACAGGGCCGATTCGGATTTTGACCTATGAAGAAGCGATAGAGAAAAACCTGTATGATTCTCTCGTAGAACTGATATTTGTCGGATTTTATCTTTTCATCGCTCTGTTTTTCTTTATCAATTATTTCAAGATGAGAGATAAGAAAGAATATTTGAGTTTTAGTATCCTCGCATTGATCTTCTCAGCCTTTGAATTGTCTCGCAATGAGAGCCGTTTTTTCCTTTGGGACAACTTCACCGGGTATAAGTTCATAGAGTACGGATTTTTGCTCATCCTACCTTACGCATTCATCAAATTCATTCAGGACTTTTTTGAACTGAAGCGCTTCAAATACCAATTGGTTTACCTGGTCTTTCAATTGGTATTTTTGCTGGTATTCCTGATTATCCCCAAACCGGTGTTTTGGTATAATTTTATAGGATATTGGGACATTCATTTGCTGTTTGTAATCGGATATGCCGTTTATCTGACAATCCAGAAATTGAAAGATAATGTGCGTGGTGCCTGGATTCATATTCTTGCCCTCTGCTACTTGTTATATGCAATTTTAAAGGAAATCTTAATTGAAAGAGGTTACTTGGGAGCCGTTTCCTCATTGGAGACTTCTTTTTTGGTTTATCTGCTTCTGATGACACTTGCACTTCGTTTTCAATTTTTACTGATGAAGAGAAAGCTGCAAAATAGATTCGATCGCTTGAAAGAAGCGGACTCCATGCGGGAAAAAATCTTTTTCTATATGGATGCAATGATCACCAAACCATTGCTAAGTATGAAAGAAAAATTAAAAACCTTCCGGGAAGGCGTGGAAAAAGCAAAAGAAAAAATCATCTTGAAGGAAGTGATGGGGATTCAATCATCCATTGATTCGGTAATGGATGATATCATCGAACTTTCCCGTTTGGAAGTAATGAAGGAAGTTCCATTCCGTGATCAAATTAATTTTGTCAGCTTTATCAAAGATGTAATTCCGGACGATGAGATTACATATTCCATTAAAGTGCATCCGGATACTGAAATTTACAATAGTTTGGATTTGGTAAATTCCATCGTCGTTCGTTTGGTGGACTTTCCTCCTTTTAAAGAATTTTCCCATAACGATTTGATCATCACGCAAGACTTGAAAGGAAATGTACATTTCCGGTTTTTACTTTTCCATTCGAATCCGAAAGTCACAACAAGGCTTTTTAACGAATTGATAGAAAGCTATGAAACGCTCTCACCTAATAAAGTCAAATGGGCAATTATCCAGGAAATCGCACGCCTATTGGGTGCAAAAATGGATTTCAAAATCATCAAACGTAAATATCTGAAGATTGATCTCGGGCTAAAAGCAACCGCTCCTAATCAGGCGCAAATGCCGATCAAACAGCCAGGCATATCCCCTTCTCCAGCCAAGGCACCGGTTGCCAAAGAAGACTGGAAGGTCACTTTAAAAAAGATTTGGAGCCGCTTGAAGGAAATCGAAATCAAACTGCCGGATTTAAAGAAAAAGAAAAAATAAGTTTCTGATTGGTTGAAATCCCACTCCACGTCTCTTCTTAATCTTAATTGTCCCTTCTGAGTAAAACCTGATTAGAACAATTCCAGACTTTCAGAGGCTTAAAACTATATTGTTGAGTACTGTAATTGTTTTTCAGAAAATTTTTAAATTCAAAATCGTTTACAAACCGACTATCATTGATCAAAGCCTTATCAAGAAGAATTAAATTGATATTATTATTATTAACGAAAGCATCGAACGATGAATTTTTATTATACTCTCGTATATCTTCACAAGACCCCTTATAGTACATACATATTCGACCTCTTGTAGTCAAAAACTTGATTCCATCCAAATGAGTATTATTCAGAATGAAGGCGAGGGAAATATTAGAGCACGGATTGTTAAGATCATACTGCTTTCCTTTTGCTTTAAGATATATTTGATCCAATGATACCCAAACAAAAATCGATAAAAAGAATACATAATGAACTTTCTTCAATTTTATTTTAGAAAATAGAAATTCAAACGTCTCATACATCATGTATAAAAACGGAACGGAAAGCTGCAAAATATAATGTGTTCTTGGGAAAATCAACAAAACCCCTATGAGCGGAGGCAATGACAAAACCCAGGCAACAACCGATAAATATTTTGTTTCCCGAGAAAATATCAATTGATACAGCCCCAAGCAAAAAGAAAAAATATAAACAAATATAAGTAATACGATCGTGAAAGGAATATCAAGGTTAAGGACATTCGATATTTCTACTACACAGCCTCCAATATTTTCCGCAACATGCCGGAGAAATTTCTCAGGATGATTCGTAACGATTTTAATCAAACTGTCTTTTTCTTGAAAATGATCCAATAGAACACTTTCCCAATTCGTCCAAGGATCCACCGAAATTGTTCCATTCAAAGCCAACCTCAATGAATAATGCTGGCCAAACGCAATGATTGAACGTGATCCTTTGGTCGGGTTGTAAAAAATCACGATTGCCAGAAGTAAAACAAGGAACGGTATAAAATAAAAATAATTTTTTTTTGGAATCGAATCAAAGTGTTTCCAAATATAGAATATTATAAATATCAAGGTTAGATAAAAACTCAAAATAAATTCAGGTCTTGTAAAAACCAAAACGAATGTTAATAACGGCAAAAAAATGTAACAATTTTTATTATTTGAGACCAATAGAAGAATCGATAAAAGCAAACTGGAAAAAATAGTAATAAAAGGCCATACTTGAATGATACTTGGGCTCATCAGAAAGAAAACAAAGTAAAGTAAGTATATCACTACATGTACAAATTTATTATACGCTATTTTAGTCCCTAAAGCAATTCCCACGATCAAACTGGAAAAAAGACAATAGTACATTAGAAAATATAGATCTACATTGTTATTTTCAAAAAAACTTAGAAACTTATAAAATGAAAAATAAAAATAACCGTCCTGCAGTTTTTCACCGAAAGAAAAGTTCAAGCCTTTTTCCAAACTATCGGATTCATCATACAAACGAACATCATTCGGAAACGACAAATAATCCGATTTTAAATTAAAAAAATAAAGTGAAAATAAAATAATCACAAGTGTCCAAATTATTTTTTTTTCGTTAATAAACATACTTTGCCTAACCAATTTTAGGCGACCGAACATTTTATTCATATTATACCCAAATTGATCCCAGTTCTTTCAATACGCGAAACTCATGTTGAATTTGAGGTAAATTCCCCGGACGATCCAAGATAAAAACTTCCATACCTGCCGATTTCGCCGCGATCCCTTCCTCTGCTATATCTGTAAAAAAAACGATCTCACCTGCATCAGCACCTAACGCATGAACAATGTTTCGATAACTTATACTTTCCCTTTTACCACCGACAGCAGTATCAAAATAGGATTGAAAATATTCAGTCAGATCTCCTACATTGGAATATTTGTAGATCAGAATTTGAGCTTCCACACTCCCGGAGGAATATACATGACAGGCAATTCCTTTCTCTTTCGCCTTTTTCAAAAAGGGAGTCACATCGGGAAAGATAATACTTTTAATGGCTCCGGATTCGTAACCGGACTTCCAGATTTTACCTTGGATTTCCTTTAAAGGACCGAATTTACGATCCCTTAGAATCAAATAACGAAAGTAAGCTGGTAGAATCGTTTCCGAAAAAACGGGGTCCTTTCCCAAATACGAAACAAAATCCGGGTCGTTTGCCAACTTATCTTTTTCAAATTCGGAACGAACCGGTTCCAATTGAGCTTCGCTCCAAACAAAACCGGCTAAAAATTCATCCAATCTTTCCTGTGCAAAAGGAAACAAAACTTCATGTACAAAAGAAATAGGTGCAGTAGTACCTTCAATATCCAGTAAAAAATGTTTCAAAGATCACCTTACTTATGTTCTAGCTCTAATTTCAGTTGTTTTTCCATATTGTTTTGGTCTTTTTCATAATTGAAATAAATCAAAAGCCAAGCGAGAGCGCAAGGAACCCAAAACATAATGGAAATGGAAAGAGCCAAAGCGCGGTCTGTAGTCAAACCGAGAATGATTGCGGACAATGCCGGCCCCAAACCTTTTCCTAAATCATCCGTTAGGTTATAAATGGAAAAAATGGAACTTCTCGTTTTAGGAGAATTAACATTTAATAATACCGCTCTTACATTCGGTCCGGTCATTGAGATAAGAATTCCCGTTAACACGTTGAAAAGCGTAAATGCCAAAGTATTTTGTGAAAAACCTTGGGAGTAAAGTAAAACCAGAGCAGGGAAAATCCCTATCGTAGTGGTCGCAATACAAAGAACAGGTTGCCATTTTTTGTTTCGATTATAAAGCCATTGACCAAGGAAACCTCCGAAAAATGTTCCGATAAAAACGCCGATGGCGGCAAATGTAACAAGTCCGGATGCTTGTGCTTTTCCCAAGCCGTATGTATTTTCATAAAAATCCACCAAAAATACGAAGAACACTCCCCAAGGAATACAGCCGGGAATTCCTTGAAGAAAAGCGCCTAAATTGGTTTTATTATTAAATAATAATTTGAAATCCTTAAATGTCACTTTGTGAGAAAGTTCATCCACATGGTCGACTTCTTCTGCACCACCCCTCTTCGGTTCTTCACAAAACAGGATATAGACGATGACGAACAGAAAAGATGGCGCTGACATATAAATAAAAGATGTTCTCCATCCGTTGATCGGATCCGCCTCTCCCAAAATCCCTCCCAAGAGCTGGCCCACTCCGATCCCAAGTCCCATGGCAAGAGATACATAACCGGATGCTATTGCCCTGGATTGAGTGGAAAAATAATCTCCTATCAAACTGAACAATAATGGAAAAATTCCTCCCAGTCCGAAGCCGCATAATGTTCTTAAAACCAGGAACTGATCGTAGGTTTCTACATAAGCGGTTAAAAAACAGGGAATTTCTCCCAAAAGAACCGTTGCAACTAACAAATGTTTTCTGGAAAATTTTTGAGAAAGGTATCCCATCGAAAGAGAAACAGTCCCGCCCAAAATAAAAAATAAGATCGGTATGATCCCACCCAGTTTCCAATCGATATCTTCCGAATTTGTAATTCCTAGAGAAGCTCCGATGTTTTTCAGATTGGGGGCAATCAGGTTTTGGTCGCCAAACAAAAAGAAGGCAAGTCCCAAAATCATCCAGAATGCCAAAATCCCCTTTCCTCCGTGGGGAGCGAGTTCACCGAGTCCTACAAAACGTAAGAGAGATTTTTCCGGGCTTTTTGGGTTCATGGTTAGGGTTCCTTTTTAAGTGATTTTCTATAAACAAAAACAAAAGAAAGCGTAAATAATAATGATACAAAGCCGATCACTGCAAACAAGGAACTATCCCAAGAGGTAAGTATGGTTCCATTGGCGACTTCCGGAGAGGAATTGGTCATAGTAGGCACCGGCTTACCGCCAACAAACCTGAGTTTTATGATCTTCGAGGAATCCAATGCAATTAGGCTGTAAGCGCTGAGTCCCGGAGGAATGTCTTTTTCAAGTCTGGTCAAAGTTCCACCGGAAACAATTTCAGGCTTCATATCTTCCGGTTTTAAAAAAATAGGATAACTACCAGACTCACCCTCAAGTAACAGTTGTTCTGTGATCACTTCGATTTCATTGGGAATCAGATAAGAAATTTGAAGCTCGGATACTCCGGGAAGCAAAGCTCTTTCCAAAATTTTGCCTCCGTTTTTTCCTTCCGGCTGACCAAGAGGAATCGCCATCTTGCTTCCCGGTTGCTGAACTTGTGCAAAAACTTCCTTCGCTTCCTTAGGAACAAAATATTCTATCTGGCGGGAGTCGGTTTGAAAAGATCTGGGAGGTTTGCTCGCATTGTCCAAAAGAAACAATTTGAAAATACGAATCCCCGTTTTTTCCCGCATGACCTGCATTAAACTTTTCACGGTGATATCTTTCCAATTATTTCCTATCTCAAAAATCTGTATTTCCTGCGATGCACTACGAAATTTGGCAACGGGAGGAATGATCTTATTATAATTTACTCCTTTGTATGTCACCTGCACCAAAAGAGGCGAGCCTTCGGGAGCTTCCACGGCAGGAAAACGAAATGAACCCGTTTGTGGGCCGATTTCCGCCAAAGGCAACATAGCGCTTTGCAAAGCAAGTAGTTTGATTGAATCCGCTTTCCCTGCCCCCCCTAGAGTACCGTTCTTCAAAGAACCGAAAATGGAGACTTTTTCCGCATAACTAATGCTTGGTAATAATAAAAGAAAAACTACGGCTTGAATAAAAAAACGATTCATAACTCTCCCTGAATCTCCGTCTCACTATCAAAAATCCAAGTGAAAAAAAGAGATGGCCAGAAAATTTTAGAGGCGACACCAGACGCGCTCAGGGTATGTTTTTTTTAGAAGGTTCTAGGGGAAATAAGCAGGATCCATGAAGCAATTGAATGAAATCGTCCATAACTCTTCCAAAGAGGAAAGGGACATCCTACTTGAATACCAAAATATCGATGTAACCAAATTGGAGACTCTGAAAGTCCTTGGTGTACCGATCGACAATGTGACTGCAGATGAAGCGGTTGCGAAACTATTCAGAGTTCTTGAAAAAAAAGAAGCGATGCATCATGTACTTTTTCTTGATCCCATCAAGTTGATGAGGATGCGCCCTAAAAAGGCATTACATAGAATTACCGAAAAAGCGGGCACCATTCTTGTGGAAGGGGCGGGCATTGGTTGGATGAGTTCGGGTCGGCTGAAAGAAAGGGTCACTCCGGTTGCCATCATGATGGATCTCATTCGACTTGCGGAACTGAAAGAGTTCACCATTTTCATTTTCGGCTCCAAAGATGAAAACGTAGAAAGAGTATTTTTCAATCTTACCAGACATTTTCCGAAAGTTAGAATCGTAGGAAGACAAGCAGGACATCTGGATCGTCAGAGAGAGATGCGTGTCAAAGAAGCGATTCGCAAAACCGGTCCCGATATCATATTTGTAGCAAATGACTTTCCCGAACAGGAAGTATGGATAGAAAACAACACCGGTTTTTTCGGAAAAGCGGTAGTGATCGGAGTCGGTGGCGCATTAGATATGTTATCCGGTGCAGATAAAAAGTCGCCGGAATATTTCAAATCCAGAGGACTCACTTGGCTTTGGAGAATCATCACAAGACCTTATCGAATCCAAAGATTTTGGGAAACGTTCTATTTTATTCTTTTGGGAATCAGAGAAAGACTTAGAAAAAAATCCTAAGTCTATTTTTTGATATCGACCATCTTATCGAGGGTTGGTGGAAGCCAGTCCTCAAGCAACGGTTCTCTGTCCAACCTGGAACGCGCAAATACAAGATCCTTATTTGAAGTCGCAATCTCACTTACGGAATTGATCTTACGCGCAGTCTCCATCGCCTTCCAATAGTATTTCAAAGCGTTAATCGTATCCTGTTTCTTTTCGTAAACTGCCCCTATATTGTTATAGATCGCAGCGAGGGATTCATATACTTCCCTATGTTCCGAATTTTCAGGTTCGATTCTACCGAGAGTTTGTTCTCTCATTTCAAAATCATCTTTGAGCTTGAGATAATTGCCCAAACTGGCGTTATACTGCCTTGTATAGAAGAATGAATTTCCTTTTCCGAGAACCAAAGTAGGATTGTTATAAATATCTTCTTCCGGCAATTCCGCCCAAAAGTCCAAAGCTTGCGCAAATTCCCCGTGATTGTAATCGATCCAACCTAGGAAATAATAACATTCTCTTTGAATTTTAGGATCATTGCTGATACCACGTTCGATCGCTTTTTGAAAGGACTCCCGTGCGGCATAAAGTCCGTTTCTCCTTTCCTTTTCTTCAAAGGATAAAACACCTAAACTTCTTTCTGGATAAATTTTACGGCCGGGAAATTCCCTTATATTATCAGCCTGATTGATTCCTGCGGATTCCAATAATTGGATTTTGCCCAAGTCGAAAGAAATCCTTCCCGGCTTTCCTTCCAACAAGGTTTCATCTTCGTCCCTTTCGCCCAATTTGTCTTTATAAAGCTCATAACGGGTGTCAGATTCTCTTAACAATTTCACCGCTTCATCGTAGTTTTCCACTTTGATGTAGTATTCCGCCATAAGAAGAACCGCCAGGTAATGCCGGGTGTCATAAGTAGAAGCGAGTTCCAATTGCTTCAAGGCCCTTGCCGCTTCGTCGATCTTCAGATAATATCTGGCGCGTTGGTAATATCCTTCCGCAAATTTATTACCACCTTCTTTTCCGTAGGCGATATTTAAAAGATATTCCACATTATCATCAATCTCCATACCCGTCACTTGGTCTTCCGGATTGATGTTGTATTTGATTCGGACTTCTTCCGAATCCAAATCTATATAAAATGATGCCAACTTTGCAAGCACCGCAAGAGAAAGTTCGTCTTCTATATCAAGCGCGTTTCGAACCTGTCTATGATGGTTGAGAACAAACTGAGGATTGTTATCGCGTTTCCACATTTCAATATAAGTGGATAAAATACCTCCGTGACCGATCGGGTCTTTCGGGTATTTTTCAATAATATCGTTATAATATTTAACAGCTGTACCAAACTCTTGTTTGTTGTAAAAAATACGGGCTATTCCCGCGATCGCTTCTACATTATTCGGTTCGTTTGCGTCTGTAAAAACACGTTTGAAGTATTCGATCGCCAGATGGTCATTTTTATATTTTTTGCGATTGGAGCCGGGAGGAACATCAATGAAATCCTTCCGATTGAATGAATGAAATTTACCCAAACTGATATACGTCTGAGTATCATGAACATTGTATTTCAAACGGGAGGCGATATAAGCCCCCGCTTTTAAAACCTTTCTAGGGACTTTGTCTTGTGAAGTCAGATAAAATGCCAATTCGGAAAGCGGTTTTCTACCGGCAGTTTCCACACCAGCATCGTTCCATTCCGTTTTTTTAGCAAAACTGATGTTTGGTACTTCTTTTCTGTTTTCCCAAGCACGTTTGTGTTCCTTATCTTCCAATTCGTATCCGAAATCAGGCTCCACTTTACCGAAACATTTTTCAAAAGCACGATCATATTGGCCCGCACGCGCATATGCCAAACAGTATTCATTCAAATACTTCAGGTTATGCGGGAAGATTTCCTCGCCTTTGATAAAATAGTTTTCCGCATCTGCGAGAAGTTTCTTTTTTTCCAAAGCATCGGTTTCTTTGCTATACTCTTCTATTTTTTCAAGACCGAGAACATACTGAGCCTCCGCTCGGAAAGGAACGATTACATATTTATATAAAGCGACTCCTCCGAACACGAGGAGAATTGCCGCTGCGGAAGAAAATACCGTTTTACGGATAACTTCGCGGCGACGTACGGCACCTTCTTTCGTATATGCATCTTTGGATGCAATGATAGGGATACCGTCAGGGGAAAATTTTCCCGTGGAATCGGATAACTCCACTTTTTCGCCGAGTAACGAACTTAAGAATATAGCAACATCTTCCGGCTTTTGTTGAGCTTTGATTAACTCGATGAGTTCTTTTTGATTTCGGACAGGAACCCGATTATTGACAATCGTATCAATGATCGTACGTCTGAGCTTAGGCGGATATTTGATGAGCTCTCTTTGGATGATGGCAAGGTCTTCATCTTCCAGGCCTGCTTCCAAATCTTCCTGCGGCTCATCTTCTTTGCCGAGGGACATCAAATCATCTTCGAATCCTCCGTCTCCACCTAGATCGGACTCCATAGAGGAAACAGGCATATCATCAATGGAAGGAGCAAAATCATCGAAAGAAGGTGCGGAGGAATCATCATCCAATCCGGGAGGTTCCATTCCCACACCCAAATCTCCGAAAGGATCATCAAATCCCGAATCATCCGATGCGGAAGGAGCAGGTGTATTATCAAACCCGCCTCCCAAATCTCCAAAATCAGCATCTCCCGAAGAACTCGCAGATTCTCCCAAAGAACTAAACGGATCATCATCACCAAACGAATCAGTGGCGGTGGTTTCTCCGAAGCCGGAATCCCCTCCTCCCAAATCACTGAATGGGTCCGATTCGGTTTCAGCTCCGAATCCATCATCAACGCTTGGGGCGTCGCCAAGGCTTGCAAAAGGATCTTCTCCTTCTGTGCTATCGCTTGCACCTAAAGAGTCAAATGGGGCCGCCTCTTCGGAAGTCCCACCACCCAAATCAGCAAATGGATCGTCTCCGCCAAAACTTGGTTCCGTACCGGTTGTAGGGGCAAAGTCATCATCGAATCCGCCCGGTTCTGTTGGAGCTTCGTCGGATTCACCCAGGCTTGCAAATGGATCCGCTTCATCGGATGCAGAGTCTTCTTCCGAAGGAGATCCTAAAGAAGCAAACGGATCTTCTTCCGCAGGGCTATCCAACCCACCAAAAGGATCTTCGGAATCAGTAGTATCACTCGGTCCGCCCAAATCGGCAAATGGGTCGGCATCCCCTGCATCAACGGTAGGAGTTTCAAAGTCGCCTAATCCTGATTCTTCGGTGGGAGAATCAAAATCATCGAAATCGTCTGGAATTGGTTCTGCTTTTTTAGGGCCGTCTTCATTTAATAATTCATCTAAGTCGATGTCATCATCGGCTTCTAGGTTACGGAAAGGAGGTGGTCCGCCGGATTCCTCTGAGGACTCCGCAAATGGGTCATCCTCTCCTCCGAAATCGCTGTCAGTTGCAGATTCGGAATCCTCTTCCTCGGGGGCCTCTTCTTCTCCGGTGTGTTGGATTGGCTCCGAATAACCTAATTTCTCACGGAGAACTTTTGCCATCGGATTTAGGTCTTCCGAGGATTGCGGGTTTTTATTTAAGGCAGAGAGCAGACTTTCGATCTGTTGGATCTCTTCTGGTTGTAAATTATCTTTCGGCTCTGCCATGAGAAGGACGTATTTCCTACTTTAATATCGGACTCTTATAAAATTGGCAGAATTTTTTTTTATTATGTCGGATCGGTTGAAGAAAAATTACATTTATTCTCTTTCCGGATTTCTGCCGAAATTAAGAAAAGTGATCCCGAAACGTATGAAAAAATCATTTTTCTACCTTATCCCTTCTCTGCTTTTGTTTTTCTCCCTAGGACTTTGGGGACAAGATGCACTGGATTGGGTCGGTAGTTTTTCCTCAAACGAACTGGAAATGCAGGATGATATAGAAAGTCAGGATACCGTCTATTATCTCTGGCAATTGGAAAGTCTAAAGAAAAATATCTCACCCCGTTATATCCGTTACCTGGATGTGGAATCCTATCTGGAAACAACCAACTTACTCAAACGCGGAATTTTATTTTCTTATAACGGCCTCAGAGAAGAATCCGTAGAAGTCTGCGGTAATTTTTCCAATTGGGACTGTTTACCAATGAAGCGGAATAAATACGGAATCTATTATTTGGTGGTGGATGCGAATTTGCAAACACCCGACTATGAAGATGAAACGGTTTATGAATACAAATATAGGGTAAACGGGTTACTCACTTTTGATCCCGAGAACCAAGACAAAGCGGAAGACGGATCGGGTTCTTTTATCTCACGTTATATCCTGGAAAGAAAAGATACAAATAGACAATCCTCGTCTTTCGTATTGGAAGACTCCAATTCCGAAGAAAGAGATTTAAGGACCGTTAGGTTCCAAATTTATTTACCGCAAGCGGAAGTGGTAAGTCTTGTAGGAAACTTCAACGACTGGAATCCGGAAAATGATTTCCTAAAAAAAGACAGAAACGGGCTCTTCGTCCTGGAGAAAAAATTGCTCCCGGGTGAGTATCATTACCAATTCATCGTGGATGGAGATATACAAGTGGATACTTATAACTCAGTAACAAATGTTAAAATAGATACAAACGAACAAGTATCCACATTGGTGGTTCCGGAAAGGGATTTTCCTTTAGAGAGAAAGGATTAAGAAGGGGACATAATTTAAGAGCGCGGAATCTTTAAAGCCCCCACCCTTTTTAGGGTTGGGGGGTGAGGCTCGTGGGCTGCAAACATCCACCTAACACAATTTCCCTTTTCCCACTATCCCAATCTCTATCTCTCAAAATTTTCTTCCGAAAAGTTCGCCTTTTTGCCTAACCTTCCCCCGCGCCAGGGACCACGGAAAACCATTCCCCGCTCTTTTTCGCGGAACATCCTGTTCCGACGAAAAAACTCCGGCCATCCTTGGCCTCCGTTACCGCGAGAAATTGCTTTCCGTATTTAAGAATAGATCACTTTACTTTTTTTCCGTTTGATTGAAGCGGAGAGCCAGGTCGGTTAACAGAATAAAGCTGGAAAGTAAATTAAAATCCGAGGCACTAAAGCCAAACATAGATAAAGTCTTCTCCTCTCTTAAAAACAAGGAAGATGTTTCTCGCGGTGGCGGTGAAAAGCCCATCTCAGGATTGATGTGAACTTCCATAAGTTAGTTGGTTAAAGATTTATGTGCCCATTGGTTAGACTTGCAAGCAAGTCTGTGAATCTGGACTACCGCATTCGCTAACCGTCCAGTTCACATTCTCGCTCCCTATGAGTCGCTGCGAATGGCCAGGAAGGCCGGAGGTTACGCGAGAGAGAGCGGGGAACATCGAACGTTAATTTTCCAGAGTGGCAGTCATAGATCCTTTGGAACTTACCATACGAGGGTCCGGTCCGTAACCTATGATTCTTTCCTGAACAAATTCGGCATGTTCCAGTTCCCCGGAAAAAACGACTGTTTTCTTTTTAGTATCCACTTCTATGGCATGTTGGAAGGCTTTTTCCCAAGGCATTTGGCAGACATCCATCAGCATTTCGATCACATAATCGTAAGTATGATGGTCATCGTCCCAAAGTACGACTTTCCAGGGACCGCTGAACCCCCGTTTAACGAGGATTTCGGTTTCTTCTAAAACACCGGGCTGGGCATTCGCAAATATCACCCAGACAGCCTTCCTAATTATTTTAATTTTTTAGAGATTGCTAGCTCTACGTGAGAAACGATATCTTTGGATCTAAGTCCGAAATAATCCATTAGCCCACCCCAAGTACCGGATTTTCCAAAGCTATCTTTCATACCCACCTTTACGATAGGAACGGGAAATTCTTCGGAGAGAAACTCGGAAACGGCAGAACCAAGCCCGCCTATTACATTATGTTCTTCTGCGGTTACGATCGCACCGCATTCTTTTGCTTTCGCAAGGATGGCATCTTTGTCCAAAGGTTTGATGGTCGCCATATTGAGCAAACTTGCGGAAATGCCTTTCGCTTTCAAAGCTTCCACGGCGATCATTGCTTCCGAAACCATGATTCCGCAAGCAATGATACAAACATCCTTTCCTTCGGAAAGAACTTCAGCTTTGCCGATTTGAAATTGGTAATTATCTCTTTGAATGACTGGAATTGCAGGACGACCCACTCTTACGTAAACAGGGCCTTGGTAAGCAGCAATGGCATGAATCACTTGTTTGGTTTCATTGAAATCGGAAGGACAAATCACCGTCATCTCAGGGATAACTCGCATTGTTCCGAAATCTTCAATGCATTGGTGAGAAGCTCCGTCTTCCCCGACAGTGATTCCACCATGAGAAGCAACAAGCTTTACGTTTAACTTTGGATAAACGACACTATTGCGAACGATTTCCCAAGCCCTTCCGGACAAAAACATGGCGAAAGAAGAAGCGAACGGAGTGTAACCTGCGAGAGCAAATCCGGCGGCATGACCTACCAGATTTTGTTCCGCAACTCCCACATTGAAAAATCTTTCGGGAAAATGTTTTTTAAAATCAGCAGTTTTCGTTGAACCTGATAAGTCAGCTTCCAAAACGACGATATCAGGGCGGCTACCACCTAACTCAACCAATGCTTCGCCGTAAGCGTCACGAGTTGCTTTTTTATCTGAAGTTGATTGGCTAGGTGCACCCATTGATTATCCTTTTTTAAGAGCTTCCGCTTTGTCGGTTTTTTCCCAAGTGAATGTAGAACCCGTTCTACCGAAGTGACCGTATGCTGCGGTCTCTTGGTACTTTCTACCTTTACCGAGTAGATCTAAGGTATCCACGATTCCTTTTGGAGTGAGTTTGAAATTTGCTTTTACTCTTTTTGAAATTTCTTCATCAGAGATTGTTCCCGTTCCGAAAGTATCTACTAGTACGGATACAGGCTCGGCAACACCGATCGCGTAAGCAAGTTGTACTTCACATTTGCGTGCAAGTCCGGCTGCCACTACGTTTTTCGCAATATAACGGCCGATATATGCCGCAGAACGGTCCACTTTCGAAGGATCTTTTCCGGAGAAAGCGCCGCCACCGTGGCGACCCATTCCACCGTAAGTATCTACTATGATTTTTCTTCCCGTAAGTCCCGTGTCACCATGAGGCCCGCCGATTTCGAACTTACCTGTAGGGTTGATAAAATAACGGGGATTTCCCAGCAAGTTTGCAGGAATCACTTTTTTGATACATTCTTCAATCACTGCTTCTTCGATTTGTTTTTGAGTGAGACCCGGTGCATGTTGTGTGGAAATCACGACTGTGTCAACTTTCGAAGGTTTTCCATCCACGTATTGGATGGTGACTTGGGATTTAGCATCCGGACGAAGCCATCCTATTTTCCCGGAATGTCTGAGTTCGGATAAATTTTCCAAAAGTTTATGTGAATAATAAATCGGAGCAGGCATAAACTCAGGCGTATCGTCGATTGCAAAACCGAACATCAAACCTTGGTCTCCCGCACCTTGTTCCGTATACAAACCTTCACCTTCGTTCACGCCTTGTGCGATGTCGGGAGATTGGCTATGAACATGGGAGGAAACTACCGCATAATCCGCGTCAAAGTATAAATTGATATCGTTGTATCCGATTTTGCGGATCACATCACGAGCGACCTCGGAAGTGTCTACTTTTCCCTTACTGGTGATTTCACCGGCGATCACTACAAGATTGGTAGTTACTAAAGTTTCACAAGCAACTCTGGATTTTGGATCCTGTGCAAGAAATGCATCTAAAATAGCATCGGAAATTTGATCACAGACTTTGTCTGGGTGTCCCTCGGATACCGACTCGGACGTAAAAATGAAATTTTGTAGAGAGGACATTATTTTTTACCTTACTTCGCTAAACTTTTCATTTATAGTGCACTGTCAATAGAATTGTTCGGGTGTTTTTCCCGCATATATTCTTCCAGTTCTTTGCGCTTTTCTTTCATCTTTTCCTCTAATTTTTTAGACCATTCTTCCATTCCCGCTTCATCCAAAGCCTTAGGGACGAAAAACGGCTCCCCGTAAGAGATGTATAAATTAGCCCCGAACTTAGGGAAAAAATGCCGATCCCAACTATTAAATCTCCAGGCACGATCGTATTGCGAATCCAAAAACAAAATAGGCACCCCCGTCAGGGAAGCGGTCGCAATTACACCCGGCTTCACTTCATGTCTGGGTCCTTTGGGTCCATCGACCGTAAAAATAGGAACTCCTCCCGATTTCATTTCCTTGAGAATGGCGCGAAAAGCTCCGGTTCCTCCTCTGGTGGAACTGCCTCGAACGCTTCTTAAATTGGAGCGAGCAAATGTTTGGTGAATGATTTCCCCGTCTTTGGATTGGGATACAAGTGCAAACATGGAAGCTTTTTTCTTTTTCTGCAAATACCCTGTGGCATGTCTGTAGAGAGAAAGAGTAGTCTCATGAAAAACAGCAATGATGAATCCTTTTCCGGAGTCGATAAACTTCTGTGAGGCGGGAGGGATGAGCAATTCTCTGTTTCTAACGAATAAATACCAAAAACGTACTATGAAATGAACCACAAAACTCAAAATAATATATTTCGTTTTGTTATACGGTTTCCCCGGAGATGCACTTGCCATTCTTATAATCCTTTTCCCAAATCCAACATTTGATCCGATTCTATAATTTCCAGTTGGGGGGTGGTTGTTTCTTTCGTTTTCTCAAGACCCGCGGTAAGACTTTTCAATAAGGAAATAGCTACAAACTGGGCGTAAATCGGCTTGTATTTACGCATTCCCACAAGAGAAAAAGGTATGATCGTAGCAATCGCCTCTCCCAGTTTTTCCCCGATTCTTGTCTCTTTCCGGTCTCCCACAAGAAGCGAAGGTCGAAAAATCCCCAAATAAGGAAATTTCAAATCGATCAGAGCGTTTTCAATATCGCCTTTGACCCGATTATAAAACACAAACGAACCGGAGTTAGCCCCCATCGCGGTTACGATCAGGAATGCGGGAACACCCGCTTCCTTTGCCTTACGTCCGGCAAGTAGAGGATATTCATAATCCACTTCTCTGAATTTTTCCTGAGATCCCGCTTTGGCAATTGTGGTGCCGAGACAACATACAACCGCATCGATTCCTTCCGGTATTTGAACTTTTCCGGAAGAAAACGAATCCCAGGTAACCGTTTGAATTTCAATCGGAGAATCAGAATGAGCCGGACTTTCGATCCTCGCCCAAACAAAAACTTTTTCTATCTTTTTAAAAAGAGGAAGAACTTTCAGCACTTCCGAGCCTACAAGACCCGTGCCACCTAACAATAGTATTTTGTATCCGCTCATAAAGACGTCTCCGTGATTTTGGCATTGTGATTAGCCGATGTTTTGCAATGAAAATGGGAAATGATTGAAATGATAAAAATAGATTTCAGAAAAGGCACTTGCTAAATTTCCAAACTACGGGCAAGCATTGAATCCGTTAGATTTAATTTTTCGGAAAATTGTATCCCTGCCAGGAAGTATTGAACTCCCCGAATGACAGCTGTTTGGGTCCAAACGATTCTGCCTTCAAAAAACATACGTTTGTTGCCCAAAGACCAGAGAATGGTCCCGATTACGACGTTATCCAGTTCGTCGGAAAGCATATCGTCTTCCCCCAGATAACAGAGACCTTCCTCGGAAATATTGCCTAATTTTCCGGTAAGAGTGATCCCTTCTAAATCCAATTGAACTTCGAAATCACGAAATTCTCTCGGAGAGATCCTTGGAAGTCTGCGCTCGCTTTCGCTACCCATGGAAACAATGTAAAAGACAGTGATTTCGTGAAAACGAAAAAAGCCAATATCTAAAACTGGAAGTATATAAAAGGAACTGAATTTTCCGGAGTGGCCAGGCAAAGAATCAGCACAATGACGGGATAAAAGCAGAATTCCAAAGTCCCTGGAATATTCTTCCCCTTTCCTTTTTCAAAAATCCAATACCCGATCGCGTGACCCGCTGCCAGTAAGGCAACGATCCAAGCAAAATCTTTCCACATATAAGGACGAATTGTCCCCTCTTGGAAGAAAAATAATCCCTTAATATGAATCCAGGAAGCATCCCAAGTCAAGGATCGAAAAAACACCGCCCCTACAAAAAATGCAATGTTTGTTAAACTATTTTGTAAAATCCATTGGAGAGGTTGAATCCATTTTGAAATTTTTAATTTGAAAGAAGGACCTTTTTTCGGCTCCGCTTTCACATCTTTTTTCACCGGGAAAAAATCATGATAAAATTCTTCTATGACGTAAAAAACCCCGTTCAGAGATCCCCAGAAAACATAGGTCCAATTCGCTCCATGCCAGACCCCGCTGACAAACATGGTGAACCAAAGATTGAACTTCCTTCTCGCGGCACTGACTCTGCTTCCGCCCATCGTAAAATAAACATAATCCCGAAGCCAAGCGTTCAATGTCATATGCCAACGTCTCCAAAATCCCGAGACGGAGGTTGCGATGAAAGGCAGATTGAAATTGATTGGGAGTTTATAGCCGAGTAACAAAGCACTCCCGATCGCCATATCGGAATAACCGCTGAAGTCCAGATACACCTGAACTCCTCCGAGCACGGCACCGATCCACAAAGCAGATGTATGGTGGCCCGCAGGATTTCCGAAAATCGCCTCGATCGTCGGTGCGATCTGATCCGACAAAACAGCTTTTTTAAAATAACCTAATATAAAAAAACGGATCGCAATCCGAAAGGGAATGTCTGAAAATTTTTTCTCTTCGTAAAGCTGGGGGATAAATGTTTTTGCAGTGACAATGGGACCCGCCACCAATTGAGGAAAAAAACTTACGAATAGGGAAAACTTGATAAAATCCAACTCAGGCCTGATTTCTTTTCTATATACATCAATCGTATAACTCAAAGATTGAAATGTGAAAAAGGAAATCCCAGCAGGAAGGATGATATTTAAAATAGGCAGAGCTTCTTTTCCGAAAAGAGGAATCCAAATCGAATTGGTGGAGTTTGCAAGAAAGTTGTAATACTTAAAAAATCCTAAAATGAAAACAAGATTGGTGATGAGACTGAAATATAAATAGAAAAGTCTGAGTTTTCTATTTTCCGTTTTCCCCAATTTCCATCCCACGAAATAATCGATAAAGGTGGAAAGTAAAATCAATGCACCGAATCGGTAATCCCAGGACATATAGAAAAAATAACTGGCGATGAGTAAAAATATATGTAAGATGCGGGTTTCTTTCGAAGGATCTTTGAAAACAGCCGGAAAAAGATACCAGACTGTCAAAAATACAAATAGAAAAAAAATAAAATATTCGAAGTCAGAGAAGATCAAAAGGGATTTTCCTAATACTCAAACGATTCACTCAGAAAAAAGATACACGTCAATCATTTCGGCTTGCTAATCTCATTCCCTTTCGCAAGAATCTTCTAAAAATCACAAATTCTTGAGGTAAATGAATGAAACGACTGCTCGTAATTTTAAGCATTTTAATGTTCTCTTTCGGATCTTTCGCAAATTGTTTCGGTAAATTCGGTGTTCTGAAAACCATGTACGGCTTCCACGCGGGAATCAACGTTGGTTCCGGATTTGTTGCAAAACTGATCCGAACGATTTTAATGTACATCCCTTTCATCTGGGTCTACGGATTTGCCACTTTCCTTGACTTGGTTCTTTTCAATTTGATTGAATTCTGGACCGATAGCAACCCTATCGCTGCCGCAGAGTATGATTTCGAAGGAAAGTTAGTAAAAGAATTCCGTGAGAACGGAGAATCCTTACGTTTGACTTATACGAAATGGGGAAAGGAAATGATGATCGAAGCGGAAGGAAACAAAGGAAAAGTAACCTTCTTTGCTTTTGCTGACAAACCGGGCAAACTTTTCCAAAAAGAAAACGGAACTTTTGTAGAGAGAACGGAAGCAGAAGGCCCTGCCCTTCCTCCAGGATACGCACTTTAAAAATACAGAATGATTTCCAAAGCAGGAAGGGATTGATTTTTCTTCCTGCTTGAAGCTTGCACCGGAAGTTTTTCACCGGTTTCCGAACAAAATCCCCCTTCAAAATCAATAGAAAGATATTTGCCTCATACCGAGTCATTACCGATAATGAAACTATGAGATATGCCAAAATTCTTCCGCTTTTCGTTTTACTTTGGTTATTGGGTTGTAAGACGATAGTTTACAAAGTTCCTTCCGAACAAATAAACTTAAATTTGGTGAAGATGATCACTGCCGCGGAAGTGGCAAAAGAAACTGAGGCGGAATCGGATTCCGAGGATACCAAAAAAGTCCAATTATCCCCCGACCCTTATGTCAACGTGGAATACTCGGAAAATAACAAACCTTTCATCCGGTTGGAACTTTACTTCAAAGACTCCGGACTCAATATCATTGAAGAAATCAAAAACGGAACCATATTAGAACACAAAATCGTTGTGAAAAATCATAAGGGCGAAACGATCTCCGCTCAACCGGTGAACTTCCAAGCTTACGAAGTTACCGAAACCAAAATCGAAAAAGTCAGAAACAAAGTCGTCATCGGCGAAACCCAGGAAAAATTCAAACTCTCCGACCTTGGTAGAGAAAGCAAATCCTACAAGGAAAGCGAGCCGAGACGTTATTCGGATGATTCCCCCATTCCCCAGGCGCTGGAACTGGATCCGAAAAAAGTCCCCTCTGCAGGAGAATTCATCAGCATATTTTTAGAGATAACATACGTTAACCCTTTCCTGGAAGGAGTTTGCGATGAAATCAATTCGGACTGCGAAAAAGACAAAGTCATCATGTTTCGTCATATTGCGGAAAGAAACAAACTCGAATTGGAATCCTTGCGGGGGAGTTATGAAGAAGGAGACTTCCGCAAATTCAAATCCCTAACTGCGGAAGAAGTGGAATCCGAGAAAAAAATCATCAAAGATAAAATCTTTGCTCTCAATAATTCGCTCAACTCAAGCCTTCCCCAAGAATCCACCAATATCAAAAACAACCGTTCCTTTCCGGGCTCCGGTTTTGCACCGACAGTATTCAAAGAAACAAAAACAACTGTTAACGGGTCGGTTGAAACGGAGAAAGTGGGTACTATCAATGCATTCGTAGACCAAACCCATAACTACGACGGGAACAAATACTTTTATAGAGAATGGAATCTGGTCTCCTTTCCACGGTTTTTCAAAATCCAATCGATCATCAAAAACGGAAAATCCGTAGGAGAAGAAGTGAAAGACAAAGAGGAAAAAAAGATCCTCCCTACTTTACCGAAGGAAAATTCGGAATTGGAAAAAACCAAAGATGCAAATTCGGAACATCCCGAAAGCATATTTGATAAACCGAATCATCCGAAACACAAAAAGAAAACCATTTATACACCATAATATTCTAATGTGCGAGTCAAAGTATATGACTCGCACACCGCTCTCTTTTTAGGCAGCTTTCGCCTCTCTTTTTTTCTGACTGTCAAACCGCACGGTGGATGCCACCACTTTTACTTTGGACCTGTTCTCACCTTCGTTTGTTTTCCAACGGTTCTGTTTCAGATTTCCCATAACGGTGACCTTGCTCCCTTTCTTTAGATATTCGGAACAATTGTCTCCCAGTTTTTCCCACGCCTCTACTTCAAAAAAAGATACATCATCTGCATCTTTTTCTTCTCCAAAATGGTTGGAATGATTCACTGCAACTGTGAAATTCGTAACATTTTTTCCATTGTTTGTCCGTTTCAATTCCGGGTCCTGGGTTAAATTCCCATCCAGAATGATATATGATAGATTTTTAATACTCATAGAGTGATCCTTTAAACTAATTTAGGCGGCCGCCTACTACCTAAATGGGTAAAAAAACTTGAGTGTTTGGACCGATTTTTTTTTATTTTTTAGAAATAAATTTCCGAAAGTTCGCACTTTAACTTATGGAAAGAATAGACAAACCTAAATCCAAATTCAAATTTAGGGAGAACTGTGTTAGTACCTGATTACGAGATATATCAACTTCTTAGTAATATCAGTCGGGAGCTAATTTGCCTCCACACTGAAGATGGTACATATAGCTTTGTCAGCCCGTCTTCCGAGAAAATCATAGGTTATCTTCCTTCCGAATTGGTAGGAAAAAACGCATATGATTTCTTTCATCCCGAAGATAGGAAAAGAATCCAGGACGAGTCCCATTTGCCTATTTTAAGGGGAGAGGCGGACAATCTAACAGAATATAGGTTTTTGCATAAGAACGGATCCTATGTCTGGTTGCAAACGCTCAGCCAAATCGTAAAAAACAATGAAAACCAATCCGTAAAGATTCATACCTCCTCTCGTGACGTTTCCAACCAAGTAGAACTACGTGAAAAATTGATCCAACGGGAAAGACTACTCCGTGAATCCAATAATGTGGCGAAGGTAGGTGGTTGGGAATTGGATTTGATAACGATGAAGCCGATGTGGAGTGACATGATCTTTCAAATTCATGAGATCGAGCCTCCCGATATTCCTCCCTTGGAAACTTGTATTTCCTTTTTCCCTCCTCCCGGAGACAAAATCGTTCGGGAAAGTATTGCAACTACGATCGAAAAAGGCATTCCCTATGACTTAACCCTGCCTTTCGTTTCCGCTAATGGAAAACACAAATGGGTTCGCGCACTTGCCAAGGCCGAGTTTTTGAATGGCAAACCATCTCGCATCTATGGTGCGTTATACGATGTGACCGCGCAAAAAAATGCGGAGATAGAAAAAGAGATCTCTGAAAAAAAATTCAGAGAAGCGTTTTATTTTTCGGCGGGAGGACTCGCCATCACTTCGATCGAAGGAAAATTCATCGAAGTGAATCTGGCTTTTTCCAGATTCATCGGTTATTCTGAAGAAGAGCTGAAAAATATGACGATCGAATCCGTCAGTTATTTTGCGGACTTCGAAGCAAATATGAAATTACGTCAAAAGGTAATCGCAAACGAATCCAATTTTTTCGAAATGGAAAAACGATATGTCCACAAAGACGGCCAGATTCTATGGGGGCATCTTTCCGCCACCCTAGTCCGGGACAAAGTGGGTCATCCCGTTTATTTTATCTCGCAGGTTTTCGATATTGATTCCAGAAAAAAAGCGGAACTCAAGTTATTACTTGCCAATGAAAAATTAATATCTGTTACGAATTCATTGACAAACCAAAACAAACAACTTCAATCTTACAACCAAATCGTTTCTCATAACCTACGTTCACCGATCAGTAATCTCCGGACTTTGCTCGGCCTTATTGACGAGACGGAAGATCCTATTGAAAAAGCGGAATACCATTCTCATCTGAAAATCGTAGCCGAAAATTTGGAATCCACTTTAGAGGATTTGATCTCGGCACTTCGCATCCAGCAAAACCATGAAATCAAACCGCAACTTTTGGATATCAAAGACAGCTTCGAAAGAGTCCAAAAACTGATGATAGGAGAAATTCAAACCCTGGATGCGGAAATCGATTATGATTTTTCATCCTCTCCCAAAATCTATTTTCCGAAACTTTATCTGGAAAGCATTCTCACCAATCTTTTAAGCAATTCGCTTAAATACTCCGCGCCGGGAAAAAACCCTTATATACAAGTTCAATCTTTCAGCATTGGAAAATCGGTAACGCTTAGTTTTACGGACAATGGATCGGGGATAGACCTGGAACGGTATGGAAAACAAATCTTCCAACTGAAAAAAACATTTCACAGAGATAAGGCGGGAAGAGGAGTCGGATTGTTCCTGACAAAATACCAAATAGAATCAATGGGTGGTCAAATAGAGGTTCGTTCCCAACCTGGTCATGGAACTACGTTTCTCCTCCATTTTTTGAACCAGGTGAATGCATAAATGAGTCAAATCAAAATCTGTTTGATCGATGATGATAAAATCTATCAATTTACCACTAAAAAAATCATTTCCAATTCCAAACTGGCGGAAGAGGTTTTAACTTTCTCGGATGGGGAAGAAGCCATTGAGTTTTTTGAAGCTTCCAAACAAGACAAAGAAGTTTTGCCTGATGTTATTTTTTTGGATATCAATATGCCCTATATGGACGGTTGGCAGTTTCTGGACGCATATGCAAAAATCCATGCAGAGATTTTGAAACCCATTCGCATTTATTTAGTCAGCTCTTCCGTTGATGAAGCGGATACAAAACGTGCTTCGGAAAACAATCTGTTATCCGGATATATCTTCAAACCCTTTACCAAAGAAAAACTGATCCAAGCCACCTCGTTTTTTCAATCTTAGCTTGTCATTTTTTTCTTTTCTATGATCCTATTCGTCTAATACTCCCGCGGACGGTAGCATGGATCAAATTACAACTTGGATTTCTACAAACCCTTGGTTCTCCTCTGGGATTGTTTGTATCGGTTTTTTCATAATCGTTTTTGTTAGAGATATAACTCAGAAGAAACATACGATTCAACGCAACTTCCCTATCGTAGGTCATCTCAGATATTTTTTAGAGACAATTGGTCCCGAACTTCGCCAGTATTGGGTTGCAAACGATAAAGAAGAAAGACCGTTCGACAGAACGGAACGGAGTTGGATCTATGCTACGGCAAAAGGACAAAACAATAACTTCGGATTCGGTACAACGGAATTGCAGTATGAGCCCGGTTATCCGATCATCAAACACCATGCCTTTCCTTTTCCGGAATCCAAAGCACATATCGTAGGAAAAGATCCTTCTTGCATCCCCAGTCTGAAAGTGATCGGAGCCTGGCATAAAAGAAAATTTCCTTACAGACCTTATTCCATTATTAATATTTCGGCAATGTCTTTCGGCTCTCTCGGCAAAAATGCAGTGATGGCACTGAACCGTGGGGCAAGAGATGCAGGCGCCTATCATAACACAGGCGAAGGAGGACTTTCCCAATATCATTTGCAAGGCGCCGATATCATGTGGCAGATCGGAACCGGATATTTCGGAGCAAGAGATGAAAACGGAAAATTCGATTTGGCAAAAGCAAAAGAGAAAGTCGAAAAAAACAAAAATATCCGTTTGATTGAAATCAAACTTTCGCAAGGCGCCAAACCGGGTAAAGGTGGAATCCTTCCTGCGGCAAAAGTAAATGCGGAGATTGCAAAAATCCGTCATGTGGCAATCGGCAAGGATTGTATTTCTCCCAATTCCCATTCCGAGTTTAAAAATGTTTCGGAACTAGTGGAATTTATCGAAAAGGTTGCGGACGCAACCGGACTCCCCGTCGGAATCAAAAGCGCAGTGGGTGAAATTGAATTTTGGGAAGAGTTGGCAAAAGTCATCGAAGCTACGGGAAAAGGTCCCGATTTTATCACGATCGACGGTGGAGAAGGAGGAACCGGTGCGGCACCTCTTACTTACGCCGATCATGTTTCCTTGCCTTTCAAAATCGGATTTCAAAGAGTTTATACATTATTCCAAAGACACAATCTTTCCGAAAACATCGTTTGGATCGGTTCGGGGAAATTGGGATTTCCCGATCGCGCCGTTGTTGCGATTGCAATGGGATGTGATTTGATTCATATTGCACGGGAAGCCATGTTGTCGATCGGATGCATCCAGGCGCAAAAATGTCATACGGACCATTGCCCTGCGGGAGTTGCCACTCAAAACTGGTGGCTGCAAAGAGGAGTCGATCCCGAGCTCAAAGGCAAACGCGCCACCAAATATCTGCAAGGTTTTCGTAAGGAACTTTTGTCTCTCGCACATTCCTGCGGTTACGAACATCCGTTACAATTCACAGGAAGAGATATAGAAATCAGTATGGGTATGAACCGTTACCAACCTTTGGAAGACTTGCTCGGTTACAAACGGGACCCAATCGCCTTTACGAAGTTTGCCGATTACACTGACTTTCCCGGAAGAACGTAAATCGGGTCAATCGGGTCCTGCAACACAGCGGACCCGACTCACTACCGGAGAGGTTTTGTTGTTCGCAGCCATTTGATTCAGTTCATTGTATCTTACCTGTAAATTATTCGTCGGATTCAAAGTCCAACTTGTGGAAGAATGGAATAAATCTCCGCTTCCGTTCGTGAAAGGAGTATTCGGAAAAAATGTATTATCAATATAAGCGGAACTGGCACTTACATCAAAGCGCATAAGAGACAAAGCTTCCAAAACATTGGGAAGTCTCCAATCCGACCTACCACCTAACGTTAAACTGTCACAATAAACCAAAGCCCCCGACCAATCCAAACTCGAAGCGGATCCTCCCGAACAATCCGTACCACTCAGCCCGTTCGCACATTTCTGCCAGAGAAGTCCCGACCGAAATTCTCTGATCGTTCCGTCCTGATTGTCCGAAAATTGAGTGTATTGCAATTGGTTTCCCCGGACGCACGCAGTTAAACCGGTGTTATTTTTATCACGAGGAGCCAAACTTCCGAATGCAAATAATACGGCTCCGTAGTTGGTAGTGTTAAGTGGACTGACTTCATCCGTCCAAACCGGCACGGAAGCATGGTACCAGTTCGGAAAAGAACTAGTATCAATTGCCGCCGGAGAATTCGCCACATTCACAATGGAGAGTAATTCCTGAAAATTAGGAACTCTCCAATCCTTATAACCCGCATAACCTTGACCACTATTTGCCGAATTCAATGCACCGCAACTAATAGGCGCCTGGCTTTGTGTATTAAAAATGAAACTGCCCGTGCAAGTAGCTCCCGTAGGACCGTCCAAACAAGATTTCCAAGTAAGCCCGGAACCATTGTCAATGGTAATGTAATCAGACGCATAACCGGAATTTGTTGTTGGTCCCGTAAAAGAACGTATTCTGGACAAACCTTGTGCCTGAGCATCTTGCAACGGAAAAGCAGGATCCGTTCCGCAAGTAATCGTAGAATTTGCATTATAACAATTTACGGCCCCGCTTCGGATCAATTTGATGGAGTTGGAATTGTTTAAAGTAAAGGAATAATTATTCTCGGACCCGGATGAAGAAACTACTTTTAGTACAACCGTTTGGCTTCCGAACTTCAGCGGAACGAAAGCACCTGACTCAGGTTTGGTCAATGAACCTAAAGAAGAAACGGAAACTCCCGAATCCACTGCCCACTCCCAAACAGAAGAAGATCGACTCAAAGGAAAAGAAAGAGAATAAACAAATGTATCCGATGAAAAACCGGGAGTTAAAGTGCCGTCTTGAATGTTCAAACGATTCAATTTCGGATTTTGTGTCGAAGAGGAAGTATGCCTGAGAGCCCGATCCAACAAAGAACTAAGCGTGAACGGATCGCCGGGATTTGCCAATTCCAATTTGCAAGAAGAACAAACCAAACAAATCAATGTAAAAAAAGAAAAATTAGAAACGAGCTGATTCCGCCACATACAATTCTCTCTTCTCAATAATAAAAGAAAACGTCAAATGAATTCAGATCATTTTACTTTTCCAGTCAGTCCAAAAATTCACTACGTATTATTCACACGCAACCAACTAACTTTTGATAACTCAATCTCATTGTTGGCTCTGTAAATTTAAATTCGGAAGTCATCCCGATTCTTGCGTTTTGTCAGCAAATTTTTTTTTCTATCCTTAAAAGCAGATGGAACAAAATTTTTCGCTCGACGATCGTTTTATGATTTGAAATTTACTCGTCTCCTATTTCTAGGAGTAGGATTTTCATTGAAATTTATTATCTTGCTCATCTTTCTTTCCTTAAGTTGCAGTCCCGCCGGACGGGATGAAAAAGCAAACATTCAACAAGGAAAACTGAATTTAGAGACTTATTCCTTCGCCGACTCTCCTTTTTTAACACTGACGGGAGAATGGAATTTTTTCTGGAACAAAATCCCGGAAACCATCCTAGCTACGGATATTCCGACTTCCATTACTCTTCCCTCACATTGGAACCATCGTAAGGAAAAAGAAGAGGAACTGAACGGGCAAGGTTTTGCAACGTTCCGGGTTCATATCCTTTTGCCCAAGGATCAGACTGCTTTTCCTTTGGCAGTTTTAACGGGAGAACAGGATACTTCGCATGCGATCTATATCAATGGAAAGTATTTGGGAGGATCGGGCAAACCGGGTCGTTCCAAGGAGACTACCGTTTCCCAAGTGCAATCTTCAATCGTAATCATTCCTTTTACCGGTGCCAAAGAAATCGATCTGGATCTGGTTGTTTCCAATTTTGCGCATAGAAAAGGAGGGCCTTGGAATGATGTCGTTCTCGCTCCTTTCCAGAAAGCACAGGAAAGACTTACCAATAGGAAAATGAATGAAACCATCCTTGCTTCCGTACTCGGTTTTGTTGCTTTGTTCTTTTTGTTTTTCTATTTCTTTGATAAAGACGAAACCCACACTCTGGGTATTTTCGCTTTTTCATTTATCATATTGCTTAGAAATATTTCTACGGGCGAAAGAATCTTGTTGGATTGGATTCATCTTCCCTACCAGGTTATTTTACGAATCGAATATTTTTCCTGGTTCTGGTCCGCTCCCGTTTTATATCACTATTTTCAAACCGTCTTCCCTATCGATTTCTCAAAAAAAATCGGAAGTGTTTTTTATCTGATTTCACTGATACTAACACTCATTTTGCTGTTTCCTTCCGAATATTTTACGGAGACTGCTTCTTTTTATCCTGCGATATTCATACTTAACGGCTGTTTTTTGCTCTTTTTTCTAATCAAAAGTTATCTGAAAAAAAGATCGGATTCCCAAACCTTATTATTCGGAGCGGCTCTCCTTCTTATTGGTGCGATCAACGATACTTTACATGCGGAAGCGATCTGGCATACAACATACATAGGACCATTAACAGTTGTTTGTTTTGTGTTTTTACAGGTTTTCACATTCGGAAAGTCCTTTCGCAAAAGTCTGGATCACACAAAAGAGCTCGCTCACAAATTAAGTTCCCTCAATACTTCTTACAGTCGGTTTGTTCCGAAGGAATTTCTTAACTTTCTCGGGAAAACGGATATCAGAGACATTGCACTCGGCCAACAGGTTCAAAAAAAGATGACCATTCTTTTTGCGGACATCCGTTCCTTTACCGAATTTTCCGAGCAACTAACACCTAAAGAAAATTTCGATTTTTTAAATTCCTATCTGCAAAGAGTGGGACCTATTATCCGTCATAACGGCGGCTTCATAGACAAGTTCATCGGGGACGCCATCATGGCGCTTTTTCCGGACGATGCCAATCATGCCATTCGCGCCGCGGTACAAATGCAGAGCGAAATTCGCCTGTATAACATACATAGAGCCAATTACAATTACAGGCCGGTCCAAGTGGGAATCGGCATCCATACCGGCACATTGATTTTAGGAATCCTGGGAGAACACGAAAGGATGGAAGGCACGGTTATCTCCGATGCAGTCAATCTTGCTTCCCGAATCGAAGGAGTTACAAAGATGTTCGGTGCAAACATCGTGATCAGTGCGGACACTTTTATAGAAGCATCCGATGATTTGGGATATGACTACAGACTTTTGGATAGAGTGAATATAAAAGGGAAAGCTGATTCAGTCTTTGTTGTGGAAGTATTGGATGGATATGATCAGGAGAAAAAAGAGTTACTTTCCAAACGAAAAGATGATTATACCATAGCGCTGGAAGCATACCGAAGAGAAGACTATGAAGAAGCGGAAGAAGGTTTTTCCAGTATCCTTGATGAAGTTCCTCATGACTCGGTTTCCAAAATATTTTTGGAAAAATCGAAATCATTTCTTAATCTGTTAAACCAAGAACAAAGAAGCTAACCTTACCAGCGTTAAGGTAGCATATTTTTTCCATAGAAAATCCATAAAAAACACTACTCGAACAGGGGATAAAAAATTTCCAGTAGAAGTCCTAGTTTTTTACCAGGAAGAAACTTTTCTTCTTCCCAAACATTTTCCGTACATTAGGGTTTGTTTATAAGCAGAAAAATGAGCGCCAAATCATATGAAAAAATATCTATTTCTACTCTTATTCACCGGACTATTCTTATCTAGTCTTCCCCTAATCGCCATTAATACAATTCTTTTGAAAAATGGAAAATCCATCAAAGGAATCGTTTCCAATCAGAACATGGATTCCGTAGAAATCAATCGTACTGACGGAAAACATGTCATCATATCTAAAAAATCCGTCTTAAAAATCATCTACAAAGACCTTGCCGAAGAAGAAGAAGCAAAGATCCGCAAAGAAGAACAGACCAAAAGAGATTTGGAAAAAGCAAGACTTCTGGAAATCCGCAACCAGGAAAACCTAGCACTTCAAAACTCCGAAGCAGCCAAAAGAGCGGAAGAAAGAAAAAGAGTTTTGGAATCTGCAAATACTCCTTTGAAATCGGATTCCCTTCGCACTTCCTTTTTATTACATTCTCCGAATCCCACTCACCCGATACTACTCGCTTCTCCCGGACAAAAATGCCAACCATACTCGGAGTATCCTGAATACTTTTGGTTGTTTGGTGCTTTCCGGTTCAAAGAACCGAAATACAGTGAATTGTTTCCCAAAGAAGACCGACCGATTCGTATTTCTCAAGTTTCCACTTACAAGGACGTCGCTCTTACACTCTTGGGCGGATTTTTAGTTACAGTCACAAGAAAAACATTAGTAGTGGAAATCTGTGAAGGAGAAGGTGCTCGTTCTTACAACCAAACAGGCACGCCAAGCTCAATCGATTCCGAACTCAAAGCGAAACAAGACATGCAAGACATAGAAGAAAAACTGGATTTGGAACTCTTAGAGAAAGACCTGGAACATTTAGAGAAACAAAAACAAGGACAATAATCATGAATGCTTCAATTGTAAAAACCTTCTTCGCTTTTCGCCTGCTAACTTATATTAGCTGGGTTTTGACAATTGCATTTGTTTCCAATTGTTATTTCAATCCGGCGATTCAGTCGATAATCAACCCTCTGGAATCCAAATCATCTTCCGCAGGTGTTTTGGCGCTTTTAGGAGGAGGAGCGAATACCTCTTCTTCCAATATAGCAACTCTACAAGTTGGGGGACAGTTGAAATCCGACGGACTCAATTTAGTAAATGGAAATCTAACGGTTTCTTATGGTTCCTCTTCTGTAAGAGGAGTTTCCGTTTCCACATCAACCACTACCAATTCGGTAGGAAGATTTATTTTGTCTCTGAAACCAGGCACACCTAAGATCAGTGTAACCGATGCCAATGGAAACGATTTGGGTAGTTTTGAATTGAATGTACCGGCCGAAGGAGATATTACCGAAAAATCAAATTCCTCATCTTTGACCATATCCAGCTTAAAGAGATACACAATTGAGGAAACACCGGATCTAACAAACGATGATTCTTCAGATTCTTCTGTGGCTTTTTCACTCTCTTCCTCCACACCTGCATCAGGCGAAGAGCTAACTGCTGCTGCTGTGCCAAGCACAACTGTGACTTTGAATTTCAGTCAATCTGTAGATTCTTCAACGATCAGTGCATCCACAATTCAAGCGATAAACGTTACGGTTCCCAAAATGACTCTCACTCTCGGTTCATTTTCCACCAATGGAACAGTTGTAACATTCCAACTCGGAAATCTACTCGGAGGGAGTCCTTTTTTAATCAGTCTTTCCAGTTCAATTAAAAGCAAAAGTGGAAGCTCACTCCCCGTAACAACCATTCCTTTTACGATCGCTGGGGGAGGAGGATAACCAACCTTTCAAGATTCTAGGTTTTCGTAGACATTAGCTGCTTATGTCTCTTTAAAAAATTATAAATTTCTGATAAATACTATTGAAATCTATATTTCATAGGTACAATGGATGCCAGTCCCGAGCAGGCGTTCGTCACAATCAGTTCTATTTTTCTTGTGACAATCCGAAGGAAGTCCTATGAAAACAAATTCACCCCATCTATCAGATCGTAAGAACGTTTCAATCCGCCTTCTACTTGCTGCATTTTTTCTGGCTTTATTTTGCCAATGTTTGCTAAACCCCTCAGTGCAATCCGTTACAAAGCCGCCGGGAGAGACGACAAGTCCGATCGGTTTCCTGGTTTTGTTTGCGGGAGGTGCTACAACCAGTGACGCTTCCAGATAGAGTTCCTACTATACAGTTGTGATCGCAGCACTATCAACGGGGAACTTTGGATTTTCCGGCTTCATGGATCTTTATTTCCTTTGCAATCTTCGGGACCCATTTGGGTTTCCTTCTTTGTTTGGGACAATGTATATTAGAAAGAAAAACTTCCTTAAATAGACTACTCGCGATTTTATTTATCTCTCTTGGCATACTGCAGGGAACAGGACTCTGTTTGGTGCTGGGATTTCATTCCTTTCTTCCCAAGATCATCATCTTACATATCCCGGTATTGGCAACAGTAGGTCCTGTCCTTTACGGGATTCATAAAATCATTCAGGATTCGGAATTTGAAACATCCTTATTCGGGCTGGACGGAAAACATTTTTTTCTTCCCGGACTCTTTTGGGTATGGTATGCAAATATTCTTTTGACGGGAAACAGGGAATTATCCGATTCGATAGAGGTTTTTATTTCTGAAAATTCCTTGTTGGATTTTGTTTTTTACATACCCTTACTGATATTAGGTGCTTACATTGCGGCATTGCTCCGGGGAAGCAGAATGCTTTTCAAGCCGAGTGTGCTAAGAGAAGAATGGACAGCCCGTGTTCTACTTTACATCATCCTCGCTACCATAACAAATCATACGGTCGGCGCTCTTTATCTTTTTCATAAGAATCCGATCTTTCTTTTGGCAAGCGCCGATATGATGGCCCTTAGCTTATGCATTGCCTATTTGATCGGAAGAAGGTATCCTGCATATTTTCAAAATTTACAGGAAGTCGCAAGAGAAACCTTACGCAAATACAATCGTTCTTTGCTCATCGGGATGGATTTGGAAACCCTCAGGAACAATTTAACCTTGAGTATGGAAAAAGAAAAACTATATAAGGAAGAAGACTTAAACCTTGCAAACCTTGCCGAAGAGCTGGGACTCACTCCTCATCAACTTTCCGAACTGATCAACAAAGAAATGGGAAAGAATTTTTCTATTTTTGTAAACGAATACAGAATCAAGGAAGCCTGCGAACTTTTGCAAAGCGAACCGCAAAGATCGATTTTAGACATCGGATACGAAGTTGGGTTTCGAAGTAAAACCGCGTTCCTAAGGGCATTTTTAAAACAAACCGGCCTTACTCCTTCCGAATATAGAGAAAAAAATTCCATTCGTTAAGTAACATTCTATCATTCGGTTCCATTTACCAGGTATCAGTTTATAAAACGGAACGACCGCTTCGAAAAAATCCTGTAAGATATCCGATCGTCAGGTAGGAGAATGCGATGACCTCTTTAGTATTGGAAAGAAAAACGAAAATGTTTTCCGAAAAAGAAAAAACAAAACGAATCATGAAATGGATACGGTATTCCGATTCGAAACTGAGAAAACGATTCACTTTTTTACGTCATCAAAATGCAATCGGTTTTGGAATTGTGATCGGTTCCGCATCGGGAATGATTTTATTGGGAAGCCTATACATCGCAGGACTCCTCCCTTTTTGGATCTGTATTATTGGAAATGCGATCTTCGCTTCTTTCTTACATGAAATGGAACATGATCTCATCCACAATATCTACTTCAAAGAAAATCCGAAGATACAAAACTTTCTCTTTTGGGTGGTTTGGTTGTTCAGAGCCAATGTGGTCAATCCTTGGTTTCGAAAAGAAATTCATCTTTTGCATCATAAGGTATCGGGAAACAAAGAGGACATAGAAGAAAGATTTATCAGCAACGGCATGCCTTGGGGATGGAAACGGATTTTAGTAATGATCGATCCGATTCTGGCAGTCGTATTGCAAGGACCGAAAATCAAAAAAGATGCGATTCGTTATTTAAGAAAAATCAAATCCCCGGCGACCAAAGGACCGTATCAATCCGTTTTTCTTTTGCTATGGTATACTTTTTTAGGCTGGGGATTGTTCTCTTTGGTAAACATCGCACTTGCCAACCCCTTCCATGAAACAGGCATTATCGCAAATATTCATTCTATCCTAAACACTACCGCAGTCGTTTACTTGATTCCTTGTTGGTTGAGACAATCCGCGATCCAAATCGTTTCTTCCAATATGCATTATTATGGCGATGTCAAAAGCTTATACCGGCAAACCCAAGTTTTGGATTCCTGGCTCACTTTCCCCTTACAACTGTTTTGTTTTAATTTCGGCGCCACTCACGGAATCCACCATTTCATCGTAACGCAACCGTTCTATCTAAGACAGGCAGTCGCACCTAAAGTAAAACCGATTCTGAAAAAATACGGAATCCCTTTCAACGACTTCAAAAGCATGGCTCACGCAAATCGTGAAACAAATCCTGAAGGAAATGATGCAACCCAAACAGTGTAATCTGGGCGCCTCGGATTTATTCTGTGGATATAAATGAAATCCACATCCCCGACCCGGCTCTCCCTCGACGGCAACGCTCGGTCGATCCGGTGGCGCGGGAAGGGATTTTGATCCGGTAAGTGTTCAATACTTTGGTTTTTATGAGGCTCAGAAAAGATAACGGCAAGAGTCTATGGAAGGTATTCGATCTAAGTTAAGTTAGAAAAAACTAATCGGCGAATACTATAAGAAGAAAAATCCTCTCAATACTTATCTAAATAATCTTCCCAATTATTTGGATAAAGTCTCTTCGCTTCGTTAATTGCTGCGAGTGGGATTGGAGTGGCTCTGTAGTCGATTCCATTTTTCTTTAAGAATGCAACAACTTTCATTTTTTGTTTGTATTGTTCGGAGTTTAGGGGGAGAGTGTTAAAACGTAATTTGTCCGCGATAAATAATGGATATTCTTCTTTCGTATTATAATTTTTCCCACTAGCAGTGCCAAGTTGATGTTTGTATTCGATTCCATTTTCGAGTAAGTATAATACGATATCCATGTGATCTTGTATTAGAGCTTCTTTTAGTGGTGTCTCACCTAGTTCATTTTGAAAATGTATATCTGCACCCACTTTCACTAATAGTTTTACATTTTCTAATCTTCCACGTTTACTAGCATTTAGTAACGGAGTATATGTAATTGTACCGCTACTTATTTTCCCTTTCCCTTCTATATTTGGATTACCTCCGTGCGCTAATAATAATTTTAATACCCTCGTGTCTCTCGCACTTGCTGCATACATCACAGGTGAATAACCTTCTGAAAGTGAATTCCCTTGTTTGTTGGGGTCTGCACCTAATTCTAGCAATGTCCTAATGGAATCGTACCTTTCATTTTTAACCTCCATAGACAACAAAGTTTCTTCAAACTTGGGCTCTCGGAAATCCACATCCAGCTTCTCCTCTTGCACGATTTTTTTCATTTTTTCAGTATCTTGTATCACTGCAGCCTTGGTTAGTTCCCAAACGGGAGTTCCTCGGAATAATCTAAAATCGTAACCAGTAATTCTGGTTCCAGGAGGCAGGGGTGCATCTAAATCAATCAATCCCATATTTACTTTTGTTCTAAAACGCCATTCCGCACAAGAGATGGAAATAAATATGCATACTATATAGATCAAGTATTTCATAAAATACACCCCTATCTTTTCTCGATTAAATGCATAGTTTTTCTATATTCAATCCTTTATATTTTTGTCCCAAACGGCTAACGTAAAATCAGAAATGATAAAATTTTTCCATTGAATCTAGTTTTTCTCTGGCACAACAATAGAAAAACTAGCGTCAGAAATGCAGGTATCCTTATACTTAGAACCAGGATAGATATCTTTGATTATAATCTTAAATAACAGATCCATCTGAAGATAGGGATCCTTTTTAAGTTTAGGAATGATTTTTAGTTTAAACTTTTGCTCATCCATCGTATCCATTAATTCAATCTCATGAAGGCTATTGAAGAGAGGACCTTCATATATTTTTATATCTGTTCCAGCAGCCGTATCTGGTCCTGATACGGACATTGTATATCCAACCTCCTGCACCTCGATAGAAACTTTCTTAACTCTATTATTTGCTAAAAATAAATCTTTGTTTCTGGCAAATCCATTTGTAACCTTAAATAAAGAATAGTAGTCTCCTCTTTGCAAAATTTCTTTATATTCATTAATACTTGGGTCGTTTTGATATGGCACATAGATGAATTCTGCTATTCCTTGGTTTTTTGATACACACCATGCTGTTTCTTTTTTATAGTCATGTATTTTCGGGGGAATATATTCATCCTGAGGTTTGCCCTTCTCTATTAAGAAGGAACTAGCGACTGCTTGAAAGCACTCTCTTCCTTTAAGGCAATCGTTTACATTGACGTAAAGTTTCTCAAAATTAAGATCCCTCGCTTCTACAAATAAGGTGGGAAAGATGAGTAATAGAATCGAATATCTCATTTCCTGTTATTTCTCCTTTTGGATATTTTCAATTACGAATGCAGTCTTTTTGCCTATATCCCATTTACCGAAATCATAATGAGCATACATTCCCGACCCTTGGTAACTAGTATTATTCGCATTTCCATACGGATCATGGACTATCCAACCCGTAGAATCATAACCTACAATCACTAATCTATGACCTCCGATAACTGGAGAAACGTTAAATTCCCCACCAACTACTACCGGTTTGCCTTCACTCAAAGCCTTTTTGATAGAATCTGTTTTCCAATTATTTGGATCAGGTTTATACTGAGTTGGGCTTATTCCAGAAATTGGAACCAAATCTACTTTTAAATCAATCAATTTCTGATCATATTTTGCAAGGACCTGCTTTAAATATTTATCTTCTTTCAACTCCGTTCCACTAACAAGAACCCCATCGTTATTTGCCTGTTTGATAAAATCATCCACAAATTGATACATTCCATTTTGAGAAGTTGCTCCCATATATTCAGCGACGATTGAAGTTGAAGTTGGTGAACATTCATTACCCGGATAAAGAGTATAATCAGAAAATTCTATTTTGCTAGTATTGTCTCTCTGAGAATCGTAAGCTACCTGATTTAAAATCATTCCTTCTCCATTTTTTAATACGGTAACACGATCCGTACTATTTTCAGTATCGATTTTATCACCATACCTATTCACAAGAGTTTCTGCAGTGATTCTCGCATAATTTTCTCTTGTATAATCAATTCTTGCTTTTAACGGATCTACCTTTGCATTCTTAATCGTTGCATTCAATTCAGATTGCAATTTTTGATACAGCTGCTTTTGCTCCGGGGTCGAACTTGGAGTATTAAGCCCATTTTCCTTTGCGAATTTTTCGAGTAAGTCCTTTGATTTTATAGAAGCATCATAGTTGAAATATGCATCTTTAATCATTTGAGTTCCGATCTTCTCTATTGTCTCATGAATTTTTTCAGGAGGTGTCGTTTCTGAAAATTCTAATTTTAAACTACCTCCTTTCTTAAAATCATTCACATTCGGGAGTTCTACTGCTTCGATAAATCTCTGTTGTAAGGTAGCAGACGAATTCGAAATCTCACTCACATTCAAAGGGCGAGAAGCAACTTCAGGTTTATTTCCCACTGTGCTTTCGTTTACTACGGGACTGTAACCAAACCCCATAGATGTATTTCTGATAACGCTGTTTAAACTATCTTTTACTTTATTTGGAATTTTCTTTTTCAGCGGTTCATAAACTGTCTCAGAGAAAGCTTGAGCAAAGCCTCCCGCACTACCCTCTACTGTTGCATGAGGTATTTCTATTAATTTCATTGGATTAACCGTTTCCGTATTTTCATTTTTAAAATAATGATCTACGAAGTTCTCTATTTTGTGACCCTTAAAGATTCCTGATGGAGTCATAATCGTTTCCGTGTGAGTTCTACCATTGGGACCAATGAAAGGAAATAAAGGCCTTTGCACTAAAGTATTCAACGGATCAGTCGGAGTGATGTATGCATCAATTTGATTCCATCCCGTATTGAATGCATTGGAAATCCCATTGGTAAGAAAGTTGGTTCCGGCAGGATTGAAAGTGATCGCAGGAATTCCAGTCTGTAGAGAGATGGAAGCCGCCATTCCTCCACCTAAAGAATGACCTGTTGTCATTATAATTGCACTTGGATCATGTTCCTTTAGATACTTTTGAATCTTTCTTGCATTATCAAGGGCAAGTTCATATTGAGTCGAACTTCCTACCACAGCACTCGCATTTGTTGCCCCGTCTTGACTTATTGGCCCTCCTTCTGTTCCTGCCAAAGCATATACATAAACCGTTCTCTCTACTCCATCTATCGTTGCAGTTCGTTTCACTATCATAGAATCCAAACCCGATTTAGTATCTTTAAAACGTAGGTTTTCTAAAGTTGTCCCACTAAAATCATCCGGACCAAGAATCTTAAACAGATTTTCACTTTTTCCAAGTAATTGATCTTTTTTATCTTTCGGAACATCAGAATACACTGCTGCAGCTAACAAGGCCGCATCTGCTTTAGATAATACAGACGGATTGACTGCAGGTGCATCATTCCACCAGTCTATTGGCATTTGAGCAATTTCCTTCACATGATTAGCCATTCGGTCCACTGAATTGACAAGGTCCGTGGAAAGGTCTTTGATTGAATCTGTTAGGTTATCTTTCACCCGATCGACAACATCGGAGATTTTATCCAGAACGGTCTCAACACCGTCTTCAGTCTTTCTCCTAGCGACCTCGACGACTCTTGCACCGATATTCGTTGGTATCGGAGAACTGTTAGATGTTCCACCTAATCCGACAAAGGCAAGGGCTGCGGTTCCAAGGCTGGTCAAAGCGGCGATCGCTACAGTCCCGACATCGACAACGTTATTAATTCTATCCAATGCTTGCTCTCTCGCAAATTCACTCATAGAGTTTATAACATCCTGAGCAATTCCACTCTTTAGCAATTGCTGATTTTCTTTCTCTATCGTGATCTTGCCTGCAAGCTCTGCGATTTCATTATCAGACATCCTACTCACATCCGCATCAGGCATATTGGCTTTTACTGTGGCTAGATTCGATGCCTTTTGACGTATTTCATCTGTTGCGTCCTGTGCCTTATTAATATTTATATCCGTCCAACTGATTTCATCATATCTGAATCCATCTTGAGTCATTGTTGCCAAATTGACTCCGTTTAACTGTCCTGAGGTGGATAGTCCGTTGCGGTCAATTGTGGAGGTGAGTCCGAGTCCTGTTGCTGAATTTGTATATCCTACACTTCCCGAGAATCCGCCTCCGTTGATATCATAGTTTGCTCCGAGGTTCCAGCCTTGTCTTGGACCTTTGTCATTTGGGTTGTAATTCGCCCCAATTGTGGTGGCACCGTTCGTTGTGCTACTTGCCGTTAATTGAATACCTTTGAATCCTGATTCCATAGAACCGGATACAGTTGTATTCCCTCTCTGAGAGAAACTGATGGAAACATTTGCCTTGGCTCCCCCAAGTCCAAGGGAACCTCCCCAACCGTTTTGTTTGTCATAACTGACTCCGAGACCGAGTAAAGATTTTTCTAAAAGCGGATTTAATTTCGAGGTTAAGCTTGTGGATAATTCATCCGTAAGCGCTGAAAGTTTGTCACCGATAGGAATTTTAACTTTCCCACCTATTAAACCAATGGCACCATTCGCAAAACCTGCAAGCATCCCTTCTTTGCCATTTCGACTTCCGTCTACAACCTGAACTCCCAGATTGATGACAGCCGCGCCTAACTGTGCGCTACCAGCTCCAAGCACAGTCAAACCTTTCAAGACTGTTTGCCCAAATGCCCCACCTGCTCCGAGTGTGGCCGCTGTCGTAACGGCTGTGATGACTGTTGACCTTACGGCTTCGTTTTTAGCCTTATTATCCGCTTTCTTCTGTTTGATTGCTCCATACTGTTTACGGAAGGCTGCATCGGCTACATCCTTGTCCATCCCTGTAGCTTTAACGATTTCATCCACTACGATGCGTTGGCCCAGTTCATCTACAATGCCGGCATTGTCTTTGGGAAGATTGGACGTATAACTTGTACCTGGTGCTTTCATTCCCAAGGACTGATTTAAATAAGCTAGGGACTGAGCTTCCAAATTCGAATCTATTACCCCGGAGTACAACATTCGATTTCCATCACTCAACATCTTTTGAATGTCTCTTTCTTTGGCACCCATTGCGACTGCTGCGGTTTTTAAGATACCGCCTGCAAGTCCTGCCACCTGACTTCCTATCACTCCGATCGGATTGGAATTCATTGCATCTCTTGTTTTCTTCGCCGCTTGTGATCCTTGGTAGTCAGTCAACATTTGACCTACTAAATCTTTAGGAAGACCTGTCGCAGATGCGATTGCGGTTGTAGCGGAAGATTTGATCATTGCATTCTCATTTGCTTTAATCGCTGCCAATTGGTCTTTAGGTCCGGTGATTCGATTCATCATTGCATCCGCTGCATTGTCTCCGGCTACCGCCCGATAAACTGAGTTTGTGGCGCCTAAGCCAAAACTTGCCATCGAACTTCCAAATGTTGCACCGAGCATGGCACCGGAACTTCCGATCATGTTTCCAACCCCCGCCATTGCACCCATAGCTCCGCTGAGTAACATAGACGCCCCACCGGTCATAATAGCAAGTCCTCCCATCGCCGCATTGGTTAGGTTGTTTTTAGCCATATTGCTTTTGATCTTTCTTTCCTGCATCTTGCCGCGCATAAAGCTGACTAATTGCGAAGCCATCGCGATTTGATCTTCACTCCCCCCGGTAGCACGGATGAACGCTGCCGCCAAACCGGAATTAATCTGATCTTCTACCTTGCCTTTAATAGAGGATTTAATTCCTTCTATCCCTCCGGAAATATAAGCCATGATCATATCTTTGAGAAAGGAATCAGCTGCTTCCGCCGCAGCTTTGGCTTCTTGGAATTTTTTCTCGTTCCTTGACTCCGTTTGTGCTATATCGTTCAAGGCCGCAGAAGTGCGTTTGCTGTCACCCGCAAGACCGGCACTATAAAAATCCGACATCACAGCAGCTTGTTGAGCCCCGATATCGTCCCAATCCTCCTCCCCCCATACATCGAATAAATCTTTGCCTTTGGGAGCGATTACCGGTTTCACTTCCGACAAACTCACGTAACGAGTCTCTTCTTGTTTGCCACTGATGTATTCGCCTTTGCTATTTTTTCCTGCGATTTTACCATCGCTAATGATTTTAGTTACTGTGGCTACGTTTGAATTTTGATTCAACGTATAAGTATAATCTTGTCGGAGCAAAGTTTTGCAAGATTGCGGATTTACATAACAACTGCCTGCGACCGCTTTTTCTTCTGCGCTAAGATCAAGTCCGGCCGTCTGGCCTAGCATGACTTTATCTGCTCTACTTAAGGACTTTACGATCATTCCATCCTGATATTCCCAACCTCTTTCTTTGAGAAAAGATAGCTCTTTCTTATAATAATTATTAAAGCAGTCCTCAGGCGATCCTCCACCCGCCTTGCAACCATCCAGTTGGTTTGTATCGTATTTGGAAGGCTCTGTGAATCGTTTGAGTAAATCAGTCAAAAGCGGATCTCCGACGATCTCCCCCTTTTCATTGAATTTAGTAACGGCTCTGTCTTCCCATTTGATCCCATACGTTAGCTGATTGAGAAGTTTTTCCTGTTCTCTATCTGCACTTCTCTCGTTGTTTTCATTGGCGGATAATAATTGAGCATACTGGTACACTCCATTCGCTGTGTTGCTAAAAACTGCTCCTATATCTTTGCCATCCACCTTTAAACTTGTTTCCACTGTCTTTTGGCTCGCTGCGTTGAAAATCGAGAAGGATTGCCCACCGGATGTATTTGATCCTGTAAGGGAAGACGCAAATCCTCCCACAGCACCGGCAGCGGATTCCACAAGGCTAATCGTTTTATAAATGGTAGGATCGGTTTGCACAAGTCCGATACTTGATGCCAAACCACCTAACGAGAAACTTCCCAATGTGGAAACTTTATCGAATACCTCTATTTTAGATATCGCCATTAGACTTTGGTCTTTGGAGAAAAATTCTTTGACACTGATACTTGTATCTTGCGCGATGACCTGTTGTTGAACAGGTTCCTGGAATACAAATTCTTTCGTAGTAAGACTTGTTAAACTATCTTCGTAGCGACCTAAGACCGATTCGGTTCCTGTGGAAAAGTCAAAGGTTGAAGACTTACCGGAGATTAAATCCGATTTCAAGGCCGCTAAATCATTCTTTGATTCTGCGTTCGCAGCATTTTTTTGCATCTCTTCCCATTTGATGAGTCCCTCTTGTCTTTCCGTTTCCAGTTTGGAAACCCATGCGGATTTTTTGGCTTCCAGATCGGCGAGTGAATTTTCATAATCTGCCTTTGCCTGTGCTTTCAATGCATCTGCATTTACTTTCCATTGTTCGTAGAAACTACTATAACTTGCTACTTGTCCTTCCCAGTTTCGAATCGCAGGATTGATATCGTTCGTATATTTGCCCAGTTGACCTGTCAAAGAAGTCGAATTGGATCCCCAATAGTCTGCCATAACCGAAGCGTGCGCGTCATGCACTACGTATAAAGCGCGGTATCCGATGGCACCCATTTGCATTTCAGTTGTATTCCATGGACGTATTTGCCACCAACTGTCATAAGGAGTACCAACGGCTCTATCCCGAAGAAAATTCCCTTCAGTATGTGATACACCGGTGAGGCCTCCTGGCATTTGATTGTACATATTATAACTATCCGTATACAGGTTAGCAAATGTTACGCTTGTTACCGTCCGATCTCCCGTTCCCACAAGTTGGTTCAATAAAAATCTGACACCTTCCATATTATCAGATCTGATCGCCAGAAATATGGATTTGAGAGGTTCGGGAATATTTGCAAAATCCCTGGAACCAGGACTTTGTTGCCATGCCACAAATCGTTGGTTGTCAGGAACAGAACCGAATGAATCCGAATAAATCGAACTGATGATACCGGAAACATCTGTTGTATAAATATTCATACTGGGATCAAAATTCAAAGTAGTTTGGTAAGTATCGATTCGATTGGCAAAAGAAGTCGTATTGGTAGCCGCAGTGTTTCTGACTCCCGCCAGAAAAGATGTCACCTCTGTAGAAATGGAGGTGAGAATGTTGGAACTGTCCAAGGTTGTTTGGTTCAGAACTGTTTCCATTCTTCCAATCAAGTTAGTCAGCATGATTCCCGCATCATTCAATCCTGCCTGATTGGCTTTTTTATAAACGCAGTCATCCGGTTGGTTGCAGGTATCGACTAACATTCCTTTGAACTGATCGACGATTCCTTTGATTCCGGTTTTAACAGCTGTTTTATAAGAATCGATTGCGTTCAGATTGTTCTGGAAAGTGGCCTCCGACTCGTCCATAGAATCCAGGAATTGGCTGTACTGGCTTTCTATCGTTTGCAAAGAGGTCGCAAAATCATTGAATCCCTGTTGGGCATTCTGATTGAAATTTTGGCTCCATTGGTTCGAAGCATTGGCAATCTGCTGTTGCAATTGGAGCGCTTGGTTATGTGTGTCCTGTCCGGAAAGCGTTGTTTGTATTCCGATTCGATTCAGATATGTGGTATCGACTCTGTTTGTATTGAGTCTGAGCACGAACTCATTTCTATTTTCCAGAAAATCCAGGTTCGCACGATCTTCCCAGGTATTCAGAGCCGCGATTTTCTGGGATTCCAGTTCCTTTTGCACATAGTCTTTATACGCATCAACATTGTTATACGAATCGCTTGTGGTAATGTTTGAGACATAATTGTAAATCGCGCTGTCGGCGGCGGCTTCCCAATTGGCACGGAGCAAACCTTTGTAATACGTTACCTGATCCGTCCAGCCTGCGATGGAATTCAGAAAGTAAGACTGGCCGTAAACCTGATTCATTACATTCGAATTGTATTCATCCATCTGCAATTGGGGGATGACTTCTTGGGAGAACGTTCTACCTGCAAAGAACATTGCGAGGACGAAAGAACTTAACCCGATCCATGCTTGGGTTTTAGTAAATAATGTAAAATTCTGCTCTTTCGTCTGCTCTTGTTTCATGGTGCCATCTCCAGTGTTTGCCAACTAATACCAATTAGAAGTTAAAGTCAAAAAAATATACGGGTCGCCCGTTCGTTTTGTTGTTTCGTTTTTTCAATTTTCTAAAAAAAATTTCCCGGAAATCCGATTGGGACGATTTTGACTTTATGGCACCTTTCTACTGTTAATTGATAAAATACGAATTGTGTTTGGCTGTGTATTATCATGGGAACCTCTTTGCCGAGGTAAGTCGGCTATAGAAGAAGGTCAGGAAACTAGTGGTTTGGTTCTGGTTTTTAAAAAAATTTGCGGTTTTTTACGAAAAAAGTTAAAAGAGGCAGATAGGATGTGGGACGGGAGTCGAAGGTATACCATCCCCGCCCTATTGAGACTGGGTGGGGTAAACCACCCGCCACCCAATGCGTTCCCTCTAACACATCTTCCTCCATAGCGCAAGCAAAACCCTAGCAACAGAAATTTTTATTCCAATAAGTTCGCCTTTTTGCCGCATGGTGGCAACTGACACAGGTTTATATTGTAAAATTTCTAAAAAATAAATATTTTTTCCCTTTTTTATTTACCAAAAGGAATATACAGATAATACCCATTATCCAAATGCCAGAACGATCTTTCTGCTTGCTTTTGACCTTTTGTTTATTCAGTTGTGGGCCGTTAGCGCCCGAGGACTGGGCACCATCCATGTTTACAGTATCTTTACTATTAGGCGGAAGTTCGACAAACAGCTCAAAATCACTCAAACCAGGGCAAACAGTCAATCTCAACGGAGGACAGGGAACTGTCACCGGAACAGTTGTAGATACCAATGGAGACGGCATCGCAGATGGAATCGTGATTTATAATGGCAGTTCGGGAGGTAGCTCCGCCGACAGCAGTGCACCGCCCAATCTCATACTGATCGATTCCGACGGGGATGAAATTCCCAATGGCGTGGACACAAACGGAGACGGTATTATCGATTATTATCTTTCCATCGGAAACGGGAGCTCGATCAGTTTAACAACGCAACCGAATGGTGGGGGAAACCACGTAACAGTCGTTCCTGGACAAGGTTTTGATTCCAACGGAGACGGAATCGTGGACAATCCCATCTTAGGCCAAATCGCAAACGATACTTCTCCCCCTACTTCGTCCATCCTTCCTGCAGGAGGATCTTATCCTTCCGCAGTCAGTCTTACGATTAGTTGTTCTGATAACATTGCACCAAGCCAGATGGTTTATACCACAGACGGTTCCACACCAAGTTTCAATCCAATCAACGGAATCATTAGAAATCCACCTAGTGCTCGTTTTACTGCGGGAGCGGGAGGAAACGGAACTTATGTTGTCAAATATCTGTGCCGGGATCTGGCAGGGAATTTATCAATCACACATACCGAAACCTATGTGATTGATAACAATGTTCCCACCGTGACTGCAAGTCTTGCTTCCATCTATGTGAGTAACATTGGAGGAGCGATCAACTCATCCCTGCTCACTTGGTCAAGCAATGTGAATGGAAACTACAGCGTTCGATCTGGTGGGACAAATTGTACAGATGGGGTCGAGCTTTCCAATGGAAGTGCAACAGCGACAACCCCGAATACTGCTACTAATTTTGCCGCAAGTTCCTTATCGATTGGAAATACTACCATCCGGGTTTGTGTTACAAATCCAAACAACGGATTTACCGGTTCCTATGCACTTACCATCACAAGAGACGACACTCCACCCACTGTCAGTGCTAGTCCGACGAGCGGTAGTTATATCACACTTATTTCCGTATCGCTAACCTGCAATGACACAGGTGGAGCTGGCTGTGACAAAATCGCATACTCTACTCAGACTGGTTCTGCTCCGACTGATCCTGCAATTACCGGAACAACAGGGACAATTACTTCGGGGGTTTTATATTCCAGTGCGATTGCACAGGCAGACCTTGCAACGACTTATATAAACTTCATCGCCCGTGACCAAGCAGGAAATACCTCCTCAGTTTCCAGTGAAAATTACATGATAGACACTACCATTGTCACCCCTTCTCAGGTCTCCGCTATTGGTACTGGAACAGAAATCTATGTGCAATGGGCTCCCGTTCTCAACGCTACAGAGTACAGGGTGTACTACAGCACTTCCAGTCCAGTGACTACTTCCTCTGCTAGTATCACAGGAATTAGCGGACTGTATCACACAATCACTGGTCTTGCGAGCAATACAACTTACTATGTTCGGGTGGATGCAAGGAACGGTGCCGTGGGTGGAGGAGTGAGTGCGCTCTCAGGAGAACAAACCGTGTTTACCACTACCGTCCCGGTCGGCACTGCCATCTCAGGAGGTCATTTCGATATATCCGCAGGAGAGGGCGCGAATTCCGGAAATAACCCGAGAGCATTGATCGATACTGCTTCCGGAAAACTATTGGTAGTGACTAACAATGGTGCAAATAACGGTAAACCGAGTTTGTTTCGTTGCAATCTGGATGGGAACGGCTGCACTCATACGGATATTTCCGCAGGGCAAGGAACTGACTCCGGATTTGAATTAACGGTAGTTATTGATTCCGCTTCCGGAAAACTATTGGTAATGACTAACAATAATGCGAATAACGGCAAACTGAGTTTGTTTCGCTGCAATCTGGATGGAACCAGTTGTACGCATACCGATATCTCTGCAGGCCAAGGAACTAACTCCGGTCAGGCCCCTAGAGCAGTCATCGATTCTATCTCCGGGAAATTACTGGTTGTGTCTACAAATGGAGCAAATAGCAGTAAACCTAGTCTGTATCGCTGCAATCTAGATGGAACCAGTTGTACCCACACAGATATTTCCGCAGGACAAGGAGCAAATTCAATCTCACTTTTTCCCGGTGTGGTCATTGATTCTGTTTCTGCAAAGCTGCTTGTGGTGACTTGCAACGGAGCGAACACTAGCAAACCGAGTTTGTTTCGCTGCAATTTGGATGGAACCAGTTGCACTCATACAGATATTTCCGCAGGGCAAGGAACTAGTTCTGGAGAGAGGCCAACTGTAATCATCGACACTAGCTCAGGGAAACTTTTGGCATTCACTTCGAATGGTGCGAATGGAGGAAGGCCCGGTTTGTTTCGCTGTAACCTAGATGGAACAGCTTGCACTTATGCAGATGTATCTGCAGGCCAAGGAGCAAGCTCCGGTACTTATCCGTCTGCGGTGATTGATCCTATTTCGGGGAAAATATTGTTTGCGACCATGAATCAATTTAATAATAGCAAGCCAGGATTATTTCGTTGTGATGCAGATGGTACGAACTGCACTCATACGGATATTTCCATGGGACAAGGAATCAGCTCAGGCCTCCGACCTGCCATACTGATCGAGCCTAGTTCGGGGAAACTATTTGTAGTGACTATGAATCTGGCGAATAACACCAAACCCAGTTTGTTTATTTGGTAAAAGTTTTTGCCCAGGTTGCTAACGATTATTCATAACGCCGCGCCCGCTAGTTTAATAGTGATTGCTTTGGGAGTTAGAGAAAATCCGTCGGTGTCTTTGATGTTATTTGTGAGAGTAATCGTATAACTATACATTGGGAAAGCGAAAATATTGTTGCCACTGAAGATAATTGAGGCAGTATTTCCGGATACTGATGGCGTTATCGTAGTTCCCCCAGTAGAAAAGCCTATATTGCCAGGAACCATTGTAGATGCATCGACTGTGTTGCTAAAAACAAAAGAGCATAAGAAGCTGGCTGGGGAAGGACCGGTAATTGTCGGTGCATTCTGTTCTCCATCCACCGGACTAGAGCTAACAACTGTAAACTCTGTTGTCAACGTAACCGTCTGATCTAAGGTGTAAGTAGTAAGCCCCAGGAGAGTAAAAGTACCAGAATCGGAACCTTGTGTGACCGTGGTACCATTGACTACCAAACTGAAACTTCCAAGACTGACACCGGCGGAACTTGTTACACTGATCGTGTAGGTGCCGGGACGAAGTTTGAGTAAAAACTTACCAATCGCGTTCGTTGTCGCAGTAGTGCTAACGGCAACTACATCTTTTACAGAAGAGGAAGTCGAACCCAAACTCAAGGTAGCGTTTGCTACGGAAACACCCGAACTTTTTAATTGGCCTAATACTTGCAAAGTGGCAGAGGTATCAGCAGTGCTTACCGATGATCCTCCTCCGGCCAAAAGGGCAAGTGCTCCTGAGCTGTTTGACTCTGAAGTGGTAGGATTGAGAACGGATTGGATGGCAGGGTTGAAGTAACAATTCGAAAAAAATAGAAAGCCGATGATTAGAACCGGGATTTTAATGAGTAAATTTGATATAGAATTCTGTTTTTTCATTTTGATATCCCCGATTTTCCCTGTCTCTCGGAAAAGGATAGCATCTATGCAGAAGTTTTCTAGAAATAAATTGCTCAAAAAGAGATTTTAATCAAAGCAAAATTCACTACGAACGGAAGATTTATCCCCTAAACGAGGGATGCTCATTTAATAATATTTCGCAGACTATTGTTGGTTTTTTATTTCACCTAATTATGGTAAGGTACGATCCCTTTCTCAAAAATAGTCCTTTGCATTATCTCTTTACCAGGTAAACAAATTGGTTTTGCGCAGTCTGTAATATTCCAAGTCACTACGAAGAGCTTTCCTGAGGCAGGATTAATCAGTAATCTCTGACTGTTACTGAAGTAAACAAAAGCTAAACCCAAAACCACCCCGTGCGCCTTTCCAGGCAAAGGCACACCGTTTTTATTACCCTACCTATAGTATGACATGAAAAATGCTTGCAAACTCATGAAACGATCCCACATTAAAAATAGATACTAAATATGGCAAACCTACAAGTCAGAGATATTGATAATAGACTCTATGAGTCTTTAAAAAGAAGAGCTGAATTAGAACATCGATCCGTTAGCCAGGAAGTTGTTATGATTATTGAAAGCCATCTCAAACGAGATAATTTAGAAACCGAATTACAAACTCTTGAGTTTCTTAAATTGGCTAATTCTTGGCATGATGATAAAAGTGCTAAAGAAATAATTTCTGATCTTAAATCATCTAGGTCTAAAAATAACCGATCAAGGATTACGAATGAGTTATTTGATTGATACGGATATTATCATCTATAGTTTGAAGGGAAACGAAAAGGTCCAACAAAACCTAATTGATAGAAAGAATATTTCAAAATCCATTTCAGTCATCACATATGGGGAATTGATATTCGGGGCCAAGAAATCGAAAAGTAGAGAAAAAAATTTAGCTACTGTATATAGAATCGGGGAGCTATTTCCAGTAATTGAGCTTACAAAGGGAATCGTTGAAACCTTTGGAGAAGTTAAGTCTGCGACACAAAAGAAAGGAAATACTATCGACGATTTTGATCTACTAATAGGTTCAACTGCATTATTTTTGAATTATACATTGGTTACGAATAACGAAAAACATTTTTCTATGATTCCTGACTTAAGAATAGAAAATTGGAATAAATAGTTTACTTCAATACGGAAAAAACGGCGCAGATCACTAGCAACATCAAAGATACTGACGGCTTCTCTTTAACTCCAAAAACACTATACATTAAAAATGCAAGCGGTGCAATTAAGCGAACGACTTCGTTTAACTCGCTTTAAGTTCAGAAAATCTCTTTATAGATTTTAACTCATTTTTCAATTCATCTTGTTTCATTTCCAAGTCGTAGTGAGCTTGAATAGATAACCAAAATTCGGGAGAATTTCCAAAGAATTTAGAAAATCTTAAAGCTGTATCGGCAGTGATTGCCCTTTTTCCATGAATAATCTCACTAATTCTTTTTTGATCGATGAGAGTACTTTGAGCAAGTTTATATGCAGATAATTCCATTGGCTTTAGAAAATCTTCTAAGAGAATTTCGCCCGGGTGAATATTCATTAATTCTTTATTCATACCAAAACTCCTTAATGATAATCTACAATTTCAACATTTTCTACAGACCCATTGTTCCAGGTGAAACATATTCTGTATTTCATGTTAATGCTGATAGAATGCTGACCAATACGGTCATTACTAAGTTGATGTAATCTGTTTCCCGGAGGGATTTTTAGATCTTCCAAATTTTTTGCACTATCAATATGAATCAGTTTCCTTCTAGCAGTTCTCTGAATATCTTTAGGAAATTTCTTCGAAATAGACCCATTCCAAATAGCTTCAGTGTCCTTATCTTTGAAGGATTTAATCACAAGTCAATACTGGTGCCTCAAGATAGTGGTGTCAATTACCATTATTCCTAATTGGAGTTTTTTATTACTGTCATGTATGAACTTGCTTCCGCTCTCCCCTTCTACCCCACAACATAAACCCCACAGTCGACACAGCAAACCCAACAAACAAAAGTAAAGCGACAAAAGGATTACTGTAAATTACAGAAACCAAAGCTACTAAACCCAAAACCAAAGCGATCATTGCCAAAACAGGATAGAATGGCGCTACATAAGGTCTCGAACGATTCGGTTCTTTTTTTCTCAAAACGAAAAAAGAAATCATACTCACCACATACATCCCGCAGGCTCCGAGAGCGCTCGCTGTGATCAACTCCGAAGTTTTGCCCACACAAAGCGCCAAAAACCCTATGGCGGCACCGACAAACACTGCATTGACGGGAACATGGGTTTTGTGATTTAATTTTCCAAGGAAACCGGGCAAAAACTTTTCTTTGGACAAAGCATAGACCAATCGGGAGGAGCCCAATATGATTCCGAAAAGAGAAGCGATCAGTCCGAAAAGTCCGATAAACGTAAATATCTTCGCAATATAAGAATCAGTTCCATATAACTTTGTCAATACGAATGACAAAGGATAATCCAAGCCGGCCACTTCTTTCGTAGGAACCACACCTGCCGTTCCTATAAAAATGGAAGAAGCAAGAAAGATGAGAGTCCCGATTCCCGCGGCATAACCTTTTGGAATGTCTTTTTTGGGATCTTTGACTTCTTCGGCCGCCATGGCGACACCTTCCACGGCCAGAAAGAACCAGATCGCAAAAGGAATGGATTGAAAAAAAGAAGATAAGGAAAACTCGGCGAATGCGGGAAGTTTCGCAAACGATTGAAATGAAAAATAAGGAAGGATCGCTCCCAGATAAAGCAACAATCCGCAAATCGCAGTGATTGTAACAAACAATTCGAATCTCGCGGTCTGTTTGACTCCCAACAGATTGATGATCACCAAAATTCCGAAAAAACCGAAAGACGCATATAGATCGGGAATGACAGGAAATAGAAAATGAAAATAACCACCTAACGCAGATGCAATGGCGGGAGGCGCCAGAATGAATTCGGCCAAAACCAAAAACCCGCTGATAAACCCTCCTATCTTACCCAATGCCAAATGAGAGTATGCGAAAGGTCCGCCCGAATGAGGAATGGATGCCGCAAGTTCGGTAAAACAAAGTGCAAAACAAATATAAAAGACCGCGATGATAAATACTGCGAGCGCAAATTCCCAAAATCCTGCGACTGACCAACCCAGGTTCCATCCGAAATAATCTCCCGAGATCACAAGCCCCACTGCAATTCCCCAAAGATGAATCGGACCTAAGGTTTTATGAAGACCTGAATTTTCTTTTGATTGCGATTGTTCCGGATGATTCAAGTGGTACCTCTGACGGATTGGTTAGTTCATCGAACAGAAAGAACAAAAATCGGTCGAGTAAAGATTTATGGAAATGTAAAGATACCATGTAACAAAAACCAGGTGATGTAGTGAAATTCGGCTTTTTGTTCGCTAAAACGGCAAAAAATCCCCAATTATTTGTTTACAAAGAAAGAATCGGGAAATATAAACTTACAATTAGAATAATAGGAATAGTAAGATGCAAAATGTACAATGTATAGATAAAGTTCCATCTCTCTTCGGAGCAAGGGAGATGCTTCTTGCGGTGGCGAAGCCATGGACTGCCGAAGCGAGTGCACACATGGAGGTTACGCGCACAGGAGCGGGGAGCATCGAACGATGAAAAAACATCTATTGCGAATTTCGATTTTCGGTGTGGTCCTTTGGATCGTGCCTTTTTTTGTTTCCTTCGGTTTTTATTCTCCCGAAGGCAAACTACAAGGAGATCTTTTTTTATTCAAAACAACGATGATCCTTGTTGGAAGTTTAACCGGCTGTTACCTGCTCTATCGTTTGGCAAAATTGAAACCGGAGTCGGCACTGATCACATTTACAGGAACCGGAATCCTTTGGTTTGTAGAAAATATCGTTCTTGATTTTTTGATTTTGATCCCGATGTCCAAGATGTCGCTGGGAGATTATTTTGTGCAAATCGGGCTTCGCTACTTAACCATGATCTTTATCGCAACCACGGTTGGGGCGAGCATCGAGGCACAAAAAAAGTAAATTGGAAACGATATCAGTTAAAAAATAGAGATGAGTCAAAATATAAAAAACCCGCATTGTTTAGATGCGGGTCTTCACTTCGGTAGTACCGGAATCTTTGTCGTTTAATCTAAATTAAGCGACTGGACCGAAAGCACTGAAGTCGAACTCTTTCGAACCACCTGTTAAATACTTTTTGTAGTTTTCTACAAATTGTTTCGCAAGATCTCCCGCAGTTTTATCATAGTCCGCTTTGTCCGCCCAAGCATTGCGCGGGTTGAGGATTTGAGAATCCACTCCGGTCACTGTTTTAGGGAAAGAAACTTGGAATACAGGGTGTTTTTCGAACTCTGATTTTTCAATGTTACCGTTTAGAATTTCATTGATGATCTGGCGGGTTGCAGGAAGGTTCATACGTTTTCCCACACCATACTTTCCACCTACGAGTCCTGTGTTGATCAGGTAAGCATTTACATTATGCTTTTTCATTTTTTCACCGAGTAACTTTGCATAGAAAGTCGGGTGAAGGGTCATGAAAGCCTGACCGAAACATGCTGAGAAAGTTGCTTGCGGCTCTTTCACACCACGTTCCGTTCCCGCTACCTTTGCAGTATATCCGGACAAGAAATGATACATCGCTTGTTCAATAGATAGTTTGGAAACCGCAGGAAGAACTCCGTAAGCATCATAAGTTAAGAAGATCACAGTGTTCGGGTGACCTGCCTTGGATCCCGGTTGAGTGTTTTCAATGTGGAAGATAGGATAAGATACACGGGTGTTTTCCGTTTTTGCCGCAGAAGAATAATCCACTTTTTTGGTAGTAGCATCGAATACTACGTTCTCAAGAAGTGCATCTCTTCGGATCGCCGCATAAATCTCAGGCTCAGTTTTAGGATCGAGATTGATCGTCTTCGCATAACAGCCACCTTCGATGTTGAAGATACCGTTGTCATCCCAACCGTGTTCGTCATCGCCGATGAGTTTGCGGTTCGGGTCTGTGGAAAGAGTTGTCTTTCCTGTTCCTGATAAACCGAAAAACAAAGCGGAATCTCCCGCAGCACCTACGTTCGCAGAACAGTGCATAGTCAAAACGCCTTTGAGAGGAAGGTAATAGTTCATTACGGAGAAGATACCTTTTTTCATCTCTCCACCGTATTCCGTTCCACCGATGATACAGATCTTTTTAGCAAGGTGGAAGATTACGAATACATCCGAGTTCAAACCGTGCTCTTTGTACTTTGTGTTTTTGTAACCGGAAGCATTGATGATTGTAAATTCGGGAAGTAGATTTGCCAATTCGTCTTTTGTAGGACGAAGAAACATGTTTGTGCAAAAATGATGTTGCCAAGCTCTTTCCGTTACTACGCGAAGAGAGATGCGAGTGTCCGTGTTGGTTCCTGCATGACCGTCAAAGACATAAAGTTTTTTGTTGTCCAAAAACTTTACAACTTCCGTATAAAGTTCGTTAAAGATAGCTTCGGAAACCTTTGTATTTACAGGTCCCCACCAAATGTTTCCATTGGAAGAAGGTTCATCTACAAAGTATTTGTCTTTAGGAGAACGTCCCGTAAAAATCCCGGTATCCACCATCACTGTACCGTTGTCAGAAACTACGCCTTCTTTGTTGTTGATTTCGTGCTGGTAAATTTCGTCGTAAGATAGGTTATGGAAGACTTCAGATGGTTTCAGGCCGAGCTCTGCAAGGCCGCGTAAGTTAGTGGATACTGACATGGATTTCTCCTAGATTTCAAATCGTGTTTTTCTAGCTTCCCATTTTGCGAGTCGGTGTCAATAACAGAATATGAAGATTCTTCACGCTACGGCGGAATATTTTCCCTACATAAAGATGGGGGGTCTTTCGGACATGCTCGCTTCTTTGTCCAAAGAACAGTCACAAAACCATCAAGTTTCCGTGACTTTGCCTCAGATCCGTGGTCTGAAGGAAAAGCCTGATTTCACAGGAAAGACTATCCCGATCCTGCCCCCTTTTCCCGAAAAAACAAACGTTGTTCTTGAGATTTTGAAGGATTCCTGCTTCCGGGAAGCGGAGAAAGGAAGACTCAAACTCTATTTTTTCGATTCTCCTCTGTTTCGGGATCTGGAAACCATCTACGGAAATAGCGACGAACATTTCCGGTTTGCCGTTTATTCTTATGCCGCTTTTTACCTAAGCCAGGTCCTGGATGCGGATGTTTTCCATGCTCACGATTGGCACACTGCGATGGCCCCTGTTTTGCAAAAATATTCTCCCGAAGGAAAACCGTCCGTATTCACCATCCACAACCTTGCCTACCAGGGAGATCATCCTCTTTGGATGACTGGATTTTTGAAAGAAGCGCCTTTTTTACTTCATCCCGAATTTCTTTTGCACGAAGGAAAAACAAATTATCTGAAAGCAGGGTTACTTTCCGCAGACCAGATAACAACCGTAAGTCCCGGATACAGGGAAGAAACTTTATTGGATGCGAACGGATTCGGGCTCGCAGAAGCACTTCGCCGGAGAAGCGAAGACTATACGGGGATCATCAATGGAATCGATCCGGAAGAATGGAATCCGTCGAATGATATCCGTATCTTTGAAAGGTTCGATAGGAATACAAACAAAGAAGGAAAGTTAAAAAACAAAATCGAACTCTATAAAGAAATCGGCCGTCCATTGATCGATCCGGACCGGTCTCTTGTGGGAATCATAGGAAGGCTTACTTATCAAAAAGGTTATTCCGTGTTTTTACAGAGTTTCCAAGAGAGAAAACATTTATCGCATTATTATATCTTCCAGGGTGCGGGAGAAAAGGATTTGGAAAATCCCCTCTTCCATCTTTCCCATACGGAACAAGATCGTATCTATTTTTATAAAGGTTATAGCGAAGAGCTTGCCCGCAAAATCGAAGCAGCGTCCGATTTTTTTCTAATGCCTTCCTTATTCGAACCTTGCGGACTAAACCAACTTTACAGCCATGCTTACGGAACGATTCCGATCGTATCCAGAGTTGGCGGATTGAAAGATACCGTTGTAGAATCTTCGCAAAACAAATACTATACGGGAATCGTATTCGAACCGAACGACCCTTCTTCTTTGGGATATGCATTGGAACGGGCGGAAACTTTGTACAAAGACAAAATCAAATTTTATGAAGTCAGAGAAAACATAATGAAACAAGACTGGAGCTGGAAAAACAGAATGGGGGAATACGAAACCGTTTACAAAAGAGCGATCGCCAAACGGAAGTAAACTGGTATTTGAAAATCAAACACGGGAAAGTCTAATGACCGAAGGAAATTTTATTTATAAAGCAAATCCTCTTCTTCGGAAAAATCAAAGTTCTTCCATCTTTCCAAAGCAACCCTCATATCTTCATTCGCTTCCAAAACTTCCTGGTAAATTTCGCTGATCTCATCTTGTAATGACATGGGAAATACCTCTCGCCTGCATTAAAGTTCTACCACAAGCGGGGAATCTGACAATCCATTTCCGCTATCACGGATACTATGTTCATCATAATGGATACGAATTTAAACAAAAAGAAGGATATTTTTACAGATCAGCAATTCATTCAAATTGAATTGTTATTTTTATAGATTCGGGTACCGTTTTTAGAAATTCAGTTTTGCTAAAAAAGCGATAACCACTATGAAATTTATCTTCTATCTATCATTCATGTTTCTCCAGATTCTCGGACTGGCTGGTTGCAAAATCAATTTGAACAACCAGGGAGATCCTCGGTCTTCCGGGTTTTTCCAAGCGGGACTGATGAACGAGTTTCTGACTCCTCATTGCAGAAATTGGGCAAACAATTTCGGAACAGGAAGATATCTTACCATGCTGAATGATCTCGCTACTCTCCCTAACGGTGATATCATCGCAACGGGGATTACCAACGAACCTTTGACTTCAGGAAACGATCTGATCAAAGAAACCAAAACTCCTTTTACGGGAGTTGCCGGAATCGATTCGAATATCTTTATCGTAAGAATTTCCAGTAGGACCGGGGCTGCAGCATGGATAGATTATCTGGGGAAACCACAAAGCAGTGATTCGGCGAGACCTACAATTAAAGTTTCAACTTCCGGAGAAATCGTTATAGGGGGAGTTGCAGTTCCGAGTGGTTTGACAAATTCGATTTCTCTCATGTCGGGAAATCCTTATTCATTCCTGTTGGCAAAGTACAGCCAGGATGGTACAAGGCAATGGCTGACTTATCTGGACAGCACGGACATCACCTGGCCGTTTGCATTCGATGTGGACACAAAGAACTATATTCATTTATTCTTAGGACTGAACGGAGGGAACAATCACTCCCCTCTTACCGAGTTTCCATCACCAACTAACGCACATTCCGGTGAAACGATCAATCCGGACATCCTGTATGCTTTGCTTTCTTCCAACGGGGAACCGATTTCCCAACAGTACATACAAGGGTTAGGAGCGGAAGAAGCGGTATCCGCAGTTCGAAGCGGAGACTTCGTTTATTTAGGAGGGACCGCTCAAAATTTATTGTCCACCCCGAACGTAACGACTCACCCTTTTCCCGGAAATAAAAAGAACTTTCTGGCAAAAGTAAAAGTAAATTCAAACGGACAACAGGAAATCCAATGGGTCTCTTACAGCGGCAGTGTATCTTCGGTAGAAAGCCGGGTTAGAAAAATTTTGGATGTGAAAGGCAATATTCTTTCATTGGGACTTGCCAGTGATTCTTTCGGAACCCCTGCGGAACCTAGTCAAACTTCAGGAAATAGAAATCTCACTTACGAAAGTTTTGATGCGCAAGGAAACTCTTTGTGGCATAGTTATTTCGGACACGCAAATGCAGACGTCATCGACGGAGCAGTCGCAACAATCATGTATCCGACCAATTCGGAAAGTATATATTCGACTACCATCAGCCAACCTGGCGGCGAAAGATTTCTGGTCTCAAGCTCGATTGAAGCCAATCAACCTTCCGGTATGTACCCTTTGGCGACTCTGAAGATAAATGCAAATACCGGAAAATTCCAACGGATCTTTTACGAACACAATAGACCCTATCCTGTACTTTATTATAAAAACCAAGTGATACAAACTTGTTTAGGTGCCATAGCAGTCGCTTATCAGGAGATCCCCATTTTTGGAAACGAAACAAGAGGATATTTTTCAATCAAAACTATAAAAACTTCGGATCTTCCTTAAATACGATTTTATTTAAAGTTTGGAAAAACTAATGATGAAAAGTGGTAGGTACAAAGCCGAATGAAACAAAACTAAGCTTTATTCTTGCATGTCTTTATCGAAACAAGCTTTCTTTGTTGCTATTATTGTTATTCTATCGCATGCAAATTTCTCTTCCTTGCAAAGTGAAGAAGAGAAAACTTCGAAAGACAATACTTTAGACAGCTCTCGCCAAGATCCCGCCAAACGAGTATTAAAACTTGGAATTGAAAATGATGTCATACTTTTGTCCGATCGGGAATACACTCATGGAACCAGACTTGAATACGGACAATATGAATTTTTGCATTCCCCTTCCGCCTGGATATTTTTAGGATTAAAAAAACTGATTCCTGTCTTTGCCGACAACTCCAAAGAATACAACGGATACTCATTAACCCAAAAACTTTTTACTCCTCAGAACACAATCCGCAAAGACATCGCCTACGGAGAGAGACCTTACGCAGGTTATATGCAAGCAAGTTCCATATCAACCTATTGGTGGAAACAAAGTTCTTTTACCATTGAAACAGGGTTCGGAGAAATAGGACCGAACGCAGGGGGAGAATACTTTCAATCCCAAGTTCACAAAGTCATCGGTGCCACTCATCCGCAAGGTTGGAAGAATCAAATTCCGAACAGAACCGTTTATCAACTGAACCTTGACTATAAATTTTTTTGGATCAAAGAACTGGGCATGGAAACGACTGTTAAATGGGGGAATTTCGATACTTCCGCTTCCTTAGGCCCGATTTTTCGTTTTGGAAAAATAGTGTCTCCGGTTTCGGGAGGGTTTACCTTCAATGATCCCACATCCGTATATCCGGTAGATGATACAGAATATTATTTTTTCATCAAACCGGAAGCGGTTTATCAATCCTGGAACGGCACATTGCAAGCAGGCAAAGATTCCTTTCAAAAAATGAAACATCATACAAGCGCAGATTCGTTGTATCGTTATGCCATATTCGATGCTTTGACTTTTTCCGAAGAAAAACCTGGATTTCAATTCTTGATTTTCAATACTCTTTTCAATGCAGGCAATCCCGTTTCCAATGATCTTTCCTTATTGATTGCAAGGGACTTAACACCGATCAGTGATTATAAATTCAGATACCCAACTATAGAATATTTTCTACTGGAAACCTTATTGAACGACAAACTGCCTTCCGGAATAGCACGTAGTCTCGCATATTCGTATTTACTCGGAGACGGAACCAATTTGAACAACAACTTGATTGTTGCTTCCAAAATATTTTTGCAAAACTCGGAAGGTAGCAAACATTATGCGGTTCCCATTCGAAATTTTCAAGGGAAGTTGACTTTGGGCCTTGCTTTACAAAGGCCTGATTGGTTTATACAGCTGGCAGCGGAAATTGCTACTTTGGATTATATTCCTTCTACCGATATCAGCCCGGTACACAGATATGCCAGCTTGCAAGCAGGTTTAAAGTTTTAGTCAAATCGACCCAAACCCGACCCCGACCCGAAGAACAACACAAATACAAATAAGAAGACCGGTTAGCCCGTCTTTTTCCATTCCCGGGCGGGAGAGACACCAAATAACCGTTTGTATGCTTTCGAAAAAGCAAACGCGGAAGAATATCCTACGGCCAATGCTACCTCTTCCAAATTGGTATCTTCTTTCATAAAAAGATCTCTCGCCTTATCCATTCTGATCCGGGTCAGATATTCCATAGGAGGGATATTCAAAACCTCTTTGAACTTATTGGCAAGCCCTGCCCGGGAGATACCGATGTTTTTTGCCAACGACTCTAATGTCCAATCGGCGGAAGGATTTTTGTGCATGGATTGCAATGCAAGTAGCACATGATTGTCGCGAAATGCCATCACCCATCCGGGACTGACACTCGGGTTTTTTGTTAGCCAATGACGGATCACATAGTACAACAAAATATCCGTTAGTCTCTGCAAAATCAAATCGGAACCGAAACCTGATTCCAATTCCTGGGAGATCATTGTAGTCGCGGTGTTTAGAGAATGATGTGCCGCGATGTCTTCGGCCCGCATCAAAATATGATCCGGCAATTCCAGAAAAAAAGGATGTTGGGGTTTTTCAGGAATTTCATACCGAACGGAAACAAATGTAGTTACCGGGAGACTATTCTTTGTTTGGTGCTCCCTCTTTTCATAGAACCTTTGTATTTCAACTACCTTGGCCTTGGGATCGGACAATAATTCATGAGTGAGACCTTTTGCAATGAAAAGGATATCTCCTTTTTTCAATTCGAATTGTTTTCCCAAAAATCTCGCGTAACAAGAACCTTGCGTGATGATGTGAAACCCTCCGCTCTTCTCGCAAGGAAACTGAAATCCCCAAGACTCGTGGATCGCATCCCGAGTGAGCAAATCGTTTTTCCAACCGGCCTCGTCCAAAATGGCAGATAGTAGATCCATAGTGAAAAAATCAGGGCTTATATCCAAAAGTCTACTAAATTATACGATTGGATATATTTTTAATACTTAAACACATAGACAGTCTTGGATTTAGAGAGTAATCTTAGATTCGTAAGCAGGAGATTTATATGAAGATATTTGTAAATGGCGCGAGCGGAAAAGTGAGCCAAAATGTAATCCAGGAACTATTGGAAGCAGGTCATGAAGTATTTGCAGGAACCAGATTTCCCGAAAAAGGCGAAAAGAAAACGGGAGTGACTTGGGTGGTTTCCGACGCTTCCGCACCGGAAAAAGGTTTGGAAGTGTTGGAAAAAGTAGATGCTGCGTTTTTCATCGCACCTCCCGGATTTACCAACCAATACGAGATTCTTTCCCCTTGGATCGAAAAAGCGAAACAGGTAAAATTGAAAAAAGTAGTTCTTATGACCGCAATGGGAGTCGAGTTTGCGCCGGATGAAGCACCTTTCCGCAAAACAGAGATTTTGTTGGAAAAATCGGGACTAAATTGGAATATCATCCGCCCCAATTGGTTTATGCAGAATTTTCATACTTTCTGGATCGCAGGGATTTTAAGTGATAAAAAGATCTATTTCCCGGCGGGAAATGCAAAAACAAGTTTTATCGATTCCAGAGATATTTCAAGCACTGCCGCCAAACTTTTGGTAAGCGGCGATAAATTCGCAAGCCAGGCATTCGTACTTACAGGCACGAAATCTCTTACGCATGATGAAGTCGCTTCGATCATTTCGAAACACACCGGCCTAAAAATCGAATATGTAAACGTAAGCCCGGAAGATTTCAAAAAGGGACTGCTTAGCGGAGGAGTGCCGGAAGATTATGCAAGTTTTCTAGTCATCATCGCAGGAGCACTTCGGGACGGTCATTCGGAGGCAATTACCGATTCGGTTCAAAAGATTACCGGAAAATCCCCTATTTCTTTCGATAAGTACGCAGAGGACAACAAAAACGCCTGGTTGGTAAGCTAAGGTTTATCCTTAAAAAGAAATTTTTTTCTGGAAACTGTCACAAAATGCGATCCTATCTTTGTCGAAAGATCTAAATCAGGAGGATTTAATGAATATCGCATCAAAAATTTTAGTAGGGTTTGTGGCAGTAGAACACCTTTTCATCCTAGTTTTAGAAATGTTCCTTTGGCAAAGTGAACTGGGTTTGAAAATTTTTAAAATGACTCCGGAAGTGGCGAGTGCCTCGGCTACTCTCGCAAAAAACCAAGGTCTTTATAACGGATTTTTGGCGGCGGGACTGATCTGGGCACTCGGATTTATTTCCGACAAATCTCAAAAATACGACACAACCGTTTTCTTTTTGGGATGTATCATCGTTGCCGCAATCTTCGGAGCGATTACTGCAAAACCTTCCATTATCATTTCCCAAGGGAGCCCTGCGATTATCGCACTCATCGTAACGTACCTTGCCAATAAAAAGTAGATGATTGATGATCCGCACTTAGATTTGTTAGACGGTTGTTTGAAAGGGGATAGAAAGTCCCTGGAAAAACTAGTCAAAGTATTTCAGGAAAAGATATTTTCCCTGTCTCTGAAGTTTTTATGGAACCCGGATGATGCGGAAGATGCTACCCAGGAAATACTGATCAAAGTCATTACAAATCTAGGCGGGTTTCGTAAAGAAAGCAAACTTTCTACCTGGGTCTATCGGATTGCAACAAATCATCTGATCAATTTTAAAAAGAGCAAAGAAGAATTGTCCCGAGTCAATTTTCGATTGATTCATTCCGAATTGCAAAAATCACAAACGATCCAAACCGAATTTTCCGAAACCACTTCTTATATTGCAATGAATGTACAGGCGGCATGCACCCATGCAATGTTACTCTGTTTGAAACGAAACCACAGACTTGCATTCTTATTAGGAGAAGTATTCCAGGTAACAAGTGACGAAGGCGGATGGATTATGGATATAACGCCTGCTAATTTTCGCAAAAAATTATCGCGTGCGCGAATCAGAATGAGCGAATTTTTAGGAACTCACTGCGGGCTTAGCAACGCAAAGAATGTATGCAGATGTGAAAATAGGATCGAATACTCTTTGAACAGAGGAAGAATCCACGCTTACCTGGACCTCTCTGAAAAAATGAAGGAATCCGGCGAATGGAAACAGATGCCTGTGCTACTCGCCGCATCCGATGAAGTGCGGGACGTAGCCGAGGTCTATAGATTCAGTCCTCAATTTAAATCCAGACGGGATGGATTAGAATTTCTAAAGAAAGAGATTTCCAGGGAATCTTGGAAATTGATACGTTGATCCGATGAATGAATATGAAACCTATGTTCGTGATATGAGCCTTAGATTCAAAGCCATCAATGCCAAAGCACCCGATCTTACCAGTGCCGAGCACTCTTATGAACGTGGATGGATTACCAAAGAAGAATTCCAAGCAACAGAACGCGAAGCGGTCGTTTTCATTTCCAAAAAAGAAGAGCTAACAAAAGAATATTATTCCAAATATTCCCCGACTGATAAAGACGCACTGGGATTTTTCAGTCATGTGAAAGACAGACTGCTTTCCTACCAAACCAAAGGAAACGAATATCTGAAACAATACCCGGATGACCCCAAAAAACAGGGATTCAACTTGGCGCTTACCATCTCGATCAACAAAGAACTGGATGCTTTCCTAAATCATCAGAAGATGAATTCGGAATTGGGTTGGATGTTTTGGACTTCTTTGGATATTTACGATTTAGACGAAAAGATCTTTGAGCTTTAAATTTTAAAAACCGAACCGGTTGCTTCGAAGGTTCAACCGCCCGCTATAAACACAAAAAATAAATTAAGCGGTTTTTATTTACAGGAATCGTTTATCTTTTTCAATTCCACTTCCAACCAACTTTGCGAAGTGACTGTTTTTCCGTCTTTCAATTTGATTTTGTACACTTCACCGGACAAAAAAGATTTCGAAGCGACCTTTTCGATAAACAACTTGGCAGTCCAGTCCTTAGGATCGGGAGCAAAGATGGATTTTTTGGCAGAATTTAATTTATAACGAAGATGTTCGGCGGCTTCTTTAGCACCATGTTCTTCTCCGTTTCGGATAAAAACACCATCTAACTTTTGTACGGAGAGAATCAAAGACTCGATCTTTTGTTCTTCCGTGAGCGGATTCCTGCATTCTGCGGAAAGGTTAATCGAAAAAGACAGAAACAGCAAAACCAATGTTATCCGATTTCGAAGTATGTAAAAAAAGGCTAACATTGGTTTATCGTAATTCAATGAAGAATGATCTTATTTGGATCTTTTTTTCTTCTTCGCCGCTTTTTTAGCTTTGGCTTTTTTTACCGGCTTCTTTTTGATACTCTTCTTTTTAGAAACAAGTTTTTTAGAAGACTTCTTTACCGCTTTTTTGGATTTTTTAGGAGCCGGCTTGGACTTTTTAGCCTTCGCTTTTTTCTTAGCTACTACCTTTGCCTTCTTTTTAGCAGGTTTTGCTTTCTTCTTTGCAGCCTTCTTTTTAGGAGCGGATTTTTTAGCCTGTGGAGCAGGAGAAGCCGCTTTTGCAACGGGTTCCGGTTTTGGAGCCGGTGCTTCCGGTTTGCTTCTAACAGCTGCTTGGTAGGCAAGTTCTGCCCATTCTTGCAAGTCTTCCGGAGATTCCCAAACTTCCGATGGGAAAGTCCAGTAACTCATCACAGAAGGAGCGCCTTCTTTTCCGTCATAGGTAAAAGGTCGTCCGCCGGCAACTTGGAATTTGGAAATTGTTTGGCTGTCTGTCTTTAGATATAGCACATCTTCGGCGACAAGACCGAACATAACTCCGTCAAGATAGATGCCATAACCACCAAACATAGCTCTGGCGGTCACATTTCCTAGGATAGATAATTTTTCGAGGGTTTCTTCAACAAATGGATTGGACATAATGGTTTTCACTGACAAATACTGATCGACATAGTCTCATTTGTCAAACAAAACTAATAAACTGTATGGCAGAGATTCAAATCAAAAAAGAAAAATCCGACTCACCCGTTGTTTACAAAATGAGCAATGCACTTTGGGAAGAAATCCAAACGCGTTATTCGTTCCAAGCACCCAATCCTTACGAAGCCAAAGATTTTGCAGAAGACTGGTCCGGAGTTTGGATCGCCTACGATGGGGAGACTGCCGTAGGAAGCATTGCCCTTTTGCCCTTCGAAGGAGAAGAGAGTGAATTGGATCTGATGTTTGTGTCAAAAAACCACAGAAAACAAGGGATTGCGGAAAAACTTTTGGCAACGGTAGAATCTTTTGCCACGGAAACCGGCTATACAAGCATCAAACTACGTGCAGGTGAACCCCAACCTGAAGCAATCGCCTTTTACAAAAAGATGGGTTTCCAACCGATCTCCAGCTTCGGCAAATGGAAGTCCGATCCGACCGCACTCTGCTTTGAAAAAACCTTAGACTGATTTCCCGAAATACGAAAGAACCTTTTGGATCATGGGCGCCTCGGATGTTTTTTGGTTTTTCGGATTCTTTTGCGAAATCGACCGGGGCTCTGCCTCGGCGGCAACGCTCGCTTCGCTGGTCGGTCCCTGGCGCAGGGCTTCTGTCAGGGACGGAGGATAGAAGGAGTTTTTAGGATACTATCCCCGCCCTATCGACATTGGGTGGGGTTAACCACCCGCCACCCAATGCGCTCCTTCTATCACATCGCCTTGCTCTTGTAAAGCGAAGCATTGGTTCCTGAAAATTTTATTCAAATAAGTTCGCCTTTTTGCCAAAAACCGCCTTCCCGACCAGGGATACGAAGGGCTTGGTCCGCGCCAGCGACCGAGCGGATTTCCGCGAGCCCGCAGTAGCTCGGGCCCCGAAGCGAAAAGCTTCGGGGTGAGCGCCCCAAAAATAAAAAATTAATTCCACCTAATGTTTGTAAATCGAAATTAAATCCCTTTGAACAGATCGATACACAACAATTCGGACTGATACTTAAAAATCAAATATCCGTGAAAGCTGACGGCAAATCCTTCCAAAGAACGAAGTTTCACCTGGTTTATCTCCTGCCCTTCCGGATTCCAAAGAGTTAGAAGATAATTATCATCCACTCCGTAACCCGTATAATTCGATTGAACAAAACAAATATTTTTACCGTCAAACGTGAATAAGTTGACAAAAGGAACTTCCGAAGGAGAGACCCGAATCTCTTCTCCTTCCAAAGAAAAGAGACGGATTTGTTTATAGTCTTCGCAAAAGACCAGTCTGTTTTCCGTGACAAGAGTCGGTTCCGGTTTATCATCCAAAGCATGGGGGCCGAGTGTATCCGTACATGTATATGGAATTTTTTTTACGATCTCCAAATCGAAATTCAAAATATAAGATTCGTCATAAGCAAAGGGAACAAAATATCCATTTGGTAAGGGCGCAGGAGTGGTCCGTAAAAAATGAGTCAAACTCACACCGCTCTCCATTTTTTGTTGAAACTCCTTTACCACATGAGTTCTGGGATTTTCCACATGCGCATAATAATAGAATACATTCATATTCGAATCCATAAACACGGGATGATACGGGGACTTCCAGGAAGAGAGTATCTTCCACTTGGCATCGAATAGTATGAAACCTTTCATAGTATATGCAAGAATTTTCCCGTCTTCATCTATCTGTAGTTTGCCGGAGAATATATGACCATCGGGGAGAGAAAGATTTATGATTTCTTTTTTATTTTTTAAATCGAAAGCCTTTAAGGAATGACCGCTCGGCAAATAGAGACTGTCATCCCAAATCGTGACCCTGAAATTATGAACGGTTCTATTTTCGGAATAATCCCTTTCTTCCGGGGAAATCACTTCATAGGCTTTCCAGGAAAGATGTTCTTCTAACAAGAGTTCACCGTCCGTGGAATAAACCCTCAATCTATCCGGACGGTTCAATCGGGAATAATGTTCCGATCCCATTTGCAGCCCGTGCAAAGTGCAAAGATACCCGCCTTGATAAAACAATACAGGCAGTTTCATTCCCCCGGAAAAAGGAGCGGGCAAATCCGTTTTCCATCCCGCTTTTCCCGTTTTATGATTCAAAGATTGCAAATACGATCGACCGTCTTCCCCCTCTTCCACCCAAATCACGAAGTCTTCCAAAGTATAAAATTCGGAAGAGATGATTTTGGAATTTTCAGGTAAGGCATAAATGGAATTTGCACCCATGTGAAATCCGTCTTCTTTGAACCTGCGGAATTCTTCCGGAGCAATGCTTTCGTACCATTTTTCCAGCCAGAATTTAATGCTGCTGTCCAAATCCGGCTTTTGCTCTCTGTAGAGTCGGATGAGATTTTGTTTTTCCTTTTCTTTCAGCTTATCCAAAACGGAAGTTCGAAAGTCGTAAGGCATGGATATTTCACCTAATTTTAGTAAGTTGTCCAATGTAGGTTGAACTACGGCTTCCCTTTCTATTCCTTTCAACAAAGTGGCAGTTTGTTCGTAATACTCCGGATAGGTGGAACGGGGATCTCCCGTGCCTCGGGATTGGATTTTCCAAATGGAGTCGCAATCGGAACAACGATAGATTTCCGAAAAAACCTGAATTGCATTTCCTACCAAATCATCGATCGGAAAATCATGATGGTATTCCTCTCCGCCTAGAGCGACGGAACGGGAAAAAGACTCGGATTTTTTGCTGCAATAAAGGCAAGACATGGGGAAAGAATATCGACCTTTCCCCATCTGTCAAAGAAAGCATTTACTATCTTATCAATTTATTGCCGATTGGGTGATCACAAGTTTGGTACTAGGTTCGATCCAAGCATCCTTCGCATCCGAAAACGATGCCACCTTCGTGACAATCGGACCCGGATCATAAATCCCTGACTCGACGAGAGACAAAATCTTTGTCATATACTCTCTGGAATCCACCCTGGTGATATGTAATTTTGCACCCGCATTATAAAGTTCCAAATAAGGAATCTCCCATTTATTGGTCCAAAAAATAGATGCGGAAGTGAACACTCCGTTCGGTGCAATGGATCGCATCGCCATGTCCCACCCCTCTTTGGTAGAAGCGCATTCACAAACCAAATCGAATTTTCCGGCAGACTTGGGATATGTTTCCATATACTCGCAAGGAATCCCTAGAGAGCTGGCAAGATCAATCCGTGCCTTATCCGTATCCCAATAAACAACTGTTCCTCGGCCCATCCGATGAGCAAGGAGTGCGGTATACAAACCTATGCTTGCGGCCTGTCCCCCCACTACCAAAACCTTGGAATCCGGTCTTGTTTCCAAATATTTTCCCGCAAGCTTCCACGCTTCTGCGATATTATCGGATAAACTGGCAACCGCTACGGGATTTGTAGATTCTTTTATAGGAAGTAACATCTGTGATGCGTAAGGGACAAGAACCGATTCCGCAACGGCACCTCCGTAGATTTGCGCTCCGGGTGCCATTCCGAAACTGGTAACAGGGGGCAAAGTGGTACAAGATTTGGAATCCGCGGCAAGACAGCTCGGACAGGTTCCGCAGGAAATCTGAAAAGATACAGCTACTCTTTGTTTGGTGGTAAACCGGTCGCTCAAGTCGTCTGACACGGAAATGATTTCACCCACGAACTCATGCCCCAAAGGAAACGGAGGACGAAATAAGGTTCTTCCGGTTACGATTCCTATGTCCAGATCGCAACGAGCGATGGCGATGGGACGAACCAATGCCTGGTTTTTGCCTGTAATTTTGGGACTGGGAACCTCTTCCCATTCCAAGACCCCTTTTTTCCGAAATACTAAGTGTTGCATAGAATTCACCAAATTAGACAGATTTGTCTAATTTTTAAATGTTAGGAAATTTTTGTCCAGAAAAAATTAGACAGAATTGTCTAATTCAAAAGGATCGATATTATGGACAAACAAAAGCCAAAAGAAAGGATACTCAGCACGACCAAATCCCTTTTCTACCGGCAAGGGTATGATCGGACGGGCATCAACCAAATCCTGGAGGAGTCCCGTTCCCATAAACAGAGTTTGTATCAATACTTTCCTTCCAAACAGGATTTGGGAAAGGCCTACCTCGAAGAACAAAGATTAGATTTACTCAATTTACTCCGGGGCCTTTCCGAAAAAAAAGAAGATCCCAAGGAATGGATTGCTGCTTGGGTAAGCGTATTGAAACGACAGGCGAGAAAGGAGGATTTTTTCGGATGTCCTTTTGCCAATTTTTCCGCACAAAGCTTGGAAGAAAAAAGCATATTCCAGGAACAATTGCAAACCGTGATCAAAGAATGGATTCTAGTCTTTGAAACAAACTTTGACAAATGGAAAGAGAAAAAGTATATTTCACCTAACCTAAATTCATCGGTTTGTGCCAAAAAATCTTTGGTGATCTATGAAGGGAATATCCAACTCTTTCTGATCACCGGAAACAAATCTTATTTGGAATCCATCGAATCCGATTTTTTGGATTTGATCAGAGAACCGGTCCGCTAATTTATAAAAATCAAATCAAGGAACTGAGTTTAAAGCTAGGCCAAGATCCGAACCAAGTATGATAGTAGAGCACATAGATGCCGAATAACAGCCCGCATAAGATAAGAAAGATGGCCGTTTTGCGAAATACCAAAAGATTTCCCATCTCCACGGTAATCTTCAAAACGATCTTAGTCAGTTTATCAATGATGGAAAACAAAAACCAAAAAAGCAAAAGGATCACTCCCATACCTATCAAAGTCACGATCGGTTTTTCATAAAGACTGGTAAGACTCAATACCCGTCCGTTGATGTTTGTTACAACCAAATCGACTGCAAGTATGCAAAGTATGCGGAAATAAAAACCTAAAAAACGATGAAAGAGAGTTTGTTTGGGTGAAGAGGACATGGAATAAAATCATAGTTTCCGAGCCGAAATGGCAAGTACGATTTGCCAAAAATCGGTGGTAAAAATAATTAAAATTTCTGAAAAAGAAAAGATAGGTCTTAATATTTATGGACAAAGTTATAGAAAACAAATGGATTCCCGAACAGAAATTACTTATCTCTCATCTGGACGGTGCTATGGATATTGAAGACATCGCTGCTTGGGAATCTTCTTTACACCAATGTCTAAATCAAATCGAAGAGAACGGAACTTTTAAGATTTTTGTCAATCTCTACGGTTTCAGCGGAGCAAACGTAGAAGCACATAAAAGATTCAGATCAGTGATTCCCGAAACTTTGGCAAACTACGGTTGGAGAGTGGGATATTTGGATCTATTCGAGGAAGCCAAAGACCTGCAATTGAAAAACCATCGCGGTATTCAATGTTTGGCGGCTGTTCATGTCCATCAAGATGCCACAAAAATAGAAAAGTATGAAGAAAATTTCAGCAGAGAGAATGAACATTTTTTCACCGATCCGGCTCGGGCAAAAGAATGGATCACCGGGTTTGTAGTATAATTCGTAAACCTACCGGGTATTTCGAACCGCAAATATAGCTCTTTTACAATCTCCACAAAAACAAAGTTAGGTTTTTAATTCCTCCGAACCACGAACCTAACTTGCTTTCGGAATTGACATGCCCTTTTTTTCCAATATTTTTAAATTCAGCCCCCCAGTCCGAGGCGAGTTGTTCGGAAAAAGAAATCTCTGCATATGGATCATTTTCGCTAGCAAGAATCAGAGAAGGAGGAACCAACTTAATTCTTGTTAGCTTGGAAAATTCCGCAGCTTGAGAAGGAAAAACAGGCGATTTCGGATTAGGTGGCGCGACAAGCAGGATGGAAGCAACATAGTTTTGGTGAATTTGGTTTTCAAAAAAATAATGATGAACCAAAAGGCATCCCAGGCTATGGGCAATGATGATTTTTTTGCGATTGTTTTGCAATCTTCCCAACAACTCACCTAACGCAAATTGCCATTCCTTAAGATTCGGGCGATCCCAATCGGAGACGGAAATACGATAAGTGTTTGGTAAAAAATTTTCCCATTTTGATTGCCAATGAGATTCCCCCGAATTCCCGATGCCAGGAACAATGATAAAGTCGTATTTTCGAAAAAAGGGTAATTTCATAATTAAACTTTTAATAGGAAAGAATGTAAAACCTTTGTTTGAATCAGTTTAAATATCGTAAAAAAAATCAAACTATAAAACGGAATCGATGCAAGAGTATGCCAAGTGAGTATATGAGTCGATGTTTCATTGGCGCAAAAAAACGAGATTGCCATTTGAGCCAATGTAAAAGGCAACACATAAGCGGAAAATTGAAATAAAAAGGTAGGCTCTATAAAACCGTTCCTTAGGTATAAATTCAATAAAATCATAGGAATGATTGTCATCAAAAGAACTACTTCCGCACAACCCGGCCCGTGGCTTTTCCATTCCCCGGAAAGACCGGCAAGTAAACCTTTCTCCGTGAACGAAACGGAGAAAATCAAAAAACCAAACCAACTGACTAGAATTAGATTGTGGAACAGATAATCATAACCGGATTGTTTTCCTGGAATGTTTCTCTTGAACAAAACAAAACCGCAAGAAACAAAAACGATAGCCAAAGCCAGAATGGATTCCCAAAACCTTGGGATATGATATTGTCCGCGAATCATAAAGGAAGCGACCAAGATAACAAATATACTCAGAAAGGAATAGAATGCCCAAGTCAAAAACCGAAGGAGAGGACTTTTTAATACATGTACTTTCTTATTATCTTGTGTAAGTATCTCAATTAATTCTACTGTTTTCATAATTTCCCTCCCGGACGAATACGGATGATTTTATAAATTCTATGGGCCGCCGTTTTCACAGCGGACCTAGACATAGACATGACTTTCGCCGTTTCTGCAACGGACATTTTCTCCAACTTCAAAAGACGAAGGATCAATCTCTGTTTTTCGGAAAGTTTGTCCAATATTTCCTCGATACGTTCCTTGGTATCATCATCCGAATGAAAGTATTCTTTCTCCGGTAAATACTCGTTAGACTGAATAATTTCCCTTTTTTTCATACGTTCTTTTTTTCTGATATAATCGATTATCTTATATTTGGCGATAGTGGACAACCAAGGCAAAAACGATTTATCGGGTAAAAAAGTATGTTTGGAAAGATGGACTGCAATGAGAATTTCCTGAAGAACATCTTCCCTATCGTTCGGATCGTAAATTTTCACAGCGAGTGCCCTTCTTAAAATTTCGCTCGTTTCTTCCAGAAGTTTCCTGTAAGAAGACGAATCTCCTTCCTGAGAAGAGCGCATCAATCCGGATAATTCTTCCGGTGCAATCCTATTCCTGGATAGTTTCACCACTCTTTATTCACCTGAATGTTCAGTTCATAATTCAATTTATTTATAGAAATCAAATTATTTTTTTTAAGAATGTAACTTTTAGATTTTTCAAACGAAAGAAGATACAAATCAAATTCAGGAGTTTATTATGAATTACAAATCAGGAATCCTTATTGGCGCAGCCTTAGCCGGACTTACTTTCACATCTTGCATGAGTGCAAAAACACAAGTTGCGGAAAAAGCGGAAGGGGAATGTCACGGAATCAATGCCTGCAAAGGTCAGGGAGATTGTGGAGGAAAAGGACATTCTTGTGCAGGAAAAAATTCATGCAAAGGACAAGGCTGGAAAGGGACTTCCGAAAAAGATTGCGCATCGAAAGGCGGAAAGTTCGTAAAATCTTAAGATCGGTGGAACGTCTTACTTCCATATACGGTGTTGGTCTCAGACGAGAACATTATCCTTACTTATTGGAAAACCCGGATACGGGCATAGATTGGTTTGAAGTGATCAGTGAAAATTATATGAGCACAGAAGGAAGACCTATGTCCGTACTGGAATTCATCCGTAAAGACTATCCTGTCGCATGTCACGGAGTCGGTATTTCTTTGGGAAGTGCAACAGGAATTGATTCGAATTACCTGAGAGATTTAAAACAGCTGATCGATAGAGTGGAACCATTCTTGGTCTCAGATCATTTGGCTTGGAATGTCCAAAACAAAACTAGATTGCATGAACTGGTTCCCGTACCTTATAACGAAGAATGCCTGGAGGTAATAACAAATCATATAGACTATGTACAGAATGAACTTCAAAGACAGATAGCGGTGGAAAATATTTCCGCATACTTTAACTATAAATCTTCTTCGATGAACGAATGGGAATTCTTAAGTCAATTGGTACGAAGAACCGGATGTTCATTGCTTCTAGACATCAATAATATCTATGTGAATGCCAAGAACTTTCATTTTGATCCGATGGCTTTCATAGAACACATTCCTAAGGAAAGTATATCACAGATTCATCTGGCGGGTTTTACAGATATGGGAAATTTTCTATTCGATACACATGCAGAACCAGTGCATCGGGAAGTGTGGAATTTATTTGAAGCATCCTTAGCATATATTCCTGAAAATATCCCCATTATGATTGAATGGGATGAGGATGTTCCCGAATTTCATCGGCTGGAAGAGGAACTAAACAAAGCTCGAGAAATTATGAACAAGCGATATAAAAATGAAACTGAAAAAACTTCAAAATCTGTATTCTGAAAGTATTTTGTATAACAAGGATACCCCTTTTCAAAACCAAATTATCGCATGTAACAACTTAGCTCCGGAAGAAGCGATTTCCGTTTATAAAAATGCATACTTTTACAGGATGAAGGAAGTATTGGCGGATAATTTCGAAGCAATAAATTATGCGTTAGGTGATGAATTGTTTGATTTCGCGGCAGAAAAATTCATAAAAGAAACCTTTCATAAGTCTTATAATCTTTCCGACTACGGGGAAAATTTTCCGGATTGTTTGATGGAAATTTATCCAGAATTACCTTATTTGAAAAATTTGGCGGAATTCGAACTGAAATTTATTGATAGTTTTCATAAAGCAGAACATCTGAGTTTCGACTTTGCGAAAATTCAAAATCAAACCGATTTGGAAAATTCAATCTTGGTATTTGGCAAAAGTATAAAGCTAATCCAAAATCAATTTTCGATTTATCCGATTTGGAAAAACAGAAAATCAACTCAATCCCCTGATTTATCCAAAATTGATAATCAGGAATTTTTGCTACTCTATAAGCAGAATTCGGATATGTACATTCTTAGTCTGAAACCAATGGAATATTTCTTTATCGATTTACTGCTAAAAGGCGATCGAATCGGAGTTTCTTTGGAAAAAACGGCTGCTCTTTTTTATTTGGATCCAGAGATCATATCCGTCCTATTTGGAAAAATATCAGCGTCTGGAATAGTAACAAATATTATCTTACAAACCGAGAATACCGGTTAACTAATTTTATTTACCAGTCTTTTCAAAATGGGATGATTTTCCTCTTCAGCACCCACTTTACTCAAAAGATAATTTGCTCTTTCTTTGTCTCCCTGCAATCGATAAATATCCGCTAGGTGGATGAGGTTTTTAACATTTTCGGGATCGCGCAAACGGACTCTCTCGCTCAATTCCTGGGCCTCGCCCAGATAAGTCATGAATTTCGTTTGAGCAAATACTCTTTTGAATAATAAAGAAGTATGAAGCAGCCAAGCAGTGTCCGACGGATCTATTTCCAAAACCATACCGGCGTATTCCAAAGCTTGAAGTAAATTTTCCTTTTTCTCGTACAATCTTGCCAAAAGTTTCAATTCTTTCGGAGAAGCGACCACGGGATTGAAACTTTCACTCAATAGATCCAAAGCTTTTTCAAAATCATGAGCAAGCATTGCATCTTTTGCTTCAAAATAATTTTTACTCGGTTTAAAATGATTTTCTCCGGTATACTCCAATGAAATCAAACTGAAATCATCGGAAAAAGAACCGTAGGATTTCAACCGGGATTCCATCTCATAAAGATTTCCGTTTGCTTCTTCCAGTCTTTGTAAGAATTGAGTTTCGTCTTCGTTGATGATTCTTTTTCCACCGGAAGATTCTTCTATGACGATATCGTCTTTTCCGTCGGAACCGCAAAATATCTTATCACCTTGTTTCAGCTTAAAAACACTGATGGCAATCTGAGAAGGAATTCCGGTAACACCTAACTTATAAAAATGATGCTCATTTTCTACAAACCCTGCTTTGCCGTCACGGAATAAAATCATCCAGGGATGTTCCAAATTGATATAATACAATGTACCTGAAGTTTCTTCCAATAATCCGAAAATAGCGGATACAAGCATCCCTCCGTCAAAAGTTTCGAATACTTTTTGCAAATCGGTAAAACAATCCTTTAACCAACGTTCGGGGCTACGATTGGAAGAATTCGGATCCATTTTGGAACGAATGATGATGGAATTGTAAACCGCACCGAGTACGATGGCGCCCCCCGCTCCCTGAATGGATTTACCCATGGCGTCTCCATTGACAAACGCCTTGTATTTTTTCCCTTGGAGGATCAAATTATATACGCTAACATAATCACCGCCTAACTCGTATTCCTTTTCACGGAAGGAAAACTTTTTGTGTTGGCGGATCGTATAATCAATCTTAACAAATCCGCTTTCCACTTCTTTACCGACCAAAGGATTGAACAGAAGAGTAGTAAGAAAATAATCTCCGTCCTGTTTTGTTTTCAAATCCTGAATCTGGGCCATAGACAAAGATATCTCTTTGTTTTTTTCCAAAATCCTATGACGGCTTATGAAAGTGGTGAAACGAAATCTTTCGATGATAAATCCGCTGAAAAAACCTACAAGATAACTGATCGCAAGGTTTTGCATCGAGTAGGAAGCGGAATCGGTGGAAAGATTAGGATGAAAAATCAATACCGAAGTTAAAAAACAAAAAATGGATCCGATATAAAATAGAACGATTGTTCGTCTTTGAAAAGGCATAAAGACAAGCGACATGACAGCAATCTGAAGCCCGGAAACATAAGTCGGATCATCAGCAATCCTTCCTGTAAGAAACGCAGTCGCATTCAAAAGATAAAGGAATAGAAAATATGCCCAGCCAAGTCCTTTTCCCCTCGCTCTGATTTTAAAATATTTGTCAACGAAGTAGAGCATTAAAAAAAACAGACAGATAAGAGAGAGTCCGATTCTAAAATAGAACAATTCGGGAAATTCAGGATGTAATTTTTTATCCGTATCAAAAGCAAAACCCAACCAAACAAAGACTCCGATAAAGGAGCCGGGAAGGTGCAAAAGTCTCGCCTGCCTGTGTAAGTCGTCTAAATAATCTTTTGCATATTTTTTCCTATCTTCATCCAACTCAAACAGAGATTTAAAAGTTTTTTTGGTAAAGGAGACAAAGGACATAGTAGATACGCTTATTTACTATAAGTTCTCAGTAAATTGAGAAGATCAATTCGAATTAAAATCCGGTCGTAGCAAAAAGACTGCGATTTTAAGTAAATCTACGCAAATAACCCAACCTTTTGTACAATATCCACTCGACAATGTTTTGCGGTCTTTGGAAAAAGTTTGCGAATTTGGTCTTGCTATTTTCCAAAATTGGAATAGCATCTTGGAACAAAGTGACCTTATGTTTCGTATTGCCATTCTAACAATTTTCATTGGTTTTATCATGGCGGTAGATGCTAATCCTTTGGAAATAAATCCGGAGGAAATCACATCCGCTCCGGATGGTTGGACATTCGCAGCGCACGGACAAGACCCTGTCCCGATTCAAGTAGGGAAAAGCCTTGCCTCGCAAGGTTTCAAACCGCCCACTCACGGTAAGTATCACTTCACATTTTTTTTCCCAAAAACCGAAACGATTCTTGCACAAGGGATTTATCTAAACCGTGTTCAGGAAGCGGATAAAATATATCTAAATGGAACATTGATCGGAAAAACGGGAAGTTTTCCCCCCGGGGAAAAATACTCACCTAACTGGTATTTGAAGAGACTCTACTATCTCCCCGACTCCCTTCTTAAGAAAGGGGAACTCAATACATTGGAAGTGGAAATCTATTACCAGAACCAAACTTTTCCGGGAGGATTGTTCCGCACAATTCCTGAAATCGGAAATTTGGATATGTTATACTCCCATATCCTCAAAGAGGATGGAAGGGATTTCTGCATAATTATGTTATTTTTCGGGATCGGTGCTTATCAGATATTTTCCATTCTGCTTCGAAGACAACCTAAAGCGAATTTATATCTGCTCTGCTCCAGTATGTGTTTTGTTTTATGGAGACTTCCCCTTTTAAATGTAACTCATAATTTCTCAGGATTGGAGTTCAACACTTTGATCCGGATCTTTTTTGTTTTTCAAACTCTACTTCCTGCCGCATTACTTCTGTTCAGTTATTCTATTTTCAGAGATCCTTTACGTAACAAAGAGATAGCTGTGATCGGTCTTGTTGTGATCCTTGCCTTAATTCAAGTTTTCAATATCGAATACTCGACCAGGATCATTTGTCTCAGGATTTGGGAATTTTCCCTTCTATTTTTAGTGGCTTTTGTTATAACGGGAGTTATTCGCGCAGCAAAACAAAAGAAAAAGGAAGCAAGCATCCTTGGTATCGGCTTTTTATTCCTATGCATCGGTGGAGTTACGGACATAACAATAGATATCACTACGGGCAAAAATATCTATCTGAGCCAATACGGATTTTTGGTTTTGATGATCCTTTCCGCGGTAACGATTTCATTTAGAAATGCGAAAAATGAAAAGGAACTTTCCTTGCTTACCAAAGATCTGGAAGCAAGAGTTCAAATCCGCACGGAGGAATTGCGCAAAAAAAATAACAGCCTGGAACAGGATTTGTTTTTTGCTTCGCAACTGCAAGGCCACTTATTGCCGAAAGATTCTCCTTCCATCAAGGGTTTGAATTTATTCGCCACTTACCTTCCGATGGAACAGGTAGGAGGGGATTTGTACGATTGGGTGGAAGTCGACGAACATCAGTTATTGTTTCTGATTGCCGATGTGGCAGGCCATGGAGTTCCTGCGGCACTTGTATCTTCTATGGTAAAAGTCCAATTCAGGGAAATCGTCAAAGAAACCCAAAACCCGGCGAAGGTCCTTCTCAAAATGAACCAAGCTCTGGTTTTTTTAGTCAGCAAATATTTCATTACCGCCTCATGTGCGTTATTTGATACAAAGAAGAATCAAGTCATCATATCTTCCGCAGGGCATCCGAATCCGTTGATCTACAACGGAGACGATTCCAAATTCAGTTTTCTAAATCTCAAAGGCTCCATACTCGGTTGGAGAGAATCGTTCCAATTCCAAAATTGGACTCAAACGATTACAAAAGGAGACAGATACTTTTTTTATACGGATGGGGTCACCGAAGCGAGAGCGGACGGAAAATTGTTCGGAGAGGCCAATCTGCTCCGACTCCTCAAAAAAACAAAATCGAAAGACATTCAAAGTGTCGCCGAAGTAGTACAGGAAGAAATTACAAAATACTCCGACAAAGAACTGAAAGATGATGTAACATATGTTATTATCGAAATTATTTAGGCAACTGCTTTTCCGAAGAACCTACCGAACCTTCTATCGCATCTACCATTCTGTCCTTTAACAATACTCCCGATCTTTTTTGATCCAGTCCTTCCTTCAACAGATACGATAGTTTTTCCGCCGCTCTCTCATAGGATAAACCTTCCATACGAACATTGGAAATACAATTTCTTCTTTCGTCGGTTGATCCGATCGTAGGCTCGTAAGTCATATAGATTCCCAGACTGTCTGCAGATGTCAACCCTGGTCTTTCTCCTATGAGAACAATGAGCATCTTTGCTGCAAAAATCTCTGCCACCTCGTCTCCCACAGCAACTCTTCCGTTGGTGACACAAACAATGGGAGCGATTTTTTTAAATAACACTCTCAGTTCCGGTTCCAAGAGATTTAAAAAAGGAATTATATTTTTCCGGATCGCCAAAGGAGACAAACCGTCTACGATGCAAATGGATAGATCATAATTTTTCTTTTGCAAAGCACGGGTTTTGAGTTTTCCAACAGAGTCTTCACTCAAACGTCTTCCTTGGTCCGGTCGAAGCAAATAATCCTGTCTGGTGGTTGCGCAGGAATTTACTTCAATGATCCCGTTCCAGTTCTGCAAACCTTCGATGATTTCCTTCCAATCGCAAGTTTCCCAAACGGCATCCCTTGCACCGGCGTGATCCCATCTTAACTTTAACATCTCTTTTGTGGGAAGAGAACCTCCAGCGCGACCAAGGCCGATTCTTGCCGAAGTATGTTGTTTTATTTTTTCCCAGGACAAAGAATCATTTCCCATGAAATTCTCCCGCAAATCCGGGAAGGAGGCGCATCGAATCCTCTTTCCAGGTAGGCAATTGGTTTTTTCCCACCACTCCCATTCTTTGAAGCCATGCTTCAAACTCAGGAGCCGGTTTCAAATTCAAACTTTGTCTGAGGTAAAGTGCATCATGAAAGGATGTACTTTGATAAGACAACATCACATCATCAGAGCCGGGAATCCCCATGATATAATTGCAGCCTGCAACGCCGAGCATTGTCAAAAGCAAATCCATATCATCCGAATCGGCATCGGCATGATTCGTATAACAAATGTCAACTCCCATAGGAAGTCCCATAATTTTACCGCAGAAATGATCTTCAAGACCGGCACGAATGATTTGTTTTCCGTTAAAAAGATATTCCGGACCGATGAAACCCACAACCGTATTGACAAGTAGAGGTGAAAATTCGCGGGCAACCGCATAAGCGCGCGTTTCCAAGGTCTGTTGGTCGATTCCGAAATGGGCATTTGCGGAAAGAGCACTCCCTTGCCCGGTTTCAAAATACATTACATCGTTTCCCACCGTATAACGGTTCATAGACAAAGCTTGTTCACGGGCTTCTTTTAAAATTCCTAGATTCACTCCGAAACTTTCATTTAATTTTTGAGTGCCTCCGATGGATTGAAACACCAGATCCAGAGGTGCATTCTCCGACATAAGTTCCATGGAAGTAGTGACATGACAAAGCACGCAGGATTGAGTGGGGATTTCATATTTTGTTCGAATAGAATCCATTAGGTGGAGAAGTTTGCGTGCGGTGGGAAGATTGTCCGTAGCAGGATTGATACCGATTACGGCATCTCCCGCGCCCAAAAGCAATCCGTCCAGAATACTCGCCGCCACCCCCGTAAGATCATCAGTAGGATGATTCGGTTGCAATCGAACCGAGATCCTTCCCTTTTCACCGATTGTGTTTCTAAATTTTGTGACAACTCTGCATTTTTGCGCACCCAAAACCAAATCCTGTAAAGACATGATCTTTGAAACCGCTGCTACCATCTCAGGAGTTAGCGCATAACGAATGCTAGTTAAAAATTCCGTATCGCAATCTTCCGATAAAATAAAGTCCCGTAGGCCACCGACAGTGAGGTGATTTATTTTTTTGAATGCGACCGGATCGAATTGTTTTTGAATGAGTGCGGAAACATCGTCTTTTTCACTGGGAAGAATTTCTTCTTTTAAAAAACGATCTAACGGCAGGTCTGCCAAACAAAATTGCGCAGCTACTCTCTCTCTGCCGGATTCGGCGGCAACTCCCGCCAATTGATCTCCGGACCGAAGGGGAGTCGCTTTTGCAAGCAATGTCTTAAGATCGGCAAATTGAAATTGAAAAGTTCCAATACTTGAGCGAAACATCTATTCTGATTGAAAGAAGTTCTCCAAAAAGAACAATGAAAAAAAGAATTGAGTACAATATAAAATGAGATAGAGTAACGCCTCTATGAAATTTTTTTTGTCAAAATCTTTTCAAATCTATTTTCTCAGCTTTGTCATTTTATTTACAATGCAAGTATTCGCGGAATCTACCGCTTCCATTGAATGGAAAAAAAATACTAAGACTCTTCCGCTGAGTCCCAAAGCAACCTACTGGGAAGATAAAAATAAAACGGAAACCTTATCCGGTATATTAGAAAAAGCCAAATCAGGTAAGGATGCAAAAACCGCCGACGGAAAATCTCTCGGTTTCGGTTATTCCTCTTCCGCCTATTGGCTTCATTGGTCTTTCGAAATTGCGGAAGGAGACGAAGAAGAATTATGGCTGGAGCTTGTCTCGCTCATCGATTCGATTGATTTGCATCTTTTTTACAATGGAAAGGAAATTCTTACAAAACATACGGGAAGAATTCTACCTTTCTCTTCCCGATTGATAGAACATAGGAATTTTTTATTCCAACTTCCTTTCACAAAACCAGGTCATTATGATTTGGTTATGCGGTTCGAAAGTCAGGGTTCCGTTTTATTGCCACTTACACTTTGGGAAAAAGAAACCTATCTGGAGGAAGAAGAAGCCAAAACCATTTTATTCGGAGCCTACTTCGGAGTTATGGGAGTTGTGTTTTTCTACAATTTGTTTTTATTTTTCAGCGTAAAAGACAGAAGTTATCTTTATTATATTTTCTATATTTTGTTTCTGACTTTGATCCAATCGGGGATCTGGGGATTCACCCATGCTTATGTTTTTCCCGATTTACCTACATGGGCCGATCAGACTTTCCCCATTTCAATCGGGCTTTCCTGCACCTTTAGTATGTTATTCGCACGAAAATTCGTAGAAGCGAAAAACAATATGCCGAAATTGAATATCTATCTCACGATTTTGGCATGTCTTTCCGCTTTGGTGATCCTTCCTTCTTTTTTAGGATATTACAGGCTTGCCGTTACTCTTACGCTTTTTTTTGCGGTGTTGAATTCACTTACCCTATTCGGAGTCTCCTCTTACGCATGGGCAAAAGGTTATACGCAAGCTCGTTTTTTTCTATTAGGCTCATCAGTGGTTTTGGTGGGAGCAATTGTGGTGGGACTTCGCAATTTCGGAATCCTTCCTTATCATTTTCTCACCAATTACTCTTTGCAGATAGGTTCGGTTTTGGAAGCAGTATTTCTTTCCCTTTCCCTTGCGGACCGAATCAATATCGTTCAAAGGGAAAAAGTGGAAATCCAAACACGCTCTCTGGAAGAACAAAAAAGTCTGGCGGAAGCATTTTCCAGATTCTTTCCTTCGCAGATCATTCCTTTGTTGAACAAGTCGGATGTACGGGATGTATTTTTGGGAGACGCTGTTGATGGAGAAGTCGCCGTTTTGTTTTTGGATATCAGAGGTTTTACATCCATTTCCGAAAAATTAAATCCCAGACTTACGTTCGATTTTCTAAATGCATTTATGAGATTCACCGCTCCTTCCATTGAACGCAAGTCAGGTTATATTGATAAGTACATCGGTGATTCGATTATGGCTTTCTTTCCCAACTCTTCCGAAAACGCACTTGCTGCCGCAAAAGATATGATGATCGGCTTGGAAGAATTCAACCGCAAACGGGAAGAAACGGGAGAAACCCCCGTGAAAATAGGCATCGGAATTCATTACGGCAAAGTTTTGATAGGAACCATCGGACAGGAAAGCAGAATGGACGGAACTTTGATCGGAGATACGGTGAATACGGCTTCCCGATTGGAAGGAAAAACAAAAGAACTGGGAACTACAGTCTTACTCAGCGAAACAGCATACGACAAACTCTCCTCCGAATCAAAAGCGAGTTTGAAATCCTTGGGAGAATTGGAACTTCGGGGAAGAGAAGAAAAAATTGCAGTCTACGGGCTGACTTAATTATATGATCATCTTATGGGCGAGGAATTATCCTATTCGGTTTTAATCATAGAAGATGAATACCCTGCCCGTATGTTGATGATGGATTATGTGCTGGGTTGTCCCGAACTCAAACTGGCAGGCATTGCCGAAGACGGAGACAAAGCTTTCAAACTTTTGGAAGAAAAAGAATTCGATTTGGTTTTTTTAGATATCAACTTACCTGCAAAATCAGGAATCGAAATTTTAAAATCAGTCAGAAAACCTAAAACCTTTTTCATATTAACGACTGCTTATAGCGAATATGCCGTCGAAGCTTTCGATCTGGAAGCACTTGATTATCTATTGAAACCATTCTCCTTTCTCAGGTTCAGAAAATCCGTAGATAAGGCTTTGAAATACTGGAAGGAAACACCTTCCGCCAAAGAAGACTCCGATTCGAATGACCACCTAACATTTACGTCAGAATCGGCGACTCATTTGTTGTCTTATAACGAAATTCATTTCATATCCGCAAATAACAAATCTTCCGTCATTCATACGAATGCAAAGGATTATGAAACCCCCAAGTTATTGAAAGATTTGGAAGAAAAATTACCATCGAAACTATTTATACGAATTCACAAAGGATACCTTGTGAATATAAAATATATTACAAATTTGAGATATGATAAAGGAGGGGCCTACCTAGTACAGTTGAAAAACGAAGACGAAACCGTTCTCCCGGTTGGTCGCTCATTCGCGGGACAACTGAAAGAGACCCTCGGATTGTGATTTAATTTTCGTTTATTCCTGAGTACGTAGCGTTCATTCCCTTTCATGTAGTTAATGACGGTTATTTGATTTTAACCATTGACAGTCATTCCGATCGGAGGAATTTTCCTCTAGATCGGAGTTATTAAAAATGAAAAAAACCTCTCTACTACTCGGCTTATTTGCCTCTTGTTTGTTTTTCACAAATTGTGCATCCTCCACCGTAGGAATCGCTTCAAGCAATCGCCCGTTACCGAATATCCCTTATGAAACTATTAAATCCGTAGAGAAAAATTTTTCATGGTTTTCATTTGATATCGGAATCATTGGAATCCCTACTTCCATCCCTCCTGCGGATAATGTGATCCAATCTCTTATGGAAGGAGAGGACGCCGACGCAGTTGTGAATATCCGCTACTGGAATGACAAATCCGTTTACGGACCCGTGACAAGACATCGCTTCGGAATCAAAGGAGATTTGGTGAAATTCACATCGCAAACTCCTTCTGCCACAACGAAAGGCAAAAAATAGCACTTAGGCACGAATATGAAACTTCGTATCAGTATATTTTTTCTTTTATTCTTCCTCACAGTCTTTAACGCATGTTTGGGGTCAAAATTACAAAAGGAAATCCATATTTTTGATTCTGCCACTGTCATAAGAAGCAATGATTACGTGATTTTGGGTAGAGGATTCGGACAGGATTCCGCATTTTACATTCTGGGAATGATTCCTGTTACACGGGAGCCGAACGTGGAGCTTGCCTTGAGCCAAGTTCTTGAAAAATATCCGGAAGGCAAAACCCTAATCAATATCCAAATTCAGAGAATAGACAAACCTTATTTCCCTTTGGGATTGGTAACCGTAGTATCGGTCAGTGCCGACGTGGTAGGAAGTCCTAAACTTGAGGAAGCAGTAGAAACTTCCAAAGGGAAAGGAAAACAATGATATTAAAATATATTAAAATTCTAATTCTTTTGGCGTCTTTCGCAATTTTCATGCAATGCGCCGCTCAAGAAGATAGGGTTCCTGTAAACGAAGCACAAAGCCAAGTTTACGCTGCCGCAAAATTCGCGGCCGAAAAATGCGGAACCCCGATTCCCAATCCTCCACTTATCATCGTAAATCCCCCTTTGAAAAGAAATTTGGATTTATGTTCGGTATCGATTACCAGAGTCGGTTGTCCTTTTGTAGGTTATCCGATCGCTTGTACTTTGATCTACCTACAAAAAGACCCCGGAAATATCCCTTGGTATGCAAACTTCAATGAACTCAGCAAGCAACAAATTAAATAAATATATTATTCTAATATTTGCACTCATACTAATGGGGTCTCCTTTGTTAGCGGTAAGTGTAAAAATAAAATTATATAATCAGAAAAAAGAAGTGGGTGAAAAGAATCTATCCATTATGGTTTTTGAAACGAAAAAGTTTTTTCAAACCGATGGAGAAGGTAACGTCACTTTGGAATTTCCCGCACCGGGAGAGTATACCCTGAGATTACTCAGAGATACCGGTATGCAGGAAATGAAACTTTCCGTGGGCGCAAACGACGAAGCAAGAACCGTTTATACGGAGAAAAAAGTCATTCCTAAAGGTGGAATCGTTGTGGAAGGAGAAAGGGAAAAAACTGTTTCGTCCAGAACCAAAGTCCGCTACGAAGAAATCAAAAGGATGCCAGGAACATTCGGGGAAGCATTGCGTTCCTTGGAAACTTTGCCGGGTGTCATTCCCAATATCGGATTCGGTGGGGGAGCCAACGGAATCATCATCCGAGGTGCGGACCCACAGTCGAATACGTATTTATACGATGACCTTCCTATTCTTTACCCTTACCACTTGGACGGGTTGACATCAGTCATTCATAACGATCTTATCAAGTCGATCGACTTGTATCGGGGAGCTTTCCCAGCTAACTTTAACAACGCGACAGGTGGTGTGATCGAAATTGAAACCGTCGATGCGATTCAAAAAGCGAAAGGTGCATTTCAAGTTTCACTCTGGAATACTACCGCTTACAGTGCGACTCCTTTTGCCAACGGGAAAGGTTATGTTGCCATTGCGGGAAAATTAGGTTACCTGGATAAAACCTTGGGAGCATCAGGGCTTTTGCCAGAAGGAATCAGACTTCCCAGATACAACGACTCACAGATCAAGTTGGTTTATAATTTCACGCCCGAACATCAGGTGTCACTTTATAACTTAACCGCTCAGGACAATTTTGCCATCGACCTTCCCAATAAGGCTGTGAACGATCCTACGAAAGATCCCATCTCCACTTTTTCGGGAGCCAAAGCGAATTTCGGACAGAGTTTCAGAACGACTGCACTACGTTATACCTGGGTTCCAGGGGACAAATTTCAGAACCGTATTACATTGATTAACTTTGATCCGATCACTCAGTACAATGTCGGAGTGGGAAGTATCCAGGGAAAACAATTCGTGCGACCTACTTATGTAGGTGTAAGGCAAGATGCAAACTGGCAAGCAACCGATTTTCTAAAAATCGACTTCGGATCCGAATATAGAAGATTGTCCTTTCGGGACTACGGAGATCAGGTCAAACTGAAAGATCCGACCAATGTATCGCCAAACCCCTATAATACTGCCGATCCGGATTTCATTTCCCAACCACTCAGCGTAAAAGGCCTATCAGGGTATTATAATGGCTATACGACGCTACACTTCAAGTTCGGGAATTTTCTAATCGAACCGGGAGTTCGTTACGATCATTTGGAAGTCACAAATAATGGCGCGCTGGCTCCCAGAGCGACCGCGTCCTATACTTTCCCGGAATTGGGAAAAGGTCTGACTATTTTCGGAAGCGGCGGTGATCTTGCACGTTTTCCTCAGACCACGGTATTCAACAAAGAAACGGGAAACCCGGATTTAAGATTCGAGAAGGTAAGAAAGGTCAGTGCCGGTTTCGAACAAAAGTTCAATTCGGTTTGGCAAGTTACGTTCGAAGCATTTAAAAACGAATTCCGGGATACAATCGTAAGTGATCCTTATATTTCAACCCCTATCGGAATGAATCCCGACAAATCAAGGTTACTTGCCCAACCGTTAGTAACGAACAGATCTCTCAACTATTCCAACAGACAAAACGGTTGGTCTCATGGTTACGAAGTTATGATTCGGAAAAATTCAAAACCGGGAATACGAGACTGGTTCGGTTGGATCTCTTATACATGGTCTCAATCTTTTGTGAATGATAATATCAACAAAACCTACGATGGAGACAATTTTCAATACTCTACAATTGAGAAAAAAGTAATCGCGGAATACTTTCCGAATTCGAAAGAACAACTGGCTTCTTGGGACAGAACTCATGTGGTCAATGTAATCTACGGTTGGAGATTTTCGGAAGAATACCAGATCGGTGGAAGATGGAGTTACCTTACCTCCGTTCCCTACCAACCGATTACCGGGGACGATGGAGGTAGATATTCCAATCCTTTGAACGGTCTAACTTATTGGAACCCTACTTATTCCAACAATCCGTATTCCTCAGATTATGGGAATGTAAGAAGAGGTGCCGACTATCATAGATTAGACGTCCGTCTCGATAAGTTTGAAAATTACTCTTGGGGTTATTTGAACTGGTATCTGGAAATCGTGAATTTATATCTGAGAAAAAATACGAACGGAGAAGGTTTTGACAACTCCAGACCGTTCTCAGCCACAAACCCGACTCCAAGTCAAACCTTCGGAACGTTGGAATTGCCCGGCGGAACGATCATTCCCTTTTTCAATATCGGTATGGAGGTTCATTTCTAATGAAACTTACCAAACTACTCTGTTTAATAACAGTTCTATCCGGTTTAACGTTTTGCAAAGAAGAAAGAAAGTATGACGACGATTATGCGAGAGTCATATTATTGCAATTGGCGATGTCCAATCCTTCCGCCAACACTTCCTGCGCCGCAGCAATTACCAGAAATACGGAATGTTTTGCTCTCTCTTTGGGAGTTTCTACCGCCAGTATCTCTCTTTCCGATCCGGCGAAAGAAGCGCAATGCAAGAACTTAAGACAAACTACATTCAATAATATGTCCGAACGTGCACAAGTCTGCTTGTTTGACTGTCAGGAAAAAGATTGGGGAAGCAAAATCAATTCAGGCTCCTGTAAAACGCAAACAACGACTGCGCTACTTGCTTCGGTTTCAACGAGCACGGATTTAAAAACATGTATACGATCCTGTATCCAAACAACTAACAACCAGGTAAACGATTCGGAAATCAATAACCTTTTATTATACAATTTTATTCAAATAGGAGAATAATATGCAAGAGTACGTAGAATTCGGTGAACAATTTATTTTTTTAGCGATGGGATTTGCCAGCATCCTGGCACTCGCTGTCTTTTTGGAAAGGCTTCTTTATTTCAGAAAGTCTTTGGGCAAAGTAAACGATAGTTTTCTATCCGAAGTAAGAACATCTTTACAAGAAGCTTCCGAAGTGAACTGGAAAACGGAAACAAGTGTCGATTCCATTTATTCCAGATTCGTTCAATTTGCGCTCAGACAATTGAGTCTCGGAAGAAAAGGTTTGGATGAAAGTTTGGAAGGCCAAATCCTATCGGAAAAATTGGAGTTGGAAAAAAGATTACCCATCTTGAATACTTTGGGAAACAACGCACCTTTCATAGGACTATTGGGAACCGTGCTCGGAGTAATCAAAGCATTTTACGGTTTGGGAACATTGGGAAGCTCCGGTGCAGAAGTTGTTATGCGATCCATCTCGACCGCCCTACTCGCAACCGCCGCAGGTCTTGCAGTAGCGATTCCGGTAGTAATGGCCAATAACTATTTTTCCCGCAAAGCAAAGGTTATTTTACAGAACCTTGAGATTCTAAAAACGGAATTTCATTCGTTTTTGCTGAACAAAACTAAAGGATAAATCCATGGCTGCATCAAGTTCACAAGAAGAAGAAATCGGAAGCATAAATATCACACCGATGGTGGATGTGATATTGGTTCTCTTGGTCATCTTTATGGTAACTGCAAACTTCCTGAAAAAAGAAAGTTTGAATATCAATCTACCGAAAGTGCAAGCGGCTGATCCGAATGTCGCTGAATCCGTGCAAGTAGCGATCACAAAGACGGGTGTTATCTTTTTGGAAGGAAAGGAAAGTACGATTTCCTCCCTTGTAAAAAACCTGGAGAGAGACTCTAAAATCCGTCCAAATATGCGCCTCACTCTTTCCGCCGATGAAAATCTTCCCTATGGAAAAATTACCGATCTAATGGGAGTGATTCGCAAAGCAGGCGTTACAAAAATTGCACTTAGTGTAAAAAAATGAAAACGTATAAGGATTATATTTCCCAATTCCTCCAGTCTTTAAAGGACAATAAGGAAAGACTGTTTCACATATGTCTCGCCATTAGTTTGTTCATTCATACGGGAACATACGCAGGTTATAAAATCAGTCAGATGCAAACGGAAGAACCTTTGGAAGCATCTGAGTTTGAAGATGTGGACGTTAACTTTGAAGAAATTCCACCTGAATTGATAGGAGGAACTTCTTCACCGGCTCCTGTGGAGAAACAGGAATGGGTGGAAGGTTCAAGCAAGGACAAAAACGACGCGCCCGATGACTCCGACATCAATCCGAATCAACTTGCGGGAAACGGAACCGACAAAGACGGATACTTGTTTTCGTATAACGGAGATAAGACACCGACTGCGATCATTGATTTCAATCTGAGGGATTACTTCCCTCCCCAGGCAAAAGCGGCTAATATTACGGAAAAAACCGTCGTTGTTCTGGTTCAAGTGAATGAGGACGGAACATTACAATCTGCAAAAATCGTTTCCGGTAAACAAGGATACGGATTCGAAGACGCTGCGATGAAAATCATACACCGAGCAAGATTTAGCCCCGGTTATGTGCAAGGACAGCCGAGAAAGATGTCTCATCGTATGCCGATTGTATTCTCATTGGAGGATTGAAAGAGTTTGGAAAAAATAACGGATTGGCTTCGATCTTATTTATTAGACAAGCCATATCTGTCTATTTTTGCATTCTTCATCAGCTTAATAGGAATACTTTTATTTATTGCTCAGACTTATTTTCATATTACTTTGTGGTTCGAACATAGAATCCCTAAAAAAACAGCTCATCACTACATCAATATCACTGCAGACTCCGAATACATACCGCATGATATTGAATTAAGTGGAGATTCCTATGATTTTAAAAAAATCAAAAACCTGAATTGGAAAATCCTCAAAGTCTGGGCGGACACAAATGATTTGCAGGAGATCGCACAAAATCCGTATATATGGATGAGGTTCAAAGCAAAAAATATCGATCAAGTGCCCGATCCCTATTGTTTAGTCGAACATGTGGGAGCCAATTTTCAGGTCTTCAATGATTCCGGTGAGCTCTTGTTTCAAAACGGAAAGATGGACTTTAGCGAAAAGTTGCCGTCACAATTGCAAGGTGAGTTCAATTGGATCAAGCTAAATCACACACCAACCGAATATTATTATATTCGATTTATACATAGAGAAGGATTCTTATTCGGATTTACTGCCTTCGATAATCGCATTGATTCGCAAAGTTCCATTTATAAGGATTTTGCGAAAATCAATCTGCTTCCCATCATATTTTCGAGCTTTTTCATAGTAGTCGGTACCTTATGTGCATTAGTTTATTTTATCGAATACAAAAAGAAATATTACAAGCTGATCGATCTTGCCGTATTTTCATTTTTGGTCGGTTTAACAGAGATAACCAGAAATCATTTTGTAAGATTCATATTGGATAATAGCGAGGCTTTGCTTCTGATTTCCATGATCGTTCCGAATTTCGTATTTGTTTCAATGCACTCCGGTCTGCGCAGACTTTTCGGAGCAGGAAAATGGAATCTTCTCAATATACTCATCTATCTCAATCTGGGGATGGCCGTCTTCAATTCCATATTGGGCCTTCAAATCGATCGTTCTCCGGAAGTACTCCAATTTTTCATTCAAGTCCGTTTTTTCTCGATTGCTTTAACAATCATTAATATACTCGGACCGATCATCGTTTCCTATCATGCTTGGAGGAAAGGAGATGAGTTGGGTCTCGGGCATTGTATCAGTTTCATCATCGTATTGTTTTTGGTGATCATAGAAATTTATATTACTTTAAGTGACGATTCCAGTAGAATTCCGGTTACTTATTGGGGAATCCTAATAGGTGTTTTTGCGCAAGGATTGTCTCTCGAAAAATCAATCTTTTCCAACCGTCAACAAATTCAAGAATACAAAGCGACTCTTCTGAAGGCGGAAAAATCCTTAAAAGAAGCGCAATTGAAAACTTTACAATCGAAGATGAGTCCTCATTATTTATTCAATTCGTTGAATACGATTCATGCACTTCATAAAACCAAACCCGAGTTAATCGGTGACGCCATTCTCCGACTGGCAAATAATTACAGATACTTCATGGACAAAACGGATAGAGATCTGATTCCTTTTGAAGAAGAATGGGAATTTACGGATGATTACCTTCATTTGCAAAAATTGCGATTTTATGATACGGTGCGGATTGAATTTAGAAAAGAAGGCGATTTCAAAAATGTATTTCTTCCTCCACTTGTCTTGCAACCGATTGTGGAAAATTCATTCAAACACGGGTTTAGAACTTCAGCCAAGTCCAATTGGCTGATTCACGTGAAAGCAAACCTGACTCCCGAAGGAAAATTCCAATTATTAGTTTATGATAACGGAGCCGGACTGAGCAAAGACGTTCTCTCCAATCCGAATCAGCTTTGGGAAAGATCTTTGGGGAACATCAAAGAAAGGATCGAACATTTATTCCCTAAAACAAACTTCGAAATCGTGCAAAATTTTCCGAGCGGAGTGAGAGTCCATCTCGAAATTGAAAATATTATTTCAGAGAACCTAGCTCCCGTAGACTTGTAGCAATCGCTTGGGCGGACGTACCCCCTGGCAGTTTGATCAATTGATTCAAGTTTTCATCGATTACGTAAATCAAATTCGAATGATCAATCGCATAAGATTCGTTAGCTTTTACTTTTTTTGCAATCACTCCGAATAAGTCGGAAATTTTACCGAGACTTTCCAAATCCGGTGAAAGTGCCGTAAGGTTTTTACCGGGAAATCCGTTGATATAATTTTTAAGAGTGCTAGGTGCATCGCGATCCGGATCAAGAGTAATAAATACAAATTGGAAATCCTTTCCTTTATCACCTAATATCAGTGAGGCTCTTCCTAAATTGGTAAGAGCCATAGGGCACATATCCGGACAATGTGAAAATCCGAAATACAATACTGATTTTTTCCTAGTCCAAAAATCCGGATCTAAAGATTGGCCCTCAGGATTCACTAACTTCAAATTTAAAAAAGAATCGGGAAGTTTGGCACCTGTAGAAAATTGATTTTTGCAATGAAAGACAGACGCAAAAACAAATAACAAAGCGGAATATATCCAGAATTTCGATTTCAATAAAGATTTCAAATCGCGACGATCCAACCCATGCCTCCGTTTTCAGCCATATGAGTTTGATGTGGGTGGAACATATAACGTCCTTTCCTAGGCAAAGTGAATTCAATCACGGCTCTTTCCGTAGGACCGAGAGTGATCACATCCGAATGTCCATCAGGTTTCGTACTTCCTAAATTTCGAATGATATCGAATGTCTGAGCGTGCAGGTGAAACGTAAAAACCGGTTCTAACTCCAATAGGTTCTGAATATAGAATCGGACTCTTTCCCCGGCAGGAACTTTCATCGGATAACGGTCGTAAAGTCCCGATACACCGTTCCAAGTATAAAAATCGTTTTTACCGATACCTTTCGTATCCCAACCTGAAAAAGTCAGCACAAATTCATGAGCAGGCGGTCTCGGGTTCGGCGGATCGACAAGAAGAGCACCAAACAACCCTTTCGCGGTATGTATCGTCAAAGGAGGAACATGACAGTGATACGGATGAAGTCCCACGGGACCTGCTTTGATTTTATATGTTTTTTCTCCGAAAGAAGCGATCGGCTCCCAGCCGTCTTCTCCGGGATCGTGAGTTCCGTGAAAATGAAGAGAGTGAGGGTCAGGACTTGAATTTTTAACCTTGATGATCAGATCATCGCCCAACTTGGCACGAAGAATCGGACCCGGTACTAATCCGTCGAATGTCCATGCCGAATAAGATACGTTATGTGCAATATCCACGTTCAAAGGAAATACATTCAATTCAAAGTTCTTTGTTTTTGCATTGGAAATTTTAAAACCAGGAGGAAAGTAAAACCTTTCCGTATATTCATTTGTAATATGAAAAGGAGGATGAGCCATACTTCCGTAGGAATTGGTAGCTCTCAAACTTCCATTGGCACCTACCCCTCCTGCCGATCCGCCACCATATAGATTCGAGGTCGGTTGAAGATTTGCCGCATTAGTAACGTTAGTAGCCGGCGTAGAACAAATTTCTCCGTTTCCGCCGTAGCCTGGTCTGTCTTTTCCGGAATAGGAGCCGAACAAAGCCCCCACAAAGCCGGAAAGACCGAAACCTAGAGTGGTTAAAAAACTTTTACGATCCAAGATCGTTTACCTTATCTAAAAACCGGGACTATACTTGAGATAAAATACTTAAAATCCAGACCACGAGCAGTACGGCAAATCCGCCCAACACGGCAGTCACACGGAATTTTTTATCAAATCCGGATTCACCAAACAAAAGATAGGCTCCGCCTCCGAAAATCGGAATGATGAGTATCGCAAGGGCCCAAAGATATACTTTGGAACTTGAGAGATCCTTTTTTCCGGAAAGATCGAAAAGTGCGATCGGTGCCCAAACGGATGTTAATACGAAAGGTAAATAGTAAGCATAAGAACCTATAAAATAGGTCCAAGCTCCCGGTGTTGAAAGTGTAGTTTCCATATTGAATCTCCTTATTATACCGCAGGTCCCGTCACAGCAAACATTGCATAGACGGTCATAACTAAAATTGATAAAAACAAACCGATTCCTCCGAAGACGACGGTATTCCTGACTTTTTTGGATACCAGACTTTCTTTGGAAAAAAGGACGAACAAAGCTCCGATAAAAGGCAAAAGTAAAATCCCCCAAAAGGACAGATCCGCTTTCAATTCGGAAGAACCCTTACGATTCAGCTTGTCCAAGAGAGCAAGACCCGTCCAAGAAGCGAAGATTCCAAACGGCAACAGATATCCGAAAATATGGAAAAACCATGTTTTGAAAGTCGCAGGATAATGAACCCGGAACGCAGAAACGTGAAATTTGGAAGACTTCTCAAATGCTTCTAACTCTTGTTTGGTTTCAGGAGGAAGTTCCGCCTTATCAATCAGATACTTATTTTTTTCAAACACATCGTGAGCCGGTTCTATTTTTGCCAAAAGATCTTTTGGCATTTCTTTTTGTTTCGGAGGGATGGGTTGATTTTTATAAGAAGCAAGTTCAAAATCCCCCATATTCGCCTGCACAAAAAGCGCAAGTAAACCGATCGTCGAAGCCATATCACCTGTTAGTGGATACCGGATTCCCTTACAAGACTGCAAAGTATCCAAAAGAGGAGGACTGGATTGGGAAATAGTATTGTTCTCGAAACAATTTCCCACACTCACAGGTCCACTCATGGTGATGTCCCCTCTTCCCGAAGACAGAACTATATTATTTTTAATTTTGTTGTTATTGGAAATCCATATGTTCTCATCAATATTCGGAGTCACTAGAATTCCGTAGTTTTTATGATTGAGTACTACGTTACCTTCAACCAAGTTTTCCAAACCACCTAATACACCGATTCCGTTTCCGATGGAAGGTACTTCCAGTTTTTTGGAAGGTGCATTGTAATTGTTATTATCATAGACCAAATTCTTTTTCACTACGATACTTTTTTGGGGAGGAAGCAATTCCCGGTCCAATGTATTCGGGCCGATTCCCAATTGATTTCTTCTCCAAATGGAAGATAACAGATAAAGGTCTCCGCTTGAATTGGTTCCCGAATATCCTAAAGCGTTGTTTTCCGAAATCACATCATAGATAATCGACTTACATGGGTTACATTGCCCAATATAGATGCCCGAATCCGGAGATCCGGACGCGAATGAATGTTCCAAAATTCCATCCACGGAATCAAAAGCATAGAGTCCGTAGTCTCCGTTATTATATGCTGTGAGGTAAGATCCACGGTATCCCTTTACCCCGGTCCAATACACTCCGTTCAAGGTAGCATTACGAGCCGTTAGGTTTTCTACCGCCACTCCGTCCGCTCCAACCACCATGACTCCGTTGCCGCGCAAAAACTCACCGTCAATGATAGTCTCTGCCCGATCTTCTCCCCGGATCACTAGGGAAGGAGTAGTTACCACAACTTCTTCTTTATAAATTCCTTTTGCAATCAGGATCAAATCTCCCGGAAGGGCTGCATCCACTGCGTTTTGAATCGTAGGATACTGGCTTGGAACTTTGCGTGTTACACCCGACCAAGTTTTAGAAATCTTCGACTTACTAGCATTAGTTTGCGAAGAATAAACCGCATTTCCGACAACTGCAACCCCAGTCATACCCACCTTACCGTCGGGGGAAGCATGAAAAGTACAGAAGTAAGGAAATACCCCTTCCTCCGGATAATATACATCCGTCTGTGCGCCGCGAAACATCGCGGATTGACCGTAAGTTTTTTCCGTTGTCCAAGATTTATCCAGTGCGACGGCATTATGAGGGTTGTTCCCTTCATTTACAAATCGAATCTTACTTCCTTTCGAAGTTCGAATCACCGGCGGATAAAACGTATTGTCCATCATTGTAACATGAACAAAAGGTACGTTCCCGGACTCATCCGATTTACAAGCGATTATGCCCACGAGAAGGATAAATAGTAGAAACTTTGCAGGTAAAAGAAAATAGAGTTTCATACAGGCTTTCCCCAAATGTGAGGAATACCTCACATTTATCAGAATTTAAAACTCTCCTACAATAAAGTCAATGAAAAATTAGAGCTTTTTATCGGTTTCGGGCCGGGAAGGTTATTTTAACCGGCTGAAATAAGAATATAAAAATCGGCCGAGTTCCGTGAGGATTTGTTTTTTTCTCATCTTGGAAATTTTCGATTCACGCAATAAGGATTTGAATACGGAATCCACAGCTTCTACGGAAATAAAGGCGACATCCATTGCCTTCTGCTTTTTCAATTTGGGAAAAAGAGGTAAAAGCAATTCGTTTACAAGCGAATTCGCAAATCTAATATTGCTTTCTTGATCCAACTTTTGTAATTCGGGATGAGTGTGAACGATAGATTCAATCGTATGATACCATTTCACTTCTACAAGTGACTTTTCAAACATCGAAAGCAATTGTTCGATTAGTTTTTCATCGAATTTTTTTCTGGTTTTCATTTCTTCTCTTACCAAAGAGAAAAAATAATCGTGAATATTGAGATAACTTGCATCCGCCAAAGAATACAATATGGCCTCTTTATTCGGAAAAAACTGATACAAAGAACCGACGGAAATCCCGCACTCCAAAGCAATCGCATCCGTAGTAATCGAATCGTAGCCCACATCTTGCAATAATCGAATGGTAGAATCCAAAATTTTTTGGACGCGTTCTTTGGAACGAAGTTGTTTCGGTTCTCTTCTGGGTAATGCTTTGTATTTCATCTATTCGTATCTTAACGCCGTGATAGGATTTAATTTTGCGGCAAGCTCCGCAGGCCACCAACCGAATAAAACTCCGATTGTAGTGGAAAACAAAAGCGAAATTCCGATGGAAGAAGTAGTGATCATCGCCGTCCAACCAGCAAACTCCTGTAACATGGTAATGGTAAATACTCCTATAAAGACTCCGACTCCTCCTCCGATAAGACTTACCAAAACGGATTCAATCAAAAATTGAATTCTTATATCGTTGTTTCGCGCACCTAACGCCTTACGAAGACCGATTTCACGAGTTCTTTCTTTTACGGAAACAAGCATAATATTCATAATTCCAATTCCTCCTACAACAAGAGAGATTCCTGCGATTCCCATCAGCAAAGAAGACATCGTTTGACTGGTCTCCGAAACCGCGGCCTGAATATCAGCCATACTCATGATTTGAAATAAATTTCCCATCGTTTCATTCGTATTATGCCTTTGGTGCAATAATGCTCTTAGATCGGACGAAAAAATATCACGATCCGCATTCGGATCCAATTCCATTTCAATCGAATCGATACTATCCCGGTTCATTACCCTGCGAAGTGCCGTTTGCATAGGAATCAAAACCACGTCGTCCTGGTCTCTAAATCCACCGTTTCCTTTTTCAGGAAGGATTCCAATCACCTTAAAATGAATCCGATTGATTTTAATGTATTTTCCCAGAGGATCCGCTTCCCCGAACAATTCCCGTAAGACTGTAGCCCCGATCAAAACCACCAAACTTCTCTGATTGTTTTCCTCTTCCGTAAAAAATCTTCCCGAAGTGGGCAATGAATTGCGCAATACTCCGTAAGAAGGCTGAACTCCCATGATCATAGTATTCCAGTTGCGGTTTTGATGCACCGACTGACCGCGGCCGGTAATTGTCCCGCTTATATTCAGAACACCAACTAATTTCCGTTTAATGGCATCCACATCTCCCAAATCAATCTTTGCCACGCTTCCCGCTTCCAAGGAAACTCCGCCGGATCTGGATCCCCCCGTTCTTACGATAAGTAAATTGGAACCCATGGAATTAAACTGCTCTTCGATACTTTTTTTCGCTCCTTCACCTAATGCAATCACTGCGATAACGGCGGCCACACCGAACAAAATTCCCAATGCAGATAAAAAGGATCGTGCCCTGTTTGCAATCAATGTTTTTACAGCGGAACGAAGAGATCCGAATAAAATAGACGAAAGTTTTCTTTGGGAATGGGGGAAACTGAAAAAGGAATCCGTTTTTTTAGTTCGGTTTCTTTTCTCCTCTTTGACAATCTTTCCGTCGGAAAAATAAATCAAACGATCGCAATACTCCGCCATTTCCTGTTCGTGAGTTACCATAACGATCGTTTTGCCCTCTTTGTGTAGTTTGGACAATTCCATCATGATATCCAATTTACTTTTGGAATCCAGATTTCCCGTAGGTTCATCCGCAAAAATAAGTCCGGGACCGTTGAACAAAGATCTTGCGATCGCTACCCTTTGCTGTTGTCCTCCGGAAAGTTCATTCGGCTTATGATGGGCCCGGTCTCCCAGACCGACTTTATCCAAAAGAGAAAGAGCTCTTTCTTCGCCTTGGTCCGAACCGGAATACAATCCGGGCAAACCTACATTTTCCAAAGCCGAAGTTCTTGCGAGTAGATGAAATTGCTGAAAAATAAATCCGATCCGACTGGAACGGAGAAACGAAAGTTCATCTCCCGTCTTTTTGGAAACCTCTTCTCCGAAGAGTAAGTACGACCCGGAATCAAATCCGTCTAACAAACCTAAGATTTGTAAAAGTGTGGATTTCCCGGAACCGGAAGCCCCCATGATAGCGACAAACTCTCCTTCCTGGATGGAAAGGGAAACATGATCCAATACCGAAAATGGAATAGAACCTGTGTTATATGTTTTTACAAGATTGGTGATTTTGATGACATCCAAAGGGTCATCTCCTGGGAGGCATACGCGGAGACTGAAAAGGACCACCGCTTTGCGGCTGTTTGGTTTTTGGCGCTATCTTTTGGATCAATATTATTTCTCCCTCCGACAAACCGTCTTTCACTTGCGTAAAACCTTCATCAGAAAGACCGATCTCAATTTTTTTCTTCGAAGGCAATGATTCTTTCTCGGGATTAGGCGTATATACGAAAGATTGCCCGTTCTCCTTCAAAATGGATTCATTCGGGATCAAAAGAATATTTGATTCTTCCGCAAAAATAAAATCGACAGTGGACGACATCCCGCTTCTAAAAAACTCGGGAACCCGGGAAGGTTTCACTTCCACTGAATAAACCGTCACATTATTTTCAGTGACAGCTTCATAAGCAATATGAGAAACAAAACCAAGCACAGGTTCGGCGGGAAACGAATCAATCGTTAAAAGCGCCTTCTGCCCTTTCTTAACTCGGGCCAAATCCGTTTCGTCCACTTTCGCTTGTACAAGCAATGCATCGGAAAGTACAAATAAAATATCTTGTTGAGTTACGGTTTGACCGGTGCGGATATTGTTCGCGATGACAAGTCCTTTCAAAGGTGCCATCACAGGTGTGGGTTTGTACAGATCTTCCCATTCCTTCAGCTCGCTTGCACCTTTGGCCCTTGCTGCATCCAATAGTGCCGCTCTCTCCGTAGAACTCATCCAGGCAAGAATTCTACCTTTGGAAACGGTATTCCCCTCTTCCAACAAAACGGATTCGATTCTTCCTGCGATCGGAGGTTTGATTTCCAAACGGTTTTGAGGTTGAACAGTTCCGGAAGCTCTTACAAATACTTTCAAATCACCTCGTTTAACAGTATGACGTTGGTAACTGACTCTGGACTTTTTCCCGTCAAAAAATTTAAAATAAACGAATGCAGAAAGAATAATAGTTAAGATAGAGATTAGGAAAATCCATTTTTTATTCATTGGAAATACTCTTACCAATATTACGAAGCCAGGTTGCATTGGCAAGCTCTGCTTCCCGTTTGCCGGTGAGTAAGTTCTTCTCCCGATTGATCAAATCATTTTCAATGATATCCCAGTTTTCAAAATTGAGCAGTCCGTTCGAATACTGCGAACGTGCGATCTTTGCACGAGTCTCGGCAGCTTGAAAATAGTTTTCCAATACTTCCACATTATCGATCGCATTCCTTAGATTTTGATAGGACTGCTGCAAAGAATATGTAAGTGAATTTCTTTTGCTATCTCTTTGATGAACGGACTTTTCGTGTTCCGTTCTGGCAATCTTCACATCATAATAATCCCTTCCGCCATTGAATATGGGATAACTGAAATTCAACCCGAAGGAATAGGTTTTCGGTTTCGGCAACCAAACATCGTCTTGGCGGGTGATTGTTGCGCTCATACTGATATCAGGATAAAATTTACCTTCCGCCACGGACACTCCCGCAAGTGCCGCTCTTACCTTGGCCTGTTCCGCCATCAATTGAGGATGACCTGCGACAAACTCTTCCCAATTTTCCAGTTTAGGTATGGAAGGGGTAACCAGATTTCCGTCTAACTGGTATTTCTTATCGTCTTCAACGGAAAGAATACGTTTTAATTCGGCAAAATTGATGGCTTCGGTTCTTTTGGATTGTTCCAATTCGAATTCCGCCTGTTTTGTCGCAGCCTCACTCATCAGATAAGATCCTTTGTGTTCTCTTCCGCCTTCGTAACGAAGTTTGACCAAGTTGCGGTTTCTTTGACGACGTTCCAGAATTTCGGTACTCAAAGAGGCCAAACTTTTCGCATACAAAACTTGCGCGTATGCATTTCTCAATTCATACGAGATTCTGATTTTTGTGTCTTCTAATGTCTGTTTTGCGGCTTGCACGAGTGCCTCTGCCTGATCGACGGAACTTTTATCCTTAAACCCGGCAAAAAGATTTTGGCTGGCAGTAAGTCCCACCGAATATCTGTTTGATGCCCCTGTGGAACTACTTCCCGACTGGGTTCCCGTACTGCTTGTAGAACTTCCTTGGGATTGATTTGCGGTGACATTCGGATCGACCAAAGTTCCCGAGCCGCTGAAGTTGTTTGTCAATTGTCTTGCGGATGCCTGTGCCGTAAGTGTAGGCAAGTACCCTGCATAACTTCTTTCATATTGAAAGACCGCTTTGTCCAACTCCGCTTTGGAAAAAGCCAAATCGGGATTCCCGCGTAAAGCATCTTTCCAAAGAGATGCAAGCGTGACTGCTTCCCCTTGTAGAGAAACAAAGCCGAAGAAAGAAATGCCAATATATATCGATTTTCGAAATGAGAAAAGATTCACTATGCTATTTACCCAAGTTTAGGAAGGGAAGTCCCCAAATAACGAGAGGGCGCACCCATCATTATTTTAATTCCTTTCTAGGATTTTATAACATGAGAAAGAATCCATCTTAAAATTATCATTCTGATTCTGGTCGGTTTGTAATATGTTTGTTACCAGCTTCCCGAACTTCCACCGCCTCCGAAGCTACCACCGCCACCTCCGAAACTACTACTTCCACTACTGCTGCTGCTCCAACCACCCGAGGAAAAACCACCTCCCGACGACCGACCGGAACCGCCATATGCACTTTCCTTTTCTTTCATTCGTTTTCTACCATGCGGTGTAAGCAGATGATAAAGTTTCCAAAGACCCATACCGATTGCATAAGTTAGAAAAATGATAATGCCTATATCCGGTCCGTGTAAGGCGATGGGAAAAAGACTCCAAAACGGAAATAGAAAAAAATAAAGAACCCAACCGAAGTAAGGAAGATTGGCAGCAAGATAAGTGAATACTCCCAAGATTCCAAAAACGAAAAGACTTCCGAAAATTCTTACTGTAATAGGAATGTTTTCCCCACCACCGTCCATCTCCCCTAAAAACGCAAGTGGTCCCAAATAGGAATAATCCTTAGGAGGAGGAATCGTATAAGTTCCCGCAATGGCACCTAATATTTTATGAACACCATTTCGGATTCCTTCTTCAAAATCACCTGCTTTGAAAGAAGGTTTGATTTCCTGTTCGATGATCCGGTGACACAAAACATCGGTTAGAGTTCCTTCCAGCCCGTAGCCTACTTCGATTCTGAGTTTTCTATCATCCTTGGCGATAAATAACAAAACACCGTTGTCCTTTCCTTTCTGACCAAGTTTCCAAGTCTCCGCCACACGAAGGGAGTATTCTTCCAGATTTTCATCTTCCAAAGAAGAAGTGAGTAAAACCACAACTTGGTTCGAAGTTTTATTTTCATGCTGAACAAGAAGATCATTGATTTCTTTTTCAAAGCCGGGTGTTAAAGTCCAGGTTTCGTCGATGATATGGGAGGTGAGTTTAGGAACTTCTTTTGCAATCAGAAGGTTCGGGGAAAAAAGGAAAATCGATAGCAGGAAAGTAAGAACTCTGAAAGGGAAAAATGATACTCGAATGTTTTGCATAGGTTAGAGCCGGGCTAACCCTATGCAAAACTTAGATTTTTGACAATCTATTTTTGATCTGTAAAATCTTTATCGATTAGACCAATCTTCTCGATGCTTGAGGGTGATTGGAAATCGGTTTCAAATCGTCCACTCCGGAAATGATCACTTTTCCGCCGTCTGATTCATAATCGTTTTTGAAATCATTCAAAAAGTCCAACGCGGAGTAACCCGCAAATTTCAAAGACTCACATTTGATTTCAATCGACTTTCCTCTCGGAAGTTTGTTCAGGGTTCTTTTTACACTCAACATGTTTGAAAAGATCAATGCTTTGCGAATATGCAAAGTATAAGAGTCTTTCTTTTCTTCTATTTCCACATCGGAAATGAACATATTGCGTAAAGGAACACCTAATATCAGTTGGATGATCAGTTTCGTTACGATACCGGCACCCACACCGACGAGCAAATCTTCAAAAACAGTAAAGAAAACCGTTACAAGGAACACAACGATTTGATCCCAACCTTTCTTATAGGCATGAATGAACTCCGCCGGTGAAGCAAGTCTTACTCCTACCATAATCAAAACCCCTGCAAGAGATGCCAAAGGAATCTTATGAATCAGCCCGGGAAGCAAAACGATAAACACTAACAAAAATGCACCGTGGAAAAAGTTGGACCATCTTGTTTTTGCACCATTATTAATGTTAGCTGATGATCTGACAACTTCCGCAATGATCGGCAATCCACCGATCCATCCTAGAAAAAAGTTACCGATACCTTTCGCCACCAATTCTTTGTTCATATTGGAACGTCTTCTGTAAGGATCCACTTTATCGATGGCGGATGCGGTAAGAAGGGATTCGATACTTGCAATGAGTCCGATCGTAACTACCATCAGCCAGAAAACTCCGGTTCCGATCTTATCAAAGTTAGGGTGGATGATTCCGTCTGTGATATGTGCAGGAAGTGTCACGAGACTAGTAGGACCGATTTTGTAGATTTGATCCATAAGAGAATACGAATGTTCGTCTTCCAAATCGAATACAATCCCGAGGATCACTCCGATCACCACCGCAATCAGAGGAGCGGGAAGTTTTTTAACGAAGGCATTTTTGGTTCTACCGAGTAAGACCAAAACCAAAATCGTCGAAATCCCGATGATCGCAACTTCCGGATTGATTTTACTAAGGCTGAATGGCATTTCCAAAATCAATCCGCTGATCGTTTTTGCTACAGGAGTAATTCCCAAAGCAACATAGAACTGCTTGGATATGATGATGATACCGATAGCGGACATCATCCCGTGAACAACGGAGATAGGAAAGAAAACCGTTAGGTTCCCTGCTCGTAAGAGCCCCAGAACAATCTGAATAGCTCCGGCGATTACAATTACCGCAAGAGTGTATTCGAATCCCAATCGGTTATCGCCACCACCGAGCACGGTAATGGAATGAAGAACAACGGCAATGAGACCTGCTGCAGGTCCGTTGATCGTAACATAAGAACCACTGAAGAGAGACACGATAAGTCCCCCTACGATTCCGGAAAAAAGTCCTGCCATCGGAGGAGCTCCGGAAGCAAGAGAGATTCCCAAACAGAGCGGCAATGCGATTAAAAAAATAATGAATCCGGATATTAAATCCGATTTCCAGTTTTTCTTTAAACCTTGTAGACCATCATCAGGTATAGATGTACTTGTCATAAACAATCCTTGATTACTTACTTTTTCTTAATTAATTCGCTTAACTTTCGTCTTTTGCCCTAATTCTTGTTTGCGGTATTCATTTGGATTGATACCGGTTTGTTTTTTAAACTCCAAATAAAAAGCAGACCGAGATCCAAACCCAGCCTCTCTCCCTATATCCGAAATATTCTTACCTTTATCTTGTAATAATAATTGTTTTGACTCCAAAACTCTGTAATAATTCAACAGAGACGGAAAATTCATTTTAAATTCCGAATTCACAAGTTCGCTTAACTGGTGATATCCGATTCCCAGAGACTGGGCTACTTGTTCTTCATTGCAATCTTCCGAAAGAAAAATCTTATCGTTCTCCAACATCTCTTTCAAATCGGAAGTAACTTGAAACACATCTATTTGAGTTAAATTAGATTTTTTAACAGTATGCAAGGTATCCGTTTCCATTTTATCCACCTGTATAAAAGCAAATGACGTAAAAAAAGGAAGATAAAAGATCGCGCCGAAGTTTGTGAAAAAATGATAAGGATAAAAATCAAAATGAAACAGGGTCATCAGAAAAAAGAAAAATAGAAATATCCCCCATGCCGTTACATAACCCAGTTTGCCCCGGTGATTGGAAATAATTAGGGAAAAATGGCTTTTTACAAAATAAAAAATCATCCAACCGAATACAAAAGATAATAATAAGATACGATGCTCGTACCAAAACTGGGAAACAGGAACCAGCAGATAAACCAATCCTGACAAAGAAGTGACCCAAAATGTTTTGGAATGTATCAAACTTCCGGACTGAAATCTATCCCATAACAACAAATAGGTGGAAAATGAAAAATGGTTCAGGCAAAGCAAAATGAAATATGCATGACGAAACAGATTGTTCTCATTTCCGAAAACATCGGCAAACTCCTTGCCGTGAATGAAATAAACAAGTAGAGTGAATAAAGTATAATGAATGCCTAAACCGACATAAACGAATCTTTGTTTTTTGCGAAAATTAATCCCTGCCCAAACGAGAAAGACAGCCATCATAATGAACAAAAATATAAAACCGGTCCAACGGAACCGTTTAAACCAATAATAACCTGTCCCCGACATCAACCGAATCGGATAATTCAGGTCTTCATTCGATTCAATTCGTAGATAGAATGTCCTGGTTTCTTTCGGTAAAAGATCAATATTGAAATGAGGATAAGGTGATAATAATCCGAAAAGGCCCGACTCGGTGGAATACCCGCTGAAGGAATCCTCCGTTTCTCCTTTTCTTGATTCGGAGCAAAGTTCAGCGACTGGGATATTGATCCATTGTACCAGAATGGTTCTTTTCCAAAGCAATTCGGAAGGATTTGATAAGGTAAAACGAAGCCAATTTCCTCTGGGATTTCTTCTGGAACGGACGGAACTTCCCAAGTTCTTGTGCCACTCAACGTGCTTCAATTCTTCGATCGAATCCAAAGAACAGGACTTAAGACTCAGCTGGCCGTCGTAACGATATTCAACTTGGTTGGATATGTTTTGGTCCAATTCGCCGCTCGGTCCCAAATCTCCACAGCTCACGGAAGAGAGCGCAAACAAGGAAAGAGAGATCCTGTGTCGCCAATTCATTTTGTTCCGAGCCATCCCATATCTACTGGTTTTAAAGTTTGGCAAAATTATACAAGTACAATAACTTTGTCTAAGTTTATATTTTTGGACAAGACAAATTGTCTAATTTTATAATTCTGGAGATATATGAATCCTAAACAAATTCCTTCCCCACTCTCTTTTTCGAGTGTTACTCTTCTATGTGCACTGCTGATCTGCACTCTTTCTTTAAGTGCAGAGGAACCGACGACAACGGCAACTCCACCCCCTGCCACCACAGTGAAAGAAAAATACAAATCCCCCATGATAGAGAAAGGAATCGATCCTGAATTTGCCAGACATATGTTTGTGGAGCCTGATCTTGCCAAGTCTGTGAACAAATCAGAATCTCTCTGGATCAATGACGTTCTTAGGGTAGGAGCCTATTTTCGTCCCCGTTTCGAATCAAGAAACAACCTCAATTTCGATAAATCCAACAAAGAAGTAATCGATAGAGCCGTCCAAACCACTTCCCTTTTCTTTATATTTGATCCGAGTCCTTATGTATCTGCAAAAGTAACTGTGCAGGATTCCAGAGTTTGGGGAGGGGAAGCCCCCGCCTCTTCCGGAGACATCCGAGCCAATTTTTTCAATAACACTCCAACTCAAATCGCAGCAGGTCAAAGCAATGCCGCATTGAATAGCACGGACATCAGAGAAGCGTTCCTTATGCTGAAAAAACTTCCTTTGGATATCAAGGTTCAATTAGGTCGTCAGATCTGGGCCTATGGCGACCAACGGATGATAGGTGGTGGTAACTGGACGATCAACGGGCTTTCTTATGACGGCGCCAGAATCATGCTGGAAAGATCCGATTTCAAAATTCATTTATTTGCAGCCCGGCCTTTTTGGACCCAAAGCGGAACCAACGGAGTTATTTCCGCAAACGATCCTACGATCAACAGCGCGTCCAAAGGAACCGATACCACATTATTCGGAACTTATAATTCAGTCAAAATTCTGGACGCAGTCACTGCGGATGTTTACAGCATCAACGTAGTTCGCAAATGGAAACCCAATACATACAATGCCGCGACCAATCTTCCCAATGCATCCGCAGACGATCCACTTGCGATGAATCGTTCCAAACAAAATGAAGAATTATACACTGCGGGTTTTCGTTTAACCAACCGGACGGAAAATAACAACCTACCCAAAGGATCCTCTTGGGATTGGACGGTGGAAAGTGCTTGGCAATCCGGTTTTACCGGAAAGCGGATTCGGGAGAAAATGTTCGGCTACGACTTACCTACCACTTATCAAAATATGAAAACGGAAAGGGAAAAATACACGGGGCAATTTCACTTCGCTCAAACAGGTTATACCTTCTTCGAAAAACTTCGAATTGGCGGTCAAATTCAATATGCATCCGGAGATGCGAATCGCTCCGACGGAAGCGCTTCCACTTTCCAAACTTTATCCAACCCGAGATTCGGTGTGATTCCTTACTTCAATACTGTGGCAGGGATTTCGGAAAACATCGATACCAAAAACTTAATATCAAAGGGAGCGAGTATTTCTTACAAAACCGACGAATACGGCACCTTTCAAGTTTCCTATTTTGCAAATGATAAAGCGCAAAGACAAGATGCATGGTATGCCGTAAGTGGTGCAGCTAACTCCGCATCAACGATCGGTTCCGCAAATTCTTCTCCCGTTGATACTGCAAAAGGAAGTACGGAAAGTTACACCAATAACGTATACACTCAGAATTATTCCTTGGGAAAACATATCTATACCGAGATCGACTTAACTTGGATGGGCAAAATCAACGACAACGTCTCCATCTGGATGGGTGTCGGTTATCTTCATGCGGGCAATGCAATCACTAACTACCGAAACGCTCTTTACGTTTACGACGCGAGCAGCAATAGCTTCGGGATCAATCCCAATTATATATTGGGAAAACATAAGGCGGCAACTGACGGAGGAATGGCTTACCTGCAAGTCAATGGCGCCTTCTAACAATTTTGGATTATATTCGTAACTGAATAGAATCATATTTTGACTCATCACTGGATGCCCTTTTGGTTCCCTCCCCAGAGAACTAAAAGGGCGTTTTTTTATTCCAGTGAAGAGATAGATCCGGGAAACGCGGAATATGGATTGACAAAAAAAGAACGATCGTTCGTATTGAATTATGGGCAAAGGAGAAGAAACAAAATCGATTATTTTGAACCGTGCCGTTCAGATCGCAAGCAAGGAAGGTTTGGATGGGCTGACCATCGGAACTTTGGCGGATGATCTGGGTATGTCCAAAAGCGGAATCTTCGGTAAATTCCAATCCAAAGAAACCCTTCAAATCGAAGTATTAAAAGTGGGATCGGAAATGTTCCGAAGGAACGTCATCTATCCTGTGCTTAAGTCGGAACCTGGTCTGAAAAGAATCAGAACTTTGTTTATTACTTGGTTGGAATGGATCGAAGGAGATGCATTGCCCGGCGGTTGTTTGGTCTTAGGAAGTATTTCCACCTATGACGACAAACCAGGAGCTGTAAGGGATTATCTGGTTAAGGTGGAATCGGAATTGATGAGGTTAATCGAAAGATTTTTATCCGAAGTCAAAGCGGACAAAATTCTAAAACCGGGATTCAAATCCGATTTTTTCATCCAGGAACTCTGGGGAATCATATTGGGTTTTCAACTCTACCATCGTTTTTTTCAAGATGCGAAATCAAAAACAAGAGCTAAATCAAGCTTTGAAGAACTGATTCAAAGATCATTGGCATAACGAAAATCATAAAGGAAATTTAAATATAATGGACGCAATTTCAAATACCAGGAGTAGATTATGGAATCAAAAATAAGCACGAACGTTCGATCTTTTTCAAATCATGTTCAAAGGAAACTGGACTTTGCAAAAAGAAAACCCGAGTTTTTGGCGGCAGTGGCAGAAAACCTTTTTTTCACACCTACAAGATCCTTTCCTTCCCGAAAAGAGAAAGATGTTCTAGCCACAGGTGTGGAAAAAACCTTTCGTATGGGAAACCGGGAAATTCATTACTGGCATTGGGATAGAGGTGGTGAATTGGTTTTTCTGGTTCACGGATGGAATGGCCATAGCGGAAATTTATCCCGATTCGTTGAACCTTTGCTAGCGGAAGGTTTTTCCATAGTCAGCTTTGATCTTCCCGGTCATGGTGTTTCCGGAGGAAGGCATAACAGTTTGCCTCTTTCCGCACAAACATTGATTCAGCTCACTGAGATCGTAGGTGTACCTTACGCATTTCTCGCTCACTCTTTCGGAGGAGCCATTGCAACTTTGGCGATGGAAAAAGGGTTAGAGGTAAAACAAGCAGTGTACATTTCCCCGCCTTTGCGTTTGGAAGATTTCAGATATGAATTTTGCAATTATATGAATTTCGATTTCGATACGATGGAAAAGATGAAAGCCAGAATAGAAAAAAGATTTAATTTTTCATTGGAATATTTGAATACAGCCGAACTTGGAAAAAATTTGAATACGAAACTTTTAGTCATTCATGATAAAGATGATGACGAGGTTCCTTATTCAAAAGGCGAGAAAGTAGCAAAGTCATGGAAATCGGCAGAGCTTATCTCAACGGAAGGGCTAGGCCATAAAATGATTCTGCGTTCTCCAGATATAATCGAAAAGACAATCAGGTTTATTAAAGAAGGTCTTGTCTCTTCGGATTCCGGAGTGACGAAAGGAGTCTCCGTTCTGAGAGTTTAATCAAAACATTATGAGAATAAAGGAAAGATCGGATATATGGGATTTAATATTCGGTCTTCCCTTCATAAAATACAAATGCTAGTTAGTTGATTATGCAAAATGTTTCTCAAAAAATCCATTTCCGATTCCTCGGAATAAATAATTCACAAATCCATTTTGCAAGAAATTAGACTTGTTTCCATTTCACTCTTTAAAATAAAATCTAAGTAGAGTAGTGATTTCTTAGTGGAATTAGGTAACCGTACACGCCGTATTCGAAATAGCCTTTCGCGGGAAGAAATTCGGGAAACGTCCCTTTTGATTCTTCGGGAAGAAGGATTGGAAGGCCTATCCATGCGCAAGATCGCTCATCGACTAGGTTGCAGTGTGGCCAGTCCCTACTCTTATTACGAAAATCAAGTGGACTTGGTCAAAGACCTCATCAAACACGGGGAAGACGAACTCTTGGGAATGTTACGAAGATCCATTCCGGATGAAAATGCAAATACCACTTTCCAAAAATTAGCGGCAATTGCCCGTGCTTACTTTTATTTTGCCAGCACAAACAGAGAACTCCACAAAGTTATGTTCAATACGGATTATAACACAGTGCATAGAAAAGCGTTTCCTCAGCTTCCCAAAAGTTACCGTTTCTTTTTAGAAACACTACGGGAAGGATTCGAATCAGGAGAGATTCGTTATCCCAAAAAAGAATACCCTGCGATCGCTCGGATGATGTGGGGTTGGATGTACGGACTTTTGGTTTTGGACATGACGGGGATGCTGAAAAAAAGACGTGGAAGTGACAATCCGATCGAAGAGGGGATTTCTTATTTTAAAACTCTGCTGGAAGGAACTTCGCCTCGTTAGGATTTGCGGGAGGTACCACAACTTCCACGATGACCAAGCCTAACTAAGGGCAAAAAGGCGAACTAAAAATCAAAAAAAATCCCAAGTTCGAAAAGGTGGTTGTGCTACCGTCTGATGTATGCTAAATGGAGCACATTGGGTGGCGGGTGGTTAACCCCACCCAATGTCGATAGGGCGGGGATAGTATTCTAAAAACTCAACCCTTTCCCGTAGTTTCCACCACATCAGCTCCTACATCTACGGCCCTTCTCTCTTTCAGGCGCAAAAATTCTTTGGCAATATATTCAGTTACCAGGTTTGCGTCCATCGGTTCCCAAATCGGATTTCCGATGGCTATACGGAGCGGCTTATTTAAATTATAAGCTTCAATGTACATCGGCAAAATCGGAAGGTTGTATCTTTTGCTAAGAACCGCCATCCCGCCTTGCAAACGTCTTGATTTACGAAAACCACGGAACCAAGTCCCCTCCGGGAATATACCAAGGCCTAAATTTCCCAAGTTAATCCGTCTCTTTACTTCCTTAATAGTTTCAGGATCACTCTGATTCCGATTAATCGGAATTAGGTCAATAGAAGTAACAATGCCTTTTACCAATTGTTCTTTCCTGATTTGCCCAGGAGTTTTTTTTCCTTTTTTACCGGAATCGAAACTGGTAAGTGCCGTAGTATAGATACCATGTCTTTTTAACATGGCGCGAATCATAAACGCATCATAAGGCATAGTTACCAAACGTAAAAATTTATTTCTCGGTTTGATGTGATTGGCTACCAAAATCACAGACTTGCCTTTGAAATCTTTTAGAATATGCTCATTTTCATACGTACATTTTTTGCGTCCGTAAATTTGTCGCATAGGTTTGACAAGCGCCCACATAAATATCAATCCGAGAAATCTGCCTAAATAATACAAAGCTCTATCCTTCCTATTACTATCGTTCGAACGAATTAAAGTGAATTGGTTGCAAATTTTTTCCACAAAAAAACGCACCCTCTCACGAAATTACACAAATAGTCAAAAACTGAACGGAAAGAAGGTTTGACCATTTTGAATAGATTTCCGTGTTTGGTACCTATGTTACTGAAAATGCAATTGTATTCGCCGAAGTGCATATACAAAACATTTTTATTACTAACTTCTATTTGGTTATTTTCTGCATGCAATACCGACTTTGATTTGAAGAAAAAAGAAGACAGTGACAATACCCGACTGCTCGCAGCTTATCTTTACCAAATTCCCGGAGGAGCGGAAATTCAAGCGGAAGCTAGGATCAAAATCGGATTATTGCCGCCAAAAACTCCTGGCTCCGAGTCGGATACCCCGGCACAAATTACCCTGGGAAATAAAATTTTCAGAGATAATACTTTATCCCTCAACCATGTTCAGTCCTGTCACACCTGCCATCCGTTAGATGGAAATTCCGCAGGCATGGACAGTCAATCCACATCCCGCGGCACCTCCGGCCAGATAGGAAGGCGAAACGCTCCTACGATTTTAAACGTGGGGTACCTTCCGATTATTTTCTGGGACGGAAGAAAACAAAATTTATTCGATCAGGCGGTAGCACCTTTTCTCGATTCATTGGAGATGGCTTTGCCTTCGGAAGCAGAATTATTGACAAGACTTCAAAATAACTCTAGTTATACGGGTTTGTTTCAGAATGCTTTTCCCGATTCGCCCGCGATCAGCATCAACTCCTTAAGAAATGCACTCTCCGCCTTCGAAAGATCTTTGGTTTCCAAATCCAGATTCGATGATTTTATAGAATGGGATCTGCGCGCACTAAATAATGAAGAGAAACAAGGCTTAAAGACTTTTATGGATCTGGGTTGTACAAATTGTCATAGCGGATATCTGTTAGGCGGCAACCAATTCAAAAAACTGGATTCCTTTTATTCTTATAATACGAACGATTTGGGAAGATTCGAATTTACGGGGAACCAAGATGATAAATCTTTTTTTAAAGTTCCACCTCTTCGTAACGTAGCCTTGACCGCCCCTTACTTCCATGACGGAAGTGTTCGAACCTTAAAAGAAGCAGTAACAAGAATGAACCAATATGAAATGAGTCGACCCATGACAGATTCTGAAATCAATTCCATCGTAACATTCTTAAAATCTCTTTCCGATAAAACAAAATCTAATTAGATTTTGAAAATTGACAAAAAAGTCCATGGTTACGAACCTGACCTTAACCTTCAGGGAGGAAACAGGTGCAACTCCTGTGCTGACCCGCAACTGTGATACATCAACTTAGCTTTCGCTTTGTTAGATGGTAAGCCAGATCTTCCCCGCAAAGAACGCTCCGAGGTATGGGAACTTTGCACACTTACTTATGACTCATTCCGTGAGACATGGTAAAGGGGCCCCGAAGGCTAAAATCGGGGCGCCCGAATGGAAAAAAAGTTACTTACTCTCTCATATCCAGAAGTCAAGACTCATCGTTTAACAACGAAGATACGCCTATTTCCAAATCGTGTTCCCCTAAATTCAAACCAAGATTTAGGAGAATCTAAATGAAAACAATTTTAAAACTAACTGTTGCTATTCTGGCAATTTCTCTTTTCACCGCTTGTTCCGATTCTGGAAAAGTGAATAAATCCGAAGCAGACACGAATTTGCTTGCAGGTCTTCTGCTCGGTCAACAACAAGGATCCGCGTCCGTCTACAACACTTTAACAGAGATTAGAGGATATTGGAAGGGCGGATTTTGCAGTGCCGGAACTTGTTCCAGCTTCACAACGAATGTTTCCATCGCACAAGATCCGAACGGCTTCGGTGTTTGGGCATCCGGTACTAGCTACACAAGAATCATATCTGCAGACAGTTCGGCAAGAACTTTGATTTATCAATATTTACCAACTGATTCTTTCAGCCCAAGCAAATATACAAAAGTGCTTTGGACTACGCCTACTTCCGTAGGATGCGAAAACTCTGCCACAAAATGTTTCTACTATTGCACGGTTTTCCCTAACTTCGCAACTTTAGCGGAAGCACAAAACGCAAATTTGTCGGCTTACAGTTCGGCAGATCCTACCAGATCAGGTTGCGGTGGATTCGGATGGAGCAAAGCTCTGTTTGTATCTTCCAACCCGACAAATTGGAATTAAGAGTTAAATTTTTTTACCCTGCTCCAACAAAGCAGGGTTTTCTATTGGAGAAAAACAATGCAATTTAAAATCAAAAACTTTATTAAAGGGTTAGGTTATTCGTTATTATCAGTTCTTCTCATGTCTTGCTCGGGAGAAAAAAAGAATAATTCATCGGATTTACTTTCATTGTTAGCTTTAACTTCAGTATCTTCATCGGGTAGCACATTGGGCTCTTGCCCTCCCGCTTCCTTACCTTCGGGTATACCCATTGCAAATACAGTTGTCTCGGCAAATTCCACAGTCAGCGGATTCAATGATTCCACAAAAGCAATCAACGGAATTTGTGGTGGTGGAGAAACTTCCGGCTCACTCGACGTATACGCACTTAATTTAACAGGCACAGGTGCTACAGTAGTACTTTCCTGGGGTGGTAAGACTGTAAAAAATGTTTCCGGAGTTGATTTCATAGTTTATGAAAACCCTTTCAAGGTGAGCGATACAAGCGATCGTTATGCGTTTGATCCGATGGTTGTACAAGTATCTTTCGACGGCACCAATTATTGCGGATTCAATCTAAGCGGATTTGGTGGCGGTCTGCCAAGCTCGGATAATAATAAAATCGCCTATTGGCCCGGCTTCGGCGGCCTTCGTCCGGTCAATTATAACATGACCTCGAAAATCTTCACTCTGGAACAACTATTCACTTCCACAGGAAGCGGTTTCCTGACCGGCGGTGGAGACGGATTCAATCTGGACGATCTGTACAGTTCCGATGCTCAAAACCCTGCTTGCGATAATACGGTAAAAACGAATATTCAAACAAACGGATTCAAATTCATCAAAATGATTTCTGCAACTGCAGTTACAAACCCAGCAACGAGCGCAGGTTATGTATATCCTCATTCTTACACAAATGGGCCCGACATCGATGGCGTTGTGGGAAAATTGGTGGAATAATCAATCCATAACAATTTTATAAAATGTCTTTTTCAATGAGACATAAAAAATATAGGTTTTGGAATACAAGACGCATCATCGGCGTTTTCAAATTCCTAGGAAAGTAAGCTGTAACAACAAGCAAGTATTTCACAAAAGCTCGGCCAAAGTCTAGCTTCTGCTAAACGGTCTGCAAGTTATGTCTTAGGGAGGTCACATTCCCCCATTTTTCCCGCCTTTTCTTCGGAATGGCTCCATTCTCAATATTTATAGCAATTTGGTGAAAAAACTTTGAGAATTCAGTTGACCAAATTAAAAAAAAAGGATTCTTTTCTTACAATTAGATCGCGTTTGATTTGAGATTGTAACTTTGAGCGAAAACTTTTATACACAAAAAATATCCATCCATGACGAGATGCCTAGACTCTCCGCTCAGGCAAACTTGTTTCGTTTGCTTCTGGATCCTTTCTTTGATTCCATTCACTTTGAAAAGGAATCCGGTAAGGGATTGGACGCAGGGGCAGGTCCTGGAATCCTAGCCAGTTTTCTTACAAAAAAAAATCCGAACCTGGTTTGGTCCGCCTGTGACATTTCGGAAGAAATGGTTCAATACTGCAAACTTTCCTATCCCAAGATCGATTGGAAGGTTTGTGACCTTCGCAATCTGGATTATCCGGACAATAGTTTTGATTTTATATTTAATTCCATGGTTCTCATCCACATCCAAGAGCCAGAAAAAGTGATGAAAGAATTCTACAGAGTGCTTAAACCCGGTGGAAAATTACTCATCACTTGTCCCAACGACAAAACGTTCGAAGGACCTCCCGTTCTTTTAGAAATGGTTGCAAAACACGCGGAAATCCATCCTGCTGATAGATATGTGATGGAAAAGGTTCCGGGCTTTGCGAAAGACTTAGGTCTGACTCTGGAAGCCAGAACCGACTTCGTTGCCAGCAACGATGGCAATGACGACAAACCGAAACTAGATTACCCAACCATTCATTTAGGAATGATGACAGGTTGGTCGATGTTATCATTTATGGGGCACCCGGACGGTATGCAGGATGTATACTCTCGTTGCCAATCAGAGTACATGTCCAATCGTGTACGTTTTTCATTAAAACTCGAAACTCATTTGTATCGGAAATAACGGAGGCGGAATTTGAACCAGAAAGTACCGAAAATAATCGGTGAATTTCAAACGATACCAGACAACTTGCCTGCTGACGGGCAGTTAAAATTGATCTTTCAGCCGATTGATATGACTACCTACTGGCGTAGATGCGGTCTTACTGCCAATTTTGTTGCGGGTTTTTATTCTTATTGTTATGAGGCGAGTGATACCAAAGCAAATTCACTCTCTACAATTATCAACGAACTACTGGAAAATGCATCCAAGTTCTCCAAAGCTAGGGAAGGACGCATTCAAATCGAGTTAAAACATTACGGAAATCTTTTGAAGGTAGATGTTTCCAACATCGCCTCCAGAAACCTTCGCGAATCCTTTGAGGCGTTCGTGAGCAAACTACAAGCGGAAAACGTAGAAGAGCTTTATTTTTCTACTTTAGAATCGAAAGAAGATGGCGACACAAAGTCGGGACTTGGACTTCTCATGATGTTGAAGGACTATCCTGTCCGGTTCGGTTACAGTTTCAATGAGATTGATGCCGATACTCATGAAATAACGGTGCGAGCCATCATCAACGTAGAAGAGATATAACCAGGCGCAAAATTCATGGAAATCAAAGACTTAGACTACCACATTCAATTTGACGAAGCGACGAGAACGGTGAAATTCGTCGGTTCCATTCGACTTCAGAACTTACCAGCATACGAACCAATTAAGAACTTTTTACGTGATGTCGCCAAACTTTGCCAAGGTGTATCATTAACGATGGATTTCAAAGAACTGCAATTCGTGAACAGTTCCGGGATTACCACCTTGTCTATGTTCATTATTGATTCGAGAAAGAGTGCTTCTTACCAGATTAAAATATTAGGTTCTTTGAACGTATCCTGGCAATCCAAGTCTCTCTCCAATTTTAAGAAACTTTGGGACCAGGTTGTTTTAGAAATCGCTTAATTACTAATATTTTACGCCTCTACACCGCCCATCTCGTACAATCTACGATAATCGAGCATGCGGCGGGACATTTCATTGAATCTCTGTCCCAAAATCACAAACAAGTTAGTTAACAATTTCATCGCAAGGCTCGGGCTTTGTAATTCCAGTTTTTGAAATTCATTCGGAGTTAGGATAAGCAGTTTAGCCTTATCACGGACAACAATCGTTGCATTTCTTTGTGTTTTAGCAACAAACCCCAGTTCACCGAAAATTTCCCCTTGGTTTAAAACCGCAATTGTGGAATAGGAACCGTCCTCTTTTTCCACAAGAACGGACACTGCACCTTCCAGAACACAAAACAAACCTTGGCTTTCCTGGTTTTGTTTGAATACAATGGCACCCGGCTCATAGACAATCAAATCCAGCATGGAAAGTAATTTGGAAGCTTCCTGTTCCGTGAAATTGAAAAGAAAGGAAAGTGCTTGGTTGGGAGGAAGTGCCATATCCGTAACGATATTGTTCCAAACTTCTTCCCCTTCCATGGAGAAAAGAGGTCGGATATCTCTATACTCCGGAAATCGTTCCTTAAATAAATCGGCTAGTTCCGTACCTGCCGGGTATCTTTTGGCAAGTCGTAAGAAAGGAGAATGAATCTGTTTGAGATATTCGTGGTCATCCAAAAGGAAAACCATTGGGATTACATTTCCATAATCAGGGTGATCTATATTTTTCTTGTACAATCTGTACCCTACTTGGCTGTACAAACGCACAAGATGAGGGTTTGTATCGATAAAATCGATGAGTATTCCGTTTTCCCGGGCGTGCTCATAAATCTTCATACACAACATACTTGCGGCGGCGGAGGAACGGTATTCCCGGCGCACCATAAGCTTGGTAGACATGGATACTTGATCGGGGTAGAAAGGACGAAAATGATCCATATCATAGAGTTCCTCGCATTCCAGCTCTCCATCTTTGCGGAAGTTGATCCGAACGGTTCCTATGACCTGGTCATCGTCTTCGGCAAGAAACAAATGGCCTGTATCATCATAAGGTTCATGGATTCTAGCTTTCTCATGGTCAGCAAAGGATTGTTTTCTGTTCATTTCCTGAACATAGATATCATAACGTAATTGGAAAATTTTTTCCCTATCTTCTGTATTTTGCGCCAATCGAACCCGAATTTGACCCATTTGCGGTTCCTCCTAAAAAAATGAAAAATCATTTGCAATTTATGCAAAATGTATGACGTTATTAGCTAATTTTCCTCATTCTCAATATCGAAATATAAAGAAAGAAACCTGTAACCTATGTCGCAAGCCCCCGCTACCGAAAACCGATTCGTCCTCTCCGATTATTACAAAACACAACTCAAAGAGATTGCTTACCAAGGTGAATTTCGCGCGGAAACGTTCGCAACGAAATTCCGTTTCTTCTTCCTTGGCTTTTTAGTAATCTTTGCCACCCTCGGCCTTGTTTCGGGAAGACCCGTCATCGAGTTCTATTTTCAACTGGCCGCTATTTTAGTTTTACTTGCTTATAATTTTATCGTCTATTACTCCCTAAAAAAATCAGGCAATTACTTAAATATTTTTAAATTTCTTTCATCTTTTTTAGAAATTTCGCTTCTAACGTTTGTTACAGGATACAGCGCTTATACTCAAAAGAACCCAAGTTTGGTCTATGCCGCTCCGATGGTCTATGTTTATTTCATTCTCATTGCATTAGCATCGATTCGTAACAATACAAAGACAATCATATTCGCATTGATCGTTTTATTCATAGAGTATGCAGCATTAACGATCGTATTTTTTCCTCAGATGTCCCAGTTCAACGAGAAATTGATGGAGATGTCGGATATTTTAAAGCCTCACTTTTTAGAAGAGCAAGGTTCCTTTTTCATCGTCAACGCAGTTCCGATGGGAATCTTTCTTATCCTTCTTTATATGATTGTTACCGGCGGTTTGATTTTATACGCCATCGTAAACACATCACGCACAACGCAAGAGCAAGCCGACTTGATTTCCAATACGGAAAAGCAAGCCATCCTGGAAGAGAACATGCGTTTGGGAATGGAGTTGGATGTTGCAAGACAAATCCAAGCGATGGTTCTTCCCCGTACTGAAGAATTAGTAGAGATCAAAGAATTGGAAATTTCCGCAAGAATGGATTCGGCTAACGAAGTAGGTGGAGATTACTACGATGTCATTCCTCATGAAGACGGCACGATTTACATCGGTATAGGAGATGTAACGGATCATGGTTTGGCTTCCGGAGTTGTGATGCTAATGACTCAGTCCGCATTTATCACTACTTTGCGGGCAAAAACACAATCCTTACGCGAATCTCTAAAGTCTATTAACTCTATCTTATTTTCTAATATTCATATAAGAATGAAAGACATTAGAAATCTCACTCTCTCCTTATTCGCGTATAAAGACGGTGTTTTTACAACAGCCGGCCAGCACGAAACCATCCTGATTTACAGACAAGCGACGAAGAAAACGGAGATCATCGATACAACCGATCATGGTATGTTAGTCGGTCTGACGGAATCCATCGACGAATTCATTCATGAACACAAAATCGAACTCGGTTTGAAAGACATTATGCTTCTTTATACGGACGGCGCTACGGAAGCGGAAAATGCAAACAGGGAACAATTCGGTTCCAAACGTTTGGTTGAATCTTTAGAAAAACACTCGGGTCTTCCTACTACGGATGCAATTATCGAAGCAATTTATAAAGACATCTACGGGTTTATCGACGGAATGCAATTGTATGACGATATTACCGTGATGGTAATGAAAAGAAAGGTGTAGGATTCTCGTGAGCGGTGAAGATTTACAAGCACTACTTGAGGAAGAACAGGCCAAGTACGCCGAGCTGGAAGTACTTTACCAAAATATCATAGACCATTCCACTGAAGTGGAAAACGAGCTCCTGGAAAATAATAAAAAGATTCAAATGTTTATGGATCGTATGAGGAGATATCTATCCCCTCAACTCCATGAGATGATCACCGGTTCCAAAGAAGATGAAACATCGATCAATTCTTATCAACGCCGGAAACTCACTATCTTTTTCTCGGACATTGTAGGCTTTACAACCATTACGGATTCCATCGAACCGGAAATCCTATCCGACTGTCTAAACAAGTATCTGGACGTAATGTCCTCCATTGCGATCAAATACGGCGGAACCATAGATAAGTTTATCGGTGATGCCATTATGATCTTTTTTGGAGCACCTGTGTTTGAAAACGATACCGCTCATGCCTTAAATTGTGTGAAAATGGCGATTGAGATGAGAGACAGTCTTCCTGCTTTGGACGAGTATTGGAGAAAGTCGGGAATCAACCACAGTCTTACTTGTCGTATCGGGATTAATACAGGTTATGTTACAGTAGGCAACTTTGGAACCAATGAAAGGATGGATTACACAATCATTGGCGGTCCGGTGAATGTGGCTTCCCGATTGGAACACGCATCTGAGCCCGGCGGAGTGCTCATCTCCAACGCAACTAAATCCCTGATAGACGAGTTTATCGAAACGAGACCCAAAGGTGAGATCGTAGTTAAGGGAGTGCACACGCCTATAGAAACCTACCAAGTGATCGGGCTGAAAGAGAACCAGGAGAAGAAGGAAAATCCATTCCTGAAATTTGACAATAACGGATTCTTGTTGAAACCGCTACATTTCGATAAAATCAGTACAGATCTCGAAGAAAGACGATTAATGCGATTTGCATTAGAAAAAGCGCTTGCGGCTTTGAAATAATACTATATCCTATTTCCGTTATACACAAGCATTATGCGAAAGTACAGTAATCTAAAATCAATAGACATTTTAAAAACAGAAGCTGATTCCAGAATCTCGGTTCATTTAAAGCCGTTGGATTTGATGTCTCACTGGAGACGGATCGGGATTCTTTCCGACTTTGTTGCTTATTTTTACGGGTTTTCTTTCATTCCCAATGAAACGGCAACTCCGGAAGCAATGAGAAGTTCCGAAATTGTAAATTCCATCTCAACTGTGTTCAACGAACTTTTGGAAAATGCTGCCAAATATTCCTATAATGACAAAGCCGATATTGATCTCGAGTTAGCCTATAGAACCCGTTGTTTTGAAATGGTTGTCATCAATTATACAAATGACAAAAGCCTACAAACTTATGAAGTAAATCTAAAGGAAATTTTCGAATCGGAAAATCTTGACGATCTTTATATTCAGAAATTAGAATTGAATGAAAACGATCCCCACCATTCGGGCATAGGTTTGGTAATGATTTTAAAAGATTACCCGATCGAAATGGAAGTCATTGTAGAGAACAAAGGGGAGATTTCAAAAGTTACAAGCAGGGTGATTTACTTTACGGATTGATCCGGATCCCATGCACTACTATCTCCAAAAGAGAATTCATTTGTTTTCGTATGATTTCTCTTTCTTCTTCTGTTTTTGTTAAACGCCAATATCTTTCATTTATCACTGCAAATCCGTGCACGGAACTCCAAACGCTCATCGCAAGAGTTTCCGCCGTGAAATCATTTCGGAAAACATTACCAGCCTGCCCCATTTCTACAATTCGATATAAACCCATATAGGCTTCTTTGCCTACTTGCTGGAGTTCTTCAGGAGGGTCCTCCCCGCAATTCACTTCTCCGCCAAACATCAGTTCCGTTCTTCTGGGATGAAGAAGTACCAAATGGATATAAGCCGAACCTGCGGCATTCAATTTCAGAAGAGCGCTTTCATTTTCTTTCCAGGCCCGATCCATCGCATCGCGCAAATCGGAAAACCCACGAATCGCCAAAGCGTACAAAAGATCCAATTTGTTCGGAAAATGCCGGTAGGGCGCAGAATGGCTTACGCCTAAATCCGAGGCTACATCCCGGAGACTTAAAGCTTGGACCCCTTTTTCCTCTAAAATCGCTTCAGAACGCAAAAGAACCATGTTTCGTAGGTCACCATGGTGGTATGACTCCGGGGTTTGTTTGGAAGTTTTGTTTTCTTTTTTTTTCATAAATGTTTGCAGTGTCCACTTTTTATGTTGACATCGACTACTTAAATATATACACTGTCAACATCAATTTCAATTCAAAACGCAGAGGAGTCAACCATGTCTTTAATTGCAAACCTCGTCTTTAAAGGAAAAAATCCGCTATATGCAAACGGAATACTTATGGGAATCGCATTGTTGATTTTGCTTCCTTTGTATTTTTTCGATGAAAGGATGATATCATCAGCACCGATGTGGACAAAATCGGTTAAATTCACAATCTCAATAGCCGTTTATTCTTTTACGTTGGTATGGATTTTACAGATTTCAAGACTTAAGGAAAAATACATTTACAGTTTATCTTGGGTTCTAACTCTCATGTTCCTAATCGAAATTATATGTATCTATTTTCAATCTGCGCGAGGTATCGATAGCCATTTCAATATAAGCTCTCCCTTGAACGGTTTTATCTTTTCACTTATGGGAATCAGCATTACCATTTTCTGGATTGCCCATCTTCTCATTACCCTCCAAGTAATTCGTAAATCGGATATCCATCCTTTATTGCGGGAAAGTCTTGTTTGGGGACTTGGAATCGCCGCATACGGAATGGTTCTTGGCTTTTTTATGACTCAGCCAAGAACCGAACAAATAGCGGAAATGCAGAGAGGAATCTTTACTACAAGCGGCGGGCATACATTCGGAGCGACGGACGGCGGAAAAGGTATCGATTTCTTCGGGTGGAGCAAGTTAGCAGGTGATATGCGGGTACCTCATTTTTTCGGAATGCACGCTATGCAATTTTTTTCAATTCTCGCCTGGATTTTTTCCATGGGTAGAGAAGATGATAAAAAAAGTATCTCCGATTTTATGTCGTTACGACTCTTCGGTATCTCATACTTGTCGACAACCATTATAATGCAGATACAAGCGTTAACCGGTGAATCTTTATTTGCAACTAGTCTTAAATTCCAAATAGCATATGCAGCATCCTTGTCTCTGTCCATTTTAGGAATTTTCTTAATTGTCTCGAATTTTAAATTAAACAAACAAATTTCAAAACCAGGAGAAGTTTTATGAATTTAGAAACAGTATTTCAAATAACAAGCAATGTTGCAGTGTTAGGTTGGCTGATACTAATCGTTGCTCCGAATTGGAAACATACGAAGAACATTACCACAATCCTGATCTCAACACTTATCTTTGGGGGGCTGTATGCTTTTTTTATCGGAACCAGCTTCGGAGAAGGTGAAGGCGGTTTCGGTAGTCTGGCGGACGTAAGAAAGTTATTTATGAATGATCGGGCTTTGCTTGCCGGATGGATTCATTATTTATCTTTTGATTTGTTCATCGGAACATGGGAAATTGAAAATGCGAAATCTCTAGGAATCTCAAGATGGTTGGTTCTTCCTTGCCAAATTCTAACCTTTCTATTCGGGCCGATCGGTTTGTTATTGTATTTTCTGATAAGATTGGCTGTTACCAAAAATATCAAACAAGGCAATACATTTGCCTAGGCAATGGCAAAAAGGCGAACGAATTTGAAAAAATTTACGGGTTTTCCGGGAAAGAGAGGATTTTCTACCAGAATGTGTTAGGTGGTGGACGGCAGCCCACGAGCCACTCCCCCCAACCCTAATCAGGGCGGGGGCCTTAAAGATTCGCCCGACCCGATTATGTCATATACGCATTTTATATCAGAGCAACTAACCGCCGTAAACGGCGAGTAAAGACAGAATTCTTTGAAACTTGGCTTTTTTTTCCTCATCACCTTCCAATTCCGCATTTTCAAGTTCATGAGTGGCAAAGTCCCGCCCGCTTTTACCGTTTTTTCCCAAAAGTTTCGCATCCGCTCCGGCTTCCAATAATAAAGCCAGGACGGATGTATTTCCATACCTACATGCTTCATGCATTGGCGCAAAACCTTGGTTATCCAATAGATGGATGTTGGCACCCGACTGAATGAGTTTTTTTGCGATAGTAGGCTCACAAAACATAGAACACCAATGCAAAGCCGTCATACCACTGTTAGATTGATGATCTATATTGGCATGCATAGGTAATATTGCGTCAAGAAGCAGAACCTTGTCTTTGAGTGACATTTCGTTGTTTTGACAAATTTTAAAAAGAGGGGTTTCTCCGTTTTTATCCAAAAAATTCGGATTTGATCCCTTCTCCAATAAAAGGAGCCCGCATTTCGCACCCAGTCCGTAAAATGATTCATGCAAAATGTTAAAGCCGAACGGGTTTACCTTCTCGTCCTCTACTAAATAGTCCACCGGTAGACCTGCATCCAATAAAGCGGAAAGACTTACATGGTCATCTTTTTGGATAGCAACGGAAGGATCTCTTTCCAAGGAGACAGGAGATATTTGTTCTTTATTTCCTAGAATCCTTTGGATCTCATCCGGAAATCTTTTTTTAAATACCGGTAAAAAAGCAAATTCAAGAGAAGGGTGATTTTTTATTTTATCTTCAATGATCGCCCAAATCTCGTTAGACGGCAATACATGATTGGCTAGAAAAAAGACGAGAGACTCCATCATCTTTTTTTCCGACAAAATAAAATTGAATACTACGTTTTCTTCCGTGAAACCGAACTTATGAGAATCTGAAGAGGAATCAACCACCCAAGACTCGATCAAAAGTTTGAGTAATTGAAGTTTCTCTTCTTCCGTAAGCCGAGTGAAACATTCCTGAAGATATAAAATACTTCCTGCCAAAGAATACGCTTTTGCAGATACAAAATTAGACAGATAGCTCGGAAGATTCTTATCATAACTTCCGTTCTCCAGAAAGTTGATGATATGTATCTTTTCCGCTTTATACTTCCCGTACAAATATGTTTTGTCCGGGTCGGGAAGTGCCAGATAAATAAGCCCTGTAACCGCGGATTCCGTTTCTTCCGCAACGGTTATCGAGAGTCTATAACTAGAATTAGTGGTAAAATTTCTTAATCCTAAAACCTGCCTCTGAGGGCTTCCCGGATCTCCCGGAATTACATCAAATCGGAAACCTTTGATTTTTCTCGGATACGACAAACCAAGAATGGAAATAGATAATTCTTTTTTCAAACTTCCGTCGGAGGAAGGAATGATTTCCAATTTATCCTCAATCCAGTAAAAATTCAATTCTTCGTACTTTTTCCCTTCGAACCAACCGACTACAGGATTCGTGGGTAAATCACCCGAGAAGTTTAGATCATAAGAGAATGCCGAGCCGCTTTGAGCGGAGTCGTTTTTGAAATTGAAATTATTTTCAGCACGACAAGACTTACAGAAAAATTTTCCTTTTTTTCCAAGGATCTTTGCTTCAGTAATATGATGCTGCGCGCGGCAATGAGTGCAAGTGAGAACTGCTTTCATGTCTAAGTAGATTCTAATATAAAAGATTATTTTTTCAAAACAAGCAATCCAATTTTCATTTTTTAGCCACTTGACAAACTGGAAAAAACAAATCATCTGAATCATTTATGTCCAAGAATCAATATCTTATCATTGGTGGTTCCGGAGAAGCCGGACAATCCGCCCTTCAAACCTTGCGTCATCTTGCACCGGAGGCCGTTCTCATTGCATCTACGACTAGCGAATCAAATGTGGAAGGCGCGGATATTACCTTAAAACGAATTTACGCGGATCCGAACATTGTGACCAACGTTAAAGAGCAATTAAAATCAAACAATCTCTCATCGGAATGGGAAGCTATCATTTATACACCCGCCCTCGGAGAAGTCGGATTTCCTATCAAGGCAACTACAAAAAAAGCTCTCTCCGACGCTTTGAGTATTTCTTATGATCCGATGATCCTTCTGGAAACCGAATTCAAACCGAAGATCACGGTTGCTTATTCCGCATTCTATTGGCTACCGCACACATATTCTTTTTACGGTTCTATGGGATATGTAAAAAAACAAATGGATGAATGGGCGTTCACGTCTCCACCTAACAGAAGAATCATTCGTGCAGGAACTTTTTTCTCCAAAAGTGTTAGGGGAATCTCTTTGATTTTACAACGATCCATAAAAAAAACGGATCATCAGGAAATGAACATACTGAAAGAAGAGTGGGAAAAATCAGGAAAAAAATTCCAAGATTTCTTTTTGGATTATGCTTGGATGCACGAAGAGCAAGCTTTCCAAGAAAAATTTCCGAATAGTCCTTATCGACATACTAGTAGAGACGATTTAGGACGTGGATTGAAATTAGCCTTAGAAGGCAATTCTCCCGTTGTTACCGTATTAGGCGATTGGGAATGGATGGAAGATAAAATGCCGGAACTTCCCGATTGGTTTCAATCTTCTCCGAGGTAGTTTTAGAATCTAAAAAAATCTGGACTTTGCAACCAGCTTAAAAAAATAGTCCTTCATTATGTACAATGGCGTAATTCAAACATTTCGCAATGATGAGTTCAATCTTCAATACATCATCGAAGGAAAAGGAAAACCTGCCCTGGTTGTAGGAAGCGCTCTTTATTATCAAAGAACTTATTCTCAAAATCTTCGTAATCATCTCAAACTGGTTTTTGCAGATCATAGGGGCTTCGCTCCAAACAACCTAGTGAAAGATAAAACAAAATTCGAGTTGGAATTACTCGTCGAAGACATAGAGTCTCTTAGAAAAAAACTAGATTTGGGGAAACTGATTCTTATGGGCCATTCAGGTCATGGTTATATGGCTCTAGAATATGCAAAAAAATACCCTGAAAATGTATCTCATTTGGTATTAACTTGTTTCGCGCCCAGCCATTCTTCAGAGAACCATGCGGAGTCGGATAAACATTTTGATCTAACTGCGGCGCAAGAAAGAAAGACTGCTCTAGCCAAAGGGATGAGTCAATTGGGTGACGCCATTTCCAAAGACCCATCGAAAGCATTTATCACTTTTTGCTTGTTAACTGGAGCAAAAAGCTGGTATGACTACGATTTCGATGCATCTGAACTTTGGGCGGATGTGGAAGTAAATATGACTATGTTCGATTATGTTTGGGGAGAGATCTTCAGGGACATTGACATTACTAAAGGATTGGAAAAAATGGATGTTCCCGTTTTTTTAGGTTTGGGGCGTTATGATTACCTGGTTCCTCCGGCTCACACATGGGATGGAATAAAAGAAAAATTCAAAAACCTTACCTATCATATATTTGAAAAAAGTAGTCATGCAGTTCATTTCGAAGAACCAGAGTTATTCGATAAAGTTCTTATCGAATGGCTGAAAACCAATTGATAAGAACTCTTTTCCAATCATCTCCTCCCTGATTTAAGTTCCGTCATTTTTTCTTTCCGGCGGTTTGATTCCGCATTTCTCAAATGCGGCCCTAGCCAGTTCCGGATCTCTCTTCGTACTTTCCGTCGGTTTTCCGAGATTTTCATCCAAACATTTCTTTTGTTCTTCCGTTAATTTTCCTCTAGGTTCCCGCCCTTCCCGTTCTCCGTTTTTACCTTCTTTCCCTTCCCAAGCAAAGATTGCAAAACTCAAAAATAGAACGACCATCAACTGAGTTGTTCCTAGTACTGCTTTCATCAATTCTCCCGTTCAATTCCAAAGATTGAAATCAAATACATATAAAAGAACCCTTTGATGGGCAAAAGGTTCCCGAAATTCCGATAAAGATAAATTTTATTTAATTTCGAAACAATACGCAACAAAAAGGTTGCCTTTTTTGGCTGAATAGTTATTATGCAATCAAAAGGTTGCATAATATGAAAGATCGTATTGAAAAAAATATCGAACTGAAAGCGCCGATTTCACGGGTCTGGCGTGCACTAACGGATCATCGGGAATTTGGAGAATGGTTTCTGGTGAAACTGGATGGCCCCTTTGTCCCCGGCCAAGTTTCACGAGGGTATATCACTTACCCGGGTTACGAACATATTGAATGGCAGGTTACCGTACAAAAAATGGAACCGGAACAACTCTTTTCATTTACTTGGCATCCTTATGCAATCGATCCCAAAATCGATTATTCCAAAGAAATACCTACAACAGTGGAGTTCAGATTGAAAGAGATCCCCGGAGGCACATTACTTTCTCTCACAGAATCGGGCTTTGACCGAGTGCCAAGTGATCGTAGATTCGATGCATTCCGTATGAATGAAGGTGGCTGGGAAGAACAGATGAAAAACATAGAGGCTCATGTCGCGCGCCGTCCGTAAAAGAACTTCCCCTAAACGGAAAATGCATGCACCCGTTTTTGCGGCCCTCGGTGATGAAACAAGACTATCCTTAGTTGCAAAACTTAGCGAAGGCCGGCCGCGCTCCATTTCTCAGCTTACGGAAGGTACAAAACTTTCCAGACAGGCAATCACCAAACATTTGCTAGTATTGGAGGGTGTAGGCATCGTACGAAGTGTTCGAATCGGCCGGGAAAGTCTGTTCGAATTTGACTCGGAGCCGATAGAAGAAATCAAAGAATACTTGAATCAAGTCTCACAACAATGGGATAAAACTCTACTTAGATTAAAATCGTTTGTAGAGAATGAGGATTGACCTTCTTTGAAAGCATCTACAAAAATAAACGGTCATAAATAAAATTGACAAAGTATCCGTTCCGAAAATAGTTAGGTAGATGCCTAACAATTCTGAAACTATCAGCGCTGTTTTCCATTCCCTTGCAGACCCTACCCGCCGTGCCGTGATAGAACGACTCAGTGAAGGTCCTGCTGCGGTAGGAGAATTAGCCCGGTCATTCAATATGGCATTGCCCTCTTTTATGCAACATCTGTCCGTGATGGAAGAATGTATGTTGGTGAAATCATATAAAACAGGGCGAGTGCGAATTTACCATCTTGTTCCCAAACAACTCAAATTAGCGGAGCATTGGATGACAGAACAACGTTCTATTTGGGAAAAACGCCTGGATCAACTTGATAATTTTTTGTATAAACTAAAGGAGAAAGAAAAATGAAAGAGCAGAAACTAGATCCGAAACTTGACCTTGTCTTGGAAAGAATTGTAGATGTGCCAAGGGAATTGGTATGGAAAGCATGGACCACTCCGGAACATATCAAACAATGGTTTACTCCTGTACCTTGGCAAACCATAGATTGCGAAATCGATCTTCGCCCGGGTGGGATTTTTTACACTGTTATGCGTTCACCGGAAGGTCAGGAATTTCCGAATATCGGTTGTTATCTGGAAGTGATTCCGAATGAAAGGCTCACCTGGACCGACAGACTTTTACCGGGCTTTCGCCCTTCTGCTCATAGCATCAACGATCATCCGTTCTATGTTACGGCGATCATTGCATTGGAACCACACGAAAAAGGTTGCAAATACATCGCAACAGTCATGCACAGTGATGAAGAAAGTCGCAAAAAACATGAAGACATGGGTTTCCACGAAGGATGGGGAATCGCGCTTGATCAATTGGTTGCATTTGTTAAAAAACAATGAAATTACCGGCCGTATCCCGCAAAGATGGAGGGTACGGTCGTATTTTTTTTAACGATAACATACTAACGCATGCTGAAACTATCATAATGAAAATCATTTATATCAAATCCCGCTGATTTCAATCCTTTCATTATATATTTTGCAAAATCGCCAGGACCACAAAACCAAATGCTTGAATTATTAAAATTGCCAATTGTTGTTTTGAGTCTGTCAATTGTTAAGTATTCCTTTTTATTTGAGTTTAAATGATAAAAGTTGATTCCGTTTTTTTCACATAAGGATTGCAACGAGGAAGGAAATTGATTATCCAAATCACCGCGGGTACAATACCAAAAATCAATCGGCTTTTTTGTGCCTCCCTGGTTTGATAAATACTCCAAGCGCGCGATAAATGGTGTGATTCCTATCCCTCCTGCAATCCATATTTGCCTTTCGCTATTATCTTCAAATTTGAATTCACCGTAAGGCCCTTCTATTTTAACATATTGTCCGACTTCAATACGATCGTTTAATTCTTTGGTAAAATCACCTAAACCTTTAATGGCAAAACGTAATATATGCGGATTAACTCCTGAAGATGCAATAGTAAAAGGATGGGGTTCTTTGTTATGTGCAAATTGTAGGAACGCGTATTGTCCTGCCTGATGCAGGAACGGTTTATCCAATGTTTGCAAGCGGATATCAAGTATACCATTTTCGTGAAGTTCAATATTTTGAATCACCGCTTCCACTTTACGCGACTTGCCGATTTGCTGAAACAATCCTATAATTGCCGCATAACTACCGATTGCTAAAAGAATAAGCAAGAAATAAGCGGCAGGACTGGTGAACCAATGTTCTTTAAGCGGAGCGGTAGCAGCATGATATGCGAGCAAAAGAAATACGCCGGGAAAAATCTTATGAGTAACACGAAAGAAACGATAGGAGATTCTATCGAATAGAGCAATGGTAACGAGTATTATAAACACATAAAACAGTATTTCAGCGATCAAAGTACCGCTTTGAAAAAGGGCAATTTCCAATTCGGAGAAACCACTGCTGTCTCCCAATTCTCCCGGATTCGGAATTATATTCAATTCTACCAACCAATGAGGAACTGTTTCGGTAGACCAATGAAGTATTACAAATATAAGAGAATAAATCCCTGTCCACTTATGCACTATATAAGCCTTATCCAATCCTCCCACCAGTCGATTAATTCGTTCAAAACGTAAGGAAAGGATCACTGACATTACCATTAGAGACATCGCACACAATCCTGTTAGATAAACAAACTGTTCACGCAATTCCCATCTGGAAGGATCATTGATCAAATGAATCGGTCCCGGCGAAAACCCAAAAATTACGCATCCGATGAATAAAGAACCTATGATCCATTTCTTTTCGGACATTCTCTGTTTGATGATTACATTGGTGATATTTCCGATTACCCGATCGATTAAGCTCTTTTCGATTTTGACATTGAAATCCGGTTTCATAAGCCCTCTTCATTATTGTTTCCATGGATACAATAATGAATGGAGTATTCCAAAATATTGTTTCCCCGTAAACAATATTTTGAATTGACATCATAATATTTCACGATTTACGATTTCGTAAGGAATTTTTCCAAAGGAATAGGAGTGAAAAAAGCGAATCCGGAAATCCAATCTATGATCCAAAAACTGATTTTATTACAGGATCATAATCGCAACTTTGAAGAAAAACATCAGAAAGTAATTCTGCGAATGCTGACCGCACGCGGTGCGAGCCCCGAGATGGTCCGGAACATTTCTCTTTCGGAACTGCATGTGATTGATTGTATCGGAAGTCATGAAGAGCCCAACGTAACGTTTATAGCCGAACAAACGGGCATGACGAAGGGAGCCGTCTCAAAAATCGCATCCAGAATGGTGGATCGAAAGTTCATCGAGGCACGCAAGCGGGACAACAATAGGAAAGAAATTCTTTATTCCCTGACTAAAAAGGGAAAGGTCGCTTTTGATATTCATAAAAAATTTCATGACACAGAAAATAAAAAGCTTCATGAAATTTTTGCAAGTTTCAAGCCGGAGGAGTTGAAAATCATTGATAGGTTTTTTAACGATATCCTCTCGGATTTCTAATCCGATTGCACGGCCACATACAGTATCAGTTGTTAGCTGAATATATTCCAAAACTGTAAATGGCCCATGCCCAATGTAATTCGAAAAAGCTGTGCAGGCTTAAAGCAAAAAACCACCCGAAATTTCAATATCTTGAGCTGTAACCCAGCCGAAGTCATCCGATAACAAGTTTGCAATGACCTTGCCGACATCATCGGGCTTAGCAATTCTACCCAGCGCAGTCTGCTCTGCCAAGGGTTTAATGTATTCAGGATGTTTGTCAAAAACTCCGTCACCAAAATTACTGTGAACCGGGCCGGGAGAAACCGCATTTACGCGGATTTGTCGTGGGGCAAGTTCTTTCGCCAAATAACGAGACCAAGTTGATAAAGCTGCTTTCAATGATCCGTAAGCGGAATATCCCGGAGGAGTTATGGAACTTGAGTTACTTGAGGTATTAACAATTCGTCCGCCGTCTTCGATTAGTTTGACGAGTTTCTGTGTTAAAAAAAACGGTCCCTTGAAATTCGTATTGAGTATGTTATCAAAATAATCTTCGGTCATATCGGTGAACATCATCCCGCCACCGATTCCACCGTTATTCACCAAATAATCGAAAGTTTTTCTTTGCCAAACTTCTTCGAGATTCTTTTTCACAGCCGTAGTGAAATCCTCGAAAGTCGATTTTTGGCTCAGATCCAATTTTAACCCTACCGCACGGGCGGTGCCGTTTTTTTCGATTTCTCTAATGACATCCTCAGCGCTCTTCTGATTGGAATGATAGGTAAGAATAACACCGATTCCACGTTTGCTCAGTTCAAGAGCTGTGCTTTTTCCGATCCCGTTACTCCCACCTGTGATGATTGCTACTTTCATAAAATTCTCCTTAAATCAGCAATGATTAATCATCATTATAGGTGATTTCAAAAAACGAAGAAGATCCGATTGTACTTTTTTATTGCCTAATAATACCGATCGATGAATTTCATTTGAATAAATATCTTGTTTTTTTTGATTTTTTGTTTCATAAAAAGCCTAAAACTATCATTTATGGTATCATAGCAAAATGAAAGAGATTTTGAACGAGATCAGTCAACTAACTTCTAATGCCAAAACCGAGCCAACTGCAACGGATTTGCCGGGCGTAGTGATCATCAAAGGTGAGGTGCCTGAACATCAACTTGCGGCAATCTATGAACCGATGATTGGCGTAATTATTCAGGGAAGGAAAACGATTTCGATCGGTGACCAAGTGATCAATTTAAAGCCGCCCGCCTATTTCGTTGTGCCTATGGAAATTCCTGCAACAGGACGTGTACATCAGGGCCCGAACGGACTTCCGTATTTATCTGTGGGTCTTTCTATAAATCAAAACTCGCTATTGGATTTGCTGAAGGATCTTCCCGATGATCTTTATGAAGAAAAAGTTACTACTGAGTTTGCAGCTTGTGAAGCGACAACGGATTTTCTCGAAGCATGGTTACGAATGTTGCGGCTTCTGAAGACTCCTGAACATATTCCGGCACTTGCTCCTGTCTATGAACGGGAAATCCTTTATCGAGTGCTTCTTGGTCCGCAAGGGTGGCGTTTAAGACAAGTTTGTCGAACACAAAAGGGACCAAGTATCAACCAAGCCATTCAATGGATTCGGAAAAATTTTACTAAGCCAATGGAAATAAAACGTATGGCTGCGAAGTCAGCCATCGGAGTTACTACGTTTCACCGCCAATTCAAACAAATAACCGGCTTAAGTCCCATTCAATTTCAAAAACAATTAAGGCTACTTGAAGCAAGAAAACTTTTGGTCTTTAGCGGCTATCCGGTATCGCATGCCGCTTTTGAAGTCGGTTACGAGAGTGTATCGCAGTTCAATCGTGAATATTCCAGATTCTTCGGCACGCCTCCTGCCAGAGACGCTTCGAATCTAAGACAAATCGAAGTTATACGAAATATCGCATAATATATGCATTAGTCGTTTCGCAAGAGCCATACATTCTCTTTTGCCGGACATTTTCCTTTCAATCCACCGGGTACGTCCCTACTTTCAATGAAAGTTAAATTATAAATACCCGCATAGTGTTGCTTCACTTCCTCATTGCTGATCGAAAAGGGAGGACCTGCTACCAAGTTTTGATCGTATTCGTAACAAATGAGCAACTGAGGTGCCTTAGCAGAAATCCCGGTTAAATGCCCGGTGTATCTAGTTCGCATCTCAAGAGGCAAAGCCACTAAGGCAGCTCTGTCGTAAATTGCATCGATTGGGCCTAATATCTCGGCGGATAAATTGAATATATCGCCTACAAATATATCGATACTTTCTGCGCTGTAGTGATCCATTTCTCCGACTCTGGATATTTTCGGTTCAACTCCCAGTCCAGCGAACAATTGCTCAATGGCAATTTTACTCAATTCAGCACCTGCAACGCGATAGCCATTGGAAATGAGCCAAGGGATATCAAGAGTCTTGCCGCATAACGGTAAAAATACGCGACTACCTTTTGGTAAAGAGAGTTCCTTGAAATATTTTAACAACAGGGGGTTGGCTTCGCTTTCGTGAAAAGCGATTTCATTTTTTCCCCATTTTTGGTGCCAGAAACTTGCTTCCATAATAAATCCTTTAGAAATATACTTCCATAGAACTCACGGGTGATCAACCGTAAAAGATGCTCCGCTTCCGAAAGCTCAGGGCTTCTTCGGATTTAGAATGGAAAGTAAAAACTTGACTTCCAAATAAGCCAATCCGATAACATAAAGTCCTTCCAAGCCAAGGTGTAATAGTCCGAAGATAGAAGAGATATCCTGCAAATACCAGACTTGAGTAAAACAATGTCCTGCCCAAAGAGAGTTCGCTATAATAAGGATGATAACAAACTCATTTTTAATATAATTTCCAGATAACAGACGAAAGCTGATAAATCCGGAATAACATCCGTATAAAATATTTACAAAGCCGATGAATAAAATCAGTGCGCTAGACAAATGATACCATTCGGAAAGTAAGGAAGACAAAGCGAGTGTGACGATTCCACCGATGAATGCGGAAATTGAATCGGCCAATATGATATTGTTTGGTTGTTTCATATATAAGTTGAAATTTGGGTTTCTTACAAGAACGACCGCAATCACAAAAAAATATTTAGTTTTGTTTTTCTTTAATCTTCAAATACTCATCAGGTGAGATGATACCAAAATCTTTGATCCTTTTTAAAGAAAGTAAATCTTTATCTCCGGAAATAATATAATCCACCTTTGCGGAGAATGCAGCTCCAAGAATATGATAATCATTTCTATCTCTTAACTCTAAATAATCGGAAATAGGTTTATTTTTAATTGAAACCGTAATATCTCTGATTTCGGAAAGGACAATCTGAATGAAATCATCATTCAAATTAAATTTAGGTTTAGAAAGAGTAGATTCAATCTCATCCAAAATTTCCCTTGAGATGAAACCTGTATAAATTTCATCTATGAGATCTTGAAAAATCTCTCTAGGTTTACCTTTAAACAAAATCGCAGATATATAGATATTCGTATCTAAAAGAATTTTGAGCATTAAGAAACTTTTCTTTTACTTCGAATCGACTTGATTTCATCCAAGACGTCGTTTTCCGAAAAGGTCTTCTTACTATTGGAATTTGCAGTAAAATCAAAGATAGTTTGCCATTTGGACTTTTTTTCTATATAGGCTCTCGCCGCCTCACGAATCAGCTCCGATCTCGATCTATGTTCTTTCTTAGCAATTTTATCAATTTCCTTTAAAAGAGTTTTTTCAAAAGAAATATTAACAGTCTGATTCATGATTTTTAAATATATACAAAGATTGTATGAGGGTCAAATAAATTTCACATTTGTTACGATCGTTCAGACCCCAACTTCTTTATGTTAAATCGAAAATAATTGGATTTGGAATCAGCTTTGCTGATGATTGAGGTGGGTGGATGACGGGATTCGAACCCGCGACGACTGGTACCACAAACCAGGGCTCTACCGCTGAACTACATCCACCATATCTGACTGAACTTGACCCGAGAGGGATTCGAACCCCCGACCAACGGCTTAGAAGGCAGTTGCTCTATCCAGCTGAGCTACCGGGTCAGATAGAACAACTGACTCGGGATGACAGGATTTGAACCTGCGACCCTCTGTACCCAAAACAGATGCGCTACCACTGCGCTACATCCCGAAAGTAGTTCTGATTCTCCAGTTTTTTGGCAAGAAGTGCCGTGTCAACAAAAGGGAGAGATTATTTTCGCAAACTCTTCAATCTCTCCAAAAGAACGGGGTGATTTGGGTTTTGTTTCAAACCTTTTTGAAAGGCTTTCCAGGCAGATTCCAGATTTCCGGATTTTTGGAGCAAAAAACCGAAGGAATCCAGGTAAGCAGGATTTTCAGGATCGTACATCAAAGCCTTTTTCAATGATTCGATTGCTTCTTTCTTTTCCGCTTCGGTCGGATGTTCTTTCAAAGCCAGAAGATAACCTAACGAGTTTAAGCTGTTCCTGTAATCGGGCGTACCTTGCAGAATCCTTCGGTGAATTTCAATCGCTTCATTCAGACGATGAGTGTATTCATAAATATGAGCCAGGAAAGAAAGCAACTTAGGATCATTCAAAGACAACTTTAATCTTTCTTGAATGAGTTTTTCGGCGGAATCCCAATCCTTCAATTCAATATAAGAAAATACCTTCAAACGATATACGTTGTCGATTTCGATGAACTTGGGATATTCCTGAATGATATGATCGAAAACCTGAATGGATTTTTTGAAATTTTTTGTCTGAAAACAACATAATGCAAAATTATAATGCAAAACAGGATCGTTTGGAGAATTGTTTATTTCTTTATCAATCAGGGTCAATGCCAAAGCATAATTCCCTTTTTGCATATAACCGACGTAATCTTCTGCCATCTAAGTTATTTACCTTATCATCAATAGGAAACGGCCGGATATTTATTTGGAAATCTTTTTTATTCCGTCCAAACGGGAATAATGAGTCAGATCCAACTGAATTGGGGTGACAGGAAGTTTTCCCTGATAATAGGCTTCAAAATCGGTTCCCGCATCCTGGTCATGCCCCAGAAGACTTCCGTTCAATTGAAATTCACTGACTCCACCGATGATTGTTTTTTTATCGTATTTTTCCGTATAACGTCTACGACCGAGTCTGGCAAATACCAATTGATCCAATCCTCCATTTCCGGCAATTTCAGGAGGAAAATTCAAATTCCAAACTTCTCCGGGAGCAATCTCTTTAAAATATAAATCCAAAAACTCACTTACCAATACTGCTTCTTTTTCATATCCGTCTTCCGGATCAATCCTTCCCGAACTCACCGCCAAGGAAGGAACTCCGTGCAAAGCTCCGTGTTTTGCGGCACCGACAGTGCCTGAGTAATGAACATCGTAACCCATATTCACTCCTCGATTGATTCCGGACAATACCAGATCAATAGAAGGAAAAATCTCGGCATACAATCCTATGTTTACGCAATCCACAGGAAATCCGTCGGCAATGTAATGATTGTCATTGATTCGCTCCACTCTCATGGATTGAAAAACAGTAAGTGCCATGGAAGTTACGGAACGTTCTTTGAGAGGTGCAATCAGAAATGTATTGTGTTTTTTTCCTAATTCGGATTCGAGAGCTTTGATTCCACTGGAAGAAATTCCATCATCATTGGTAATCAATATATTCAACTAAAAATCTCCAGCTAATGACTGCAATATGGTTGTGGCCGTGTAAAGATTGAACAATAAAGGAAATAAAATACTCAAACCGAGTGCGGTGTATCCGAATTTGAACGCATCTTTATCTTTTAAATCGTAGATGTATTTTGCACCACGACCCACAAGAAGCGAATAAACCAGTAAATGAAAAATCAAGACCAAAAGTCCGATCCCTCGTCCGCCGAAGCCAAGGTTTTGCAAAACGGTACAAAATGGCGCAAATAAAATAAAGATTAAGACCGAATGACGGGCATAGCTTAGAAAAACACTAACCTTTGCATTGCGCCCTTTCCCTTGCGCGTAATAATCGAAAATGATTACAAATATAAAGGGAAAAAAGCGAACCGCAATCAGGTTGGCAAAAAAACCGAAAATCAAAAATCCGATCGTACCTATTGTGTAAGGCGGTGATAACAAACTCATCCCGGTCGCAATACTGAGCGCGGAAAGTATGGCAAAAGCCCAATGCGTGGAGTTTCCCCTCGCCAAAGGGATTTCTTTCATCTCTTCCGGAAAACGAAGCGGTTCGAGGAATACTATTTCCAAAAGATCGACAAAATCATAAAACAAATCCCGAATCATAAGCTCAATTTTCCAAGAGAACTGGGTAAAATCACAAGCACTTGCGATTGGAAAAGCAAACTCAACTTATGCGCTTGCAATGCTTTCCCTTCAAAGAGAACTCCTATTGATTGCAAAAAGCGATCGAAGGGAGTGATTTCTTTTTCGATCAGAGGAATTAAGCCGTCGTAAAGGCAAAGCTCGGAAAGTTTTTTATGAGCTTCCCTTCTTCCTCCGATATCATCCACCAGTTTGTTTCGAAACGCATCTTCTCCCGAATAGATTTTACCTTCCGCAAGTTCTTCCACCGACTTGACGGTTTTGTTTCTGCCTTTGGCAACATCCTCAACAAACCGACGATAGGTGTCCGTGAGTTGTTTGTTGATCATTTCGTCTTCTTCCAGAGTGGAATCCCGGAAAGGAGAATACATGTCTTTGTATTTTCCCGCTTTATAAGTTCGAACGGATACTCCGTAACGATCCATTAGCCCTTTAAAATTGGGACTGAAGGAAATCACTCCGATGGAACCGGTAATGGTTCCGTTATGAGCAAAGATATAATCCGAAGCCGAAGCGATATAATAACCGCCGGAAGCGGCAACATCCTTCATAGATACGACTATCTTCTTGGTTTTACGAAGTTCCAGTAGTTCGTTGAATATTTCCTGGGAAGCGGCAACCGTTCCGCCGGGAGAATTGATTTCTACAAGAATTCCTTTGATATTCGAATCTTCTCCGATATCACGTAACTCACGTAAAACGGTATCCGCACCGGTGGAATCGTATGTGGATTCGCCCGAATGGATTTCTCCGCCAATGTTGAGAACAACCGCACCGATTTCGGAAGTTTGGAATAATCCTCCGCCTGTTCCTGCGGAAAAGCGGCCGGAGCCGGAGCTTGTGGCGATTTGAACAATGCCGAGTAAAGTTGCTACGGCGCTAAGTAAAAAACTGAGAAAGAGAAGTAATTGGTTTCTTTCCATGGGACTCCCCCCAAAAAAGCCGCACAAAACAACCAGTCAACTTTAATAATACTTTACATTTTTTCAAAAAAATATATCTTTTTCTTGTACGTAGCTGCCGACAATTAGATTGGTAGTTTCAGGGTTTCTTTCTCCATGAAATGGGGACATAACCCGATTATCAAGGAAGGTAAGGACATGGATGTTCGTCTCAACCGGCTTCTCAATTCTGCAGAACGATTTGTTCAGGACAAAAAGGAAGTAAAAGACTCAAATTCTTCGGGAGCAAACGCAAGTGCGAAAACTTCCGAAACAAAATCGGATTTTGCTGTCAGCCTTCCCGTCCAGTACCACAACATCCAATCAAAACTGACGGAATTACAAAGACAATTGTCCAAGGAACAATCTCGTATGAGTTTCCTGGAAGATAATAACACCAAACAGGAAGACCTGATTCACATTCTTTTTGAAAACGAACCCTTGTTTCCGGAACTTGCAAACGCAGAAGGAAAATTTTCCAAGAAAGATGCGCTAGCGGCAACCGGATCCGGAATTCGTGCTTTGGTGGAAGAATTGAAAAAGAAAGAAGTAGAAGGAGAAAATATTTTCTCTCTCGGCATGATGCATAGCCCGGAAGAATTCAAAGGGAAAATGGGGGATGTATCTCCTTATGCGCAAAAACCTCTTTCTGAAACTGTTGTAAAACGCCTGCTAGGCGGATAAGCCTGGAGCTAAAACGTTCTCTCAATCTTTTTGACTCCATCTCTTTACTTTTTTCTTCGATGGTGGGGTCGGGAATCTTCTTTACATCCGGTTTTCTTTTACAGGAAACGGGAAATCCCTGGATCGTATTAATCTGTTGGGCCTTAGGCGGTTTACTCGCGTTATGTGGTTCGATCACCTATGCTTATGCTGCACGTTTGCTTCCTTTTGCGGGAGGGGACTATGTATATTTAAAAGTGGCTTATTCCCCTCTTTTGGCATTTGTAAGCGGATGGTCTTCCCTACTTACTAATTTTTCCGCCTGCATTTCCGTATTGGCTCTCGCCTTCGGAAAATATATCTGCATTTTGTTCCCCGATATCCCGATTTGGAATTCTCCCACCTATAAATTCTTGGGTGTGGATTTTCAAATCGGTACTTCGACTTTCATCGGCGTTGTGCCAATCGTATTTTTCAGCATACTTAATTTTTTCGGAATCAAATCGGCAGTTCGGGTTCAAAACTTTTTTGCAGTAGTTAAAATCATAGGCTTGGTTCTGTTTTTGATATTCGGTTTTTCTCTGGGGAATGCAAACTGGGGTTATCTGTTAAACGCACCTTTTCCCGATTTTCAATCTTTTTCGTTTTTATCCAAACTTTTGATCGGAATCGTGCCAGTATCTTTTTCCTATCTCGGTTGGAACATGATCACCTATATAGCCGAAGAGGTAAAATCCCCCGAAAAGAATTTGGTTCACTCCGCAACGACCGCCTGTTTACTTGTAACCGGCTTGTATATTTCCCTGAATACTTTGTTCCTAGTATCCGCGCCTAGCGATGTTTTGTCAGGACAAGATGGGATCGGAGCGATCGCCTTTCAAAGGTTACTCGGCAGCCATTTATCCATTCTCACAACCGGTTTTATTTCCTGGGTTATTCTAGGATCACTCTCTGCGATCATCATCGGAGGTAGCAGAGTTTACTTTGCAATGGCAAGAGATCGTGCGTTTTTACCGAGCTTTGCGAAAGTTCATAAAAAATACCACAGTCCTTATGTTTCCATTTTTTTTCAATGTTTGGTAGCTATCCTATTTTTATTAGTCAAAGAAATAGAAGCACTACTTTATATGATCACTTGTTCCATATTGGTATTGTCTTGTTTGACGGCGCTGACTCCATTCCGGTTTGAAAAAATGGGATTCAAATCCGAATATAAAATTCCTTTTTATCCGATTCCGATCATCATCTATGTAGTTGCAAACATTGCAGTTATGATTGTTTTATTTAAGGAAAAACCTGTGAACGCATTATGGGGATTAGTGATTACGCTCAGCGCAATTCCCGTTTATTACGGCTTTAGGTTAAACAAAAAAATTACGATACAAAAAGAGTTCCACACTCGATGAAGGAGACAGATATGAAAAAAATAAAATTCCTATTTCTATTATTACCGATTCTACATTTTACGCCTTTGCTGGCTCAGGCCGGTAAAGTAGAAGGCAGTGCCCTCCGTCTTAAACTTGCATTGCTTTCCGGATTTTACAATTCAGATTGGGAAAACAGAAATCAAGGTTTTCAACTTTTTTACAATAGAGTTTTGGAAGACAATTGGAAGGACAAAAACAAAGCTTACGGTGGTAAGGTGGGTGCGGATTATTACGCACCTTTGAAAAATACAACATTCTCCCATCTGCTCTTCGGTGCAAGCTATAGCATGCTTAACGGCGGTTTCCCGATGGCAAGGTACGGAACGGGAGAATTGCAAACAGGAAAGTATTCCGGCGGATACAACCAATTGGAACTCACATTCGGAACGGTGATCAATGCTTACGAAGGGCTTCGTATAATTCCCAAATTCGTACACCGATCTTTAACCCAAAACCTGAAGAACAAAGTGGATACTTACTACTTTACCGATACTAATTTGGGTTTACTCAACGGAACCGAAACTTATAAAAGCAATGCCGCACTCGGGTATTTAGGTTTGGGTTTGGAATATGATATCACACCTACTCTTACCGTTTATTTTGACTCGCTGTTATTCAGCAATTTCCTGATTCAATCCAACGGAAAATACCAAGTGGATGGAAATGCGCAAGGATTTCTATTGTCCAATAGTTCTGCGGTTTCCATGACAAGATTAGATCATTCCCAAGGAAATTATAAAGTCAGTGGAAACAGGTTCTTACTCGGCTTTAACTTAAAGATAACCGACTCATTTCGATTTTTCATCGCTACGGAAAAGGATTCGATCGTAACGGAAATCTCCAATCCGATAGGATCGAATGTTCTGGCTTTGCTTTCTCTATCTTCCCGTCCCACCTTCTCCGTGCAAGGTGACGCTATCAACAAAACCATTTACGAAATGATTTTATACTCCGGGAAACAAAGAATCGAGTCCACTACACTGCAATTAGGCGTAGCTAAAGATATTAACTTTTAATTCGGATACATCGGAGTCATATCTCCTGTTCGGAAAACATTTCCGATATAGGAGATGACTTCATCCTTGGCAAGCACCCAAACCACGTCACCGCCCTTCACTTGCGTATTTCCCGAAGGAATCAGGAACTGTTCCCCCCGGGCGATAAGAAGTATATGAGACTCGGCAGGAAGTTTGATTTCAAACAAGGCTTTGTCTACGATCTTGGAATTGTAAGGAACGATCATTTCCTGCAGACTCATTCCCGGAAATTCGATATTATCAAAATCACGGGGACGATAGAGGCTTTCCGAATCTTGTTTTAAAATTCCCAAAAGTCTGGCCACCTTCTGTACTGTGGAACCTTGGACTAGTAATGAAATGAGTACAACAAAGAATACAACGTGAAATAATAAGTCTCCGCCGGCAATCCCCGCAGCAATCGGAAAGGTTGCCATAATGATGGGCGATGCTCCCCGAAGCCCGACCCAAGAGATAAACAATTTTTCTCTGGTGGGCATTCTTTCGCCGATCAAAGAAATGAATACCGCGGCGGGTCTTGCAAAAAAGATCAGCAACAAAGCGATACTAAGTCCTGGCAACCAAATTTGTGCTAGGCGGCTAGGAAAAACAAGAAGCCCGAAACATAAAAACATTCCGATCTGTAAAATCCAAACATATCCGTTTAAAAAACGAAATATGGATTTTTTATGAATGAATTTGAATCCTCCGATAAGCATCCCTGCAATATAGACCGCAAGGAATCCGTTGCCCATAAAGATAGTCGTGACAGAATAAACAAAAGGTACGCAAGCAGTGATAAATACCAGATAAAGACCGTCATATCCGAGTTTTACGGTGTTCATCAGATACACGATCACAAGCCCGAAACTGTATCCCATCAGGACTCCCACAAATATTTGCAGAAAGAAAAACCGGGCAAAATACCAACCGGAAAAACTGGAACTATCCGTAGTGATCAGGTTGATAAATATAGTCGTTAATAATACACCGAGCGCATCATTGGATCCGGATTCGAATTCTATGATTTTTTTCAAACGTTCTTCAAGATCGGAGCTACCTGTTTTGAAAATATTGAATACGGATGCCGCATCCGTTGCACTTACAATGGAACCGAGTAATAGAGATTCCAATAATCCCAACACGGGAAAAAGAAGATGGATGAGTAATCCCAAAATCAAAGCAGTGAGAAGAGTGCCCAGTATGGAAAGTTTTAAGCTGACGGAAAGTGAATTTCTGACTGCTTCCCAATCGCTTTCCAAACCACCCAAAAATAGGATATAAATGAGTGAAAAAGTACCGATGGATTGGGCTAATTTATAATCCGAAAAATCAAGTCCACCCGGTCCGTCAGAGCCAGCTAACATACCAAAGACTAAAAAAATCAAAAGGATCGGAAATCCGAATCGAAAGAAGAGTTTGCTGGAAATGATCGAAAATAGAATAAGAGCGGAAACGATAAATGTCTGTAAGGTGAAAGAATCGATCATTTAGTGGCTAATTTATTTCCTCCCGTTCAAAATTTCCAAAGCTTTTGCTTTTAAGATCGGATGCACTTTGAAATCGTCGGGATTCAGTTCTTTTACGGATTCTTCCCGGTTTGCAGCTTGATCGGAAGCAGTAGAAACCTCGGAAGACTTGAACTTGTCTTTGCCCAGCCACTCGGACAATGCCATCACCATTCGTTGGAATATCTCATCCACCTTGTCCTTGCGCCCCGCCTTTTTATAATAACCGAATGCAAGCATAGGAAGTCTTTTGTCGTACATAAAATGATCGCCCAAACGAACAAGGCCGTCCTGGTAACCGGTTTTGAGAAAGATCTCGCGTGCCTTTCGGATATCGCCCGCATTAAATGCCTGATTTCCTTCTCGAATCAGCTGTACTCTTTCCTTAGCTTCCATGTTTATGTTATCGCTAGAAAATCTTGATTTTACAACAGAATTTTGTCTAAGTGATAAATAAAAAGGGGATCCAATGGCAGAACTCATCGTAGGTAAAAAGGCACCTGCTTTTACAGCAAAAAATGCAAATGACGAATCGGTAAAACTTGCTGATTTAGTAGGCAAAAACGGAGTCGTAATCTATTTTTATCCGCGCGATATGACGCCGGGTTGTACAACGGAAGCTTGTGATTTTAGGGATAACTTCGCAAGGATCAAAAAATTAGGATTCAATGTTGTGGGAATTTCAAAAGACACCACCAAATCTCATACAAAATTCATAGAGAAGGAAAGTTTAAACTTCGATCTGATCTCGGATGAGACTGGTGAAATCTGTGAAAAGTACGGCGTTTGGCGGGAAAAGGTATTTATGGGACGCAAAGGTTTGGGAATTGTTCGAACGACTTTTATCCTGGATTCCTCTCTCAAAATCAAAAAAATCTATGACAAGGTAAGGGTCAAAGGTCACGTAGAAGAAATCATCAAAGATATTCAGGAATTATAAAAAGAATGAAAATAGAAACCTCTCCTCTCAGCTTTCAAGTAGGCAATCTCAAAGGCAATACTCATTATAAAGTCGAACTTGTTTTTCAAGACGAAGTAAAAGAAAAACTAGGCAAAAAATTTCCAAACCAGGTGAATGCGAAAGTTTTTTCGGGTGATTTCGGGCAGGAGTTAAAAGATGAATCCGAACAAATCCTTTACATCGGTCTCGGAGAAAAAGAAAAACTCATCTTTCGCAAGTTAGCTGGTCTATTTATCAAATACGGAGAAAAAGTTCTGAAATGGAACGGTGTCGGTTTGGAAATTCATATCCAAAAAGAACTCACAAAACTTTTTTCTGCGGAAAGAATCGCTTATCAAATCGCAAACTCGCTTTCCATCGGATCTTATCCTGTGAGTGTTTTGCAAACCAAGAAAAAAGAAAAAACGACTCCCGGTTCCATCGCGCTAGTATTCGAAGATAAAAAATCGGAGAAAGAAGCCGAAAAAGGTTTGGAAAAAAGCAAAATTGTCGCCAAACACATCAATGGCGCAAGACATATTGCACATTTACCCGCCAATTATTTTACCCCGGACGACTTTGTATCCCGCTCGAAAGAAATTGCCAAAGAAGGCAAACTCACCGTCAAAGTTTGGGATGATCCTCAATTGAAAAAAGAAGGTTTCGGAGGAATTCTTGCTGTTAGTCGGGGATCCGAACTGAACGGAAAAATGGTGATTATAGAATACAAACCTGCAAAAGCCAAAAAGAAATTTGCGATAGTCGGGAAAGGATTAACTTTCGACACCGGTGGAATCTCTTTGAAACCTCCCGGAGAAATGCATGAAATGAAATACGATATGTGCGGTGCCGCCGCCGCCATACACGCAATAGGTGCCATTGCCGCACTAAAAGCTCCCATCCATGTAATCGCAGCAATCGGAGTCGCGGAAAATATGCCGGATGGAAAGGCGATCAAACCGGGCGACGTTTACACTGCTTATAACGGAACTACTGTGGAAGTGCAAAACACGGATGCGGAAGGCAGACTTGTTCTTGGTGACGTTCTTTCTTATGTTTCCAAAACTTACAAACCGGACTATATGGTGGACCTCGCCACTCTTACAGGTGCCGTAATCATCGCGTTAGGTCATGAAGCTGCGGGGATTATGACAAATTCCGCTCCGCTCCGGGAAGCTTTGCACAAAGCTTCCGATGCGTCAGATGATCGGGTTTGGGAACTTCCCCTTTGGGAAGAATATGGTGAGGATTTGAAATCCGATATCGCCGATTTGAAAAATATTACGGGTGGAGGGAAAGGCGGCGGGACGATTTCAGCAGGAGTCTTTTTGTCCAAGTTTGTCTCCGAAGGAATCGATTGGGCTCATATTGATATCGCAGGCGCAGCCTGGAGAAAAAAAGCTTCTGGAACTCAAACCAGCGGCCCAACGGGATACGGAGTACGCTTGTTAGTTGAACTTGCAAACGAGCTGGCAAAGAAGTAATCAGGCAAAAAGGCGAACTTATCCGAAGAAAATTTCCCAAAAAAAGGGAACCGCTTTACAAAAAGTAGGCGATGTGATAAAAGGAACGCATTGGGTGGCGGGTGGTTATCCCCACCCAGTCTCAATAGGGCGGGGATAGTATACTAAAAACTCCCCTCCTCCCCCTACCTTGGTTTGCCTTCCGAAACGGATTTCAATTTCAAATATTGAGGATGTTCCGAATCAATAGCGCCTAACTTTAATAACAACTTATCCGCTTTTTCTTCATTACGAACGAGCCTGTAACATTCGATCAAATGCACCAGATTTCTAAAATGTTTCGGATCTCTCGATCTCAACCGTTCTCCCAAATCGATTGCTTTTTTGAAATGTTTCAGTTTGCGATAGGCATAACTCAACTGGAGCAGAATCTCATCGTCCGTGGGCAAATAAGGAAGCATCTTTTCCAATGTTTCTACGGCCGATTCATAGTCTCTGGTTTGAAGTGCCATCCGTGCGGATTCCCGAAGATCATCTTTATTTTGAAGTGTTTTCGGCTCACCCTTCCATTCCAGACGAACAAGAGTTAAATCATCAGAAAGTTCTCCGAACGATTTAAGCCTTTCTACCAAATCCTTCAATTTTCCCTCGGACTCTTCCACCCTGCGTAAAAACTGAGTTTCGTCTTCATTGATTAGGCGATTTTCCGCATTTCCTTGCGGCAAAATCAAATCGTCCCTTCCATCCGAGCCTACAAACAATACATCCTCCGCTTGCAATGGAAAAATGCGAATCCGAATGTCACCTTCCATCCCTTTGGTTCCGATTTTGCGCAATTCCAATTCGTCTTCGATAAAACCCGCCACGCCGTCCCGATAAAGAACTGTCCAAGGATGTTCCGCATTGATATAATAAAGTAATCCCGTTTCTTCTTCCACAAGACCCATGACTACGGAGATAAGCATCGAACCGTCAAAGGATTCGAAGATAGATTGTAATTCCAAAAAGCATTCTTTCAGCCAGCGTTCAGGAGACTTTTCTTTGTACTCTTTTTTTGACTGGGTTCGTTTGATAAAAGATAAAAATACAACTCCGAGCACAAGTGCACCACCTGCCCCTTGCATGGATTTACCCATAGCATCTCCGTTGACAAACACGGTGTATCTTTTTCCATTTAACAGGATTACATCGCTAATGATGATGTCGCCGCCGATTTCCCTTTTTTTATTTCTAAACTCGAATTCTTTTTTTTGTTTAGTAAAAGATTCGATTTGAACCAAACTCGAATTCGAATGATTTGCAGAAAGAGGTTCGAGCAAAAGAGACGTAAGAAAATAATCCCCATCTTGTTGTACCTTTAACTCCTGTACGGTGGTAAGTGTTCTTTGAAGATCATTTGTTCTCTCTTCCACTTTTTTCTCCAAGGTGGCGTTGAGTTTTTCCACTTCCTTGTGAACGCGAAGAAAACGATTTGCAAGTACAACGGCGATTCCCAAAACAAAAAATAAAAAACCGAATCGAAGCAGTCCCAAGTTCTGAATGGGAAGAACTCCCATACTTCCCAAAACATCCCAACACCCTGCAACAAACATGACGACAAATCCAAATAACATTCGTTTTGCGTCCTTGTTTTTAACAAATACTCCCCTAACAATCAGATAAACCGTATATAAGGAAAAAATAAGAACGGAAATCTGCCAAATCAGTAAAATCTGAACAGAGACTGGCCTCGTAACAAAAAGCTGAACCAGGGCCAAAACTCCTGCAAAAACCAGATAAAAAAGAGAAATCCGGCCGAGGTATCCCCGAAAAAACTGTTCCGTAAAAAGGAGCAACCAAGCAGGAATAAAAAAGACTACGAAATATTCCATGCGGGATTGAAGATAAGGCTCCAGCTCCAAAACATAAATCGCCTGGGAACGGAATACCATGTAGACGGATAAAAAGATCGAAAATAGCGCATAATACAGATTATATGTTTCTTTTTTTCTTTTAATATAAAACAATCCGTGATACACACCCACGAAAAAATACAAAAAGAGAAGCATATAAGTAAAATACTCTTCGTGTATTTTTCGGTTTTCGGAAGCAAAATCAATCTTTGCAGGAATATCATTAAACAAGCGGTAAATGTTAAGTTCTTCTCCCGGGGCGGAAGCGATCAAAATCCGAATCTCGTTCCACCCGAGATTCAACCGGTAACGATCCATTCCAACGATGACATGCCTTCTGTATCCGCTTTTTAGAATCCGACCTTCTTCGATCTGCCCTCCCTGGCTCACCAAATCACCGTTGATATATATTTGGTACACATTGGAAATATAAGGGATATGCAGGCTGAATGCATCTTTTGCGGTTTCTTCCATATCCTTGTTTGTTATGATAAAACTCTTATGCACAGTCACATAATGAATATTATCTGATTTAAAATTCAATTTGGGAATAACATCACTCAAAGGCAAAGCGTCCAATTGAATCCAATGAGGAGAACTAGGCAAAACTTCCAAAACCCATCCGGTAGTGACTTGCCAATTTTTGCTCAAGTCGATGGGTAAAGCGAAGACAGGGGAAAAAGCCAAAAAGGAAGTCAGATAGACTAAGTATTTCATTCGGATCACCTTTTGCTTAGGAGAGAAACTCCACAGCCAATCTTCAGGAAGACTTAGCTTGGAACTCCAGCTTCAAACCGAACGTCTCTTCAAACAGATCTTTTTTTTCTTCTACGGACCAAACTTCCAAATGCGGATCGTTTTCTTTCGAATGAATCATTTCCAAGATGACCTTGGAACCTTGACGAACTGTTTTCACCTGATCGATCAAACATTTCTCCGACCTGTCCAATCCGTCTCCGATCCTAAGCAGGGAAGAAAGTTTTCTTACCAAAGTTTGATCCTCGAAACGAAGGGATTTAAACTCCTCATGTTTCCCTTTCGGTCCTCCCTTTCTATGATACCGTGAAACAAGTGCGATGATTTCGATTTCCGAATTGGAAAACCCGACCATCGCTTCCGAGTTTTTGATGATATAATAACTATGTTTGTGATAGGAATGATGGGAAATACAAAGTCCTACCTGGTGAAGATGGCAAGCCGCTTCCAGATATTCTCTTTCCTGCGCCCCCAATCCGTGTAAATCCTTCAAATCATCAAACAACTGCAAGGTGAGTTTGGCAACTTGCTCGGCATGTTTTTTTCCTTGAGGATACAAATTGGAGACCGTTCGAAGCGCCTTGTCCCTGATATTATCCAAAGCAGGAAGATTCGTGTTTTCATGACGATACCAACTTTCAATCGTATCGTAGACAATTCCGTCTCTGAGTGCAAAATCGGAAACAATCACCGAAGGAGCTTTCACACGGTGCAATACTTCGTCCAACACCAAAATCCCGCCCACGATGATATCCGCCCGCTTGGAATCAAGTCCCGGGATTTTCAGGCGTTTTTTCACGCTATCCGCTTCCAGAACGGATTTGCGAACTTCTTTGAATTGATCATAAGTGAATTCAAAACCGTTCAAGCGGTCCACCTTTTCTCCCCTTCCTTCCAGAATCATAGATGTAACGGAAGTTATACTACCGGAAGATCCTACAACTTGAAACGGTTTCCATTGTTCGATCTGAGGTAAAAACGCGGAAAGTACGGATTCGATGTGAATTCTGCATTTTTGCAAATCCACAACTCCCAAAGGATCTTTTTTCAAAAACTTTTCCGTCAGCCGGATCGCACCGAGTTTTAAACTCGTAGAAAAAAGAATCTCTCCTTTCTCTCCCACAAGTAGCTCGGTACTCCCTCCCCCGATATCGATCATTAAAATTCGTTTATCGTAAACGGGAAGACCTTGCAATATCCCCAAATAAATGAGTCTTGCCTCTTCATTTCCCGAAACCACATCGATTTTTAAGCCGACTTCTTTTTCCGCCCGATCAAGAAATATGTCTCTATTCTCGGCTTCGCGTAACGCACTTGTGGCGACAGCCCTGATCTCCGCTTGGTAAGAATCTGCCAATGTTTTAAATCGTTTTAAGCAGGATAGCCCGCGTTCTATCGCATCTTCCTGGATCACCGCATAATCCCCGCTACCGCTTCCCAATCGGACGGACTCTTTTTCTTTGGTGATAGGTTCGAGGGTTCCATCGACACGGATGCGAACGATGACTATATGAAAGGAATTGGTTCCCAGATCGATGGCCGCGAGTATCTTTTCATGAGAACTCGCCCCACTTCTCTTCTTTAAAAGTTGGCTGAATGGTAGCATTTTTCTAGTATCAATCCTATGAAAAATTTTTACGGTTGAAAGCAAAATCCTACCGAAAATTAATGGGAACAGGTAGTTTTAAGCTTTTCTGATGGTTTTTCGACTTACCATCTTCGTGATCCTACCGTTTCATACTTATATCAGGACATCATATGATTTTTGACAACCTCTACGGACTATTTTCGAACGACATGGGTATCGATCTAGGCACAGCAAACACACTCGTTCACGTGAAAGGGCAAGGTATTGTTCTCTCCGAACCATCCGTAGTAGCAGTCCAAGCTTCCACCGGAAGAGTCCTTGCGGTAGGCCAGGAAGCAAAACGAATGCTTGGTAGAACTCCGGGAGACATCGTTGCCATTCGCCCGATGAAAGACGGGGTGATTGCCGACTTTGAAACCGTGGAAAAGATGATCCGCTATTTCATCGCAAAAGTACACAATCGCACTACATTTGTAAAACCCCGCATCGTCATTGGAGTTCCTTCCGGAATTACGGAAGTGGAAAGACGTGCCGTTCGGGAATCCGCAGAGCAAGCGGGAGCGCGTGAGATCTTTCTCATCGAAGAAGCTTTGGCAGCTGCCATCGGTGCCAACATCCCGATCCATGAGCCGGCAGGAAACATGATCGTAGATATCGGAGGAGGTACCACAGAAATCGCTGTGATCTCCCTCGGTGGTATGGTGATTGCCGAGTCCATCCGTACAGGAGGGGACGAATTTGATGAAGCTATCGTAAAATATCTTCGTAACCAATACAACCTGGTTGTGGGGGAAAGAACTGCGGAAGATATCAAACTTACCATCGGAAATGCATTCGCGGACAAACGGGTGGATACAATGGAAGTAAAAGGTAGAGACGCGATCTCCGGACTCCCTCGCACACTCGAACTGGATTCCAACGAAATCAGAAAAGCACTCAAAGAACCTACCGACGAAATCCTAGACGGAATCAAATCCGTATTGGAAAGAACTCCTCCCGAACTTGCCGCCGACATCGTAGAAAGAGGAATCGTTCTTACAGGTGGTGGTTGCCTACTTCGCGGGCTAGAACACTACCTCACCAAAGAAACAGGAGTTCCGGTGTTCCGGGCCGAAAACCCGCTCACTTGCGTGGTTCTCGGAACAGGGCGTTATTTGGACGAACTCAAATACATCAAGCCGGGTATCAGATAACCTTCGGTTACATGGATTGGCAAGAGGAAGGGAACGGGTGTTCCCTTTTTTTTTGGGCGCACATTTCCGGCTATCCGCTCCAATCTTTGCTTAGGCAAAGGATTTCCGCTTCTATCCGGGGCGGGGGGTATTATCCTCTTTCAAAATCGCAAATGAACCAATTTACTTTTTAAAAATAAATTTCCCTTTTTCTGGAATCGAATCCTCGTTAGGTTTTGTTTTGTCCTAGGTTTATCGTAAGCTTATATGATTGAAATCTCGATTTTCAATATTTTTTAAAATTGAATTCTCAAAATACGATTGATTATAAAATATTAACACCAAATGACAAGTGCTCAACAACGCGCCGCACTACAAAGCCAAATCTGGAAAATCGCCAATGAAGTCAGAGGTGCCGTGGATGGCTGGGATTTTAAACAGTATGTCCTGGGTGCCTTATTTTACCGTTTTATCAGCGAGAACTTCACCAGTCATATGGAAGGTGATGACGAAAGCATTCAATATGCAAAATTGACAGATAAAAACATTACTCCTGCCATCAAAGAAGATGCGATCAAAACAAAAGGTTACTTTATTTATCCAAGCCAACTCTTTGCCAATATCGTTGCAGAGGCTGATAAAAACGAAAACCTAAATACTGAACTCGCAGCGATCTTTAAAGCGATTGAAGCTTCGGCCATTGGTTATCCTTCTGAAGACGACATCAAAGGTTTATTTGCCGATTTTGATACGACGAGTAACCGTCTTGGAAACACAGTCAAAGATAAAAATAGTCGCCTATCTGCTGTTCTAAGAGGCGTAGCAGGATTAGACTTTGGAGATTTTCACGGCAGTCAAATTGATCTATTTGGTGATGCGTATGAGTTTCTCATTTCAAACTATGCAGCCAATGCGGGTAAATCTGGGGGTGAGTTCTTTACTCCCCAACATGTATCCAAATTGATCGCACGACTTGCGATGCACAAACAAACAAGTGTGAATAAAATTTATGATCCTGCTTGCGGCTCTGGTTCTCTTCTGCTACAGGCAAAAAAACATTTTGATGAACATATCATTGAAGAAGGTTTTTTTGGTCAGGAAATCAACCATACAACGTATAACTTAGCACGGATGAACATGTTTTTACACAACATCAATTATGATAAGTTTAATATCCAACTAGGGAATACTTTGACAGATCCTCATTTTGGAAAAGAAAAACCATTTGATGCCATCGTCTCCAACCCACCCTATTCGATTAATTGGATTGGTAGTGATGACCCTACTCTCATCAACGACGAACGATTTGCTCCTGCCGGGGTTCTTGCACCAAAATCAAAGGCAGACTTTGCTTTTGTTCTCCATGCACTTAGTTATTTGTCGAGTAAAGGCCGTGCGGCCATTGTTTGTTTTCCTGGTATTTTTTACCGTGGTGGTGCTGAACAGAAAATACGCCAATACCTGGTGGATCACAACTTTATTGAGACTGTGATTTCGCTTGCACCGAACTTGTTTTATGGTACTACCATTGCAGTAAACATTCTTGTTCTTTCGAAACATAAAAACGATACTACCACCCAGTTTATCGATGCAAGTGGATTGTTTAAAAAAGAAACCAATAATAACATCCTTACAGAAGAACATATCGAACAAATGATGCAGGTGTTTGATAACAAAGCTGATCTTCCGCATTTTGCAAAGTCTGTTCAAAATGAAAAGATCGCTGAAAATGATTATAATCTTTCAGTCAGTAACTATGTCGAAACCAAAGACAATCGAGAAGTGATAGATATCACTAAACTCAATGCAGAGATTAAAACCACTGTTGCAAAAAATGACCAGCTTCGTGCGGAAATTGATGTGATTGTAGCGGAAATTGAAGGATGAGTAAAGAACTCCAATTCCTGATCTACAACACACCGAAGGATGATGTCAAGGTCAATGTGGTGGTGCATGATGAAACCATCTGGCTTACGCAAAAAGCTATGGCAGACTTGTTTGGTGTGCAAATACCTGCCATCAATAAACATCTAAAAAATATCTTCGAAGAGGGAGAGCTTGAAGAGAGAGTGGTTATTTCCAAAATGGAAACAACCACGGAACACGGTGCCATTAAGGGAAAAACTCAAACAAAGGAGACAAACTTTTACAATCTCGATGCCATCATCTCCGTTGGCTATCGTGTTAATTCTACAAAGGCAACCCAATTTCGAATTTGGGCGACAAAAACTCTAAAGGAATTCATCCAAAAAGGTTTTGTTTTGGACGATGAACGTCTCAAACAAGGTTCCAATGCTTTTGGTAAGGATTATTTCCGCGAACTCCTCGATCGTGTTCGTTCCATTCGAGCCAGCGAAAGGCGTATTTGGCAACAGGTGACTGATATTTTTGCCGAATGTTCTTTCGACTACACACCTAATGCACAAATTACGAAAGACTTCTATGCTATGGTCCAAAATAAATTTCATTTTGCCATTGCAGGCCAAACCGCTGCCGAAATTGTCTTTCACAAAGTGGATCGAAACGCGGAACATATGGGTCTCACGACTTGGAAGAACGCGCCTGCTGGACGCATTCTTAAATCCGATGTAACTACAGCAAAAAACTACCTCTCTGAAACAGATATCAAACGGCTAGAGCGCACAGTTTCTGGTTACTTTGATTATATAGAGGATTTGATTGAACGAGAAAACACTTTCTCGATGGAAGATTTTGCCAATAGTATCAATGAGTTTTTGGCATTCCGAAAATATGAAATCTTATCTGATAAAGGAAAAATCTCCAAACAACAAGCAGATAACAAAGCAACTACGGAATATGACGCCTTTAACAAAACGCAGAAAATAGTTTCTGATTTTGACAAAGCGATGAGAGCCATCGAAAGGAAGGAAACCTAATATGAGTCAGTTGCATTTTATAGAAAAATTACTTGATGGTGCTTCGGTTGAATGGAAACCTTTGGGCGATGTACTTGTTCGGACGAAAGGAACAAATATTACAGCTGGCGAGATGAAAGTTTTACACAAAGATGGTGCACCATTAAAAATTTTTGCCGGAGGAAGAACAGTTGCATACGTAGATTATGAAGATATCCCCGAAAAAGATGTAAATAGCAAGCCTTCAATAATTGTTAAATCTCGAGGTTTTATTGAATTTGAATATTATGATAAACCTTTTTCTCATAAAAATGAAATGTGGTCATATCATTCCCAAAACAACAAAATTGATATTAAATATGTATATTACTTCTTAAAAATACATGAATCATATTTTCAGAATCTTGGAAAAAAAATGCAAATGCCTCAAATTGCAACTCCAGATACAGATAAGTTTCCCATCCCCATCCCTTGTCCCGACAACCCAGAAAAATCATTACAGATCCAATCGGAAATTGTCCGCATTTTGGACGCCTTTACCGAGCTTACTACCGAGCTTACTACCGAGCTTACTACCGAGCTTACGCTTCGGAAAAAGCAGTATCAATACTATCGAGATCAGCTATTGAGTTTTGAAGAGGGGGAAGTGGAATGGAAGCCGCTCGGGGAGGTTGCTCTTGAGTTTAGTCGTGGAAAATCAAAGCATCGCCCAAGAAACGATTCGAAGTTATATGGTGGAAATATTCCATTCATCCAAACAGGTGATATCAGAAATGCATCGCATATCATTACAGATTACACGCAAACTTATAGTGATTTTGGATTGCAACAAAGTAAATTATGGCCCAAAGGAACGCTATGCATAACTATTGCAGCCAATATTGCAGAAACGACGATTCTTGGTTTTGATTCATGCTTCCCAGACAGCGTGATCGGGTTTGTTGCCAATCCAGAAAAAACAAGTTCAAGTTACGTTGAATATCTTTTGTCTTCATTTAAAACTCAGCTGCAATCGCAAAGCACTGGCAGTGCTCAAGATAATATCAATATGGGAACCTTTGAAAGTATGCGTTTGCCGTTTCCACCACTCGACGTTCAAGCCCGTATTGTCGCCATCCTCGACAAATTCGATGTCCTTACCAATTCCATCACGGAAGGATTGCCCCGAGAAATTGAACTCCGCCAAAAACAATACGAGTATTATCGAGATATGCTGTTCCATTTTCCTAAGCCAGAGGGGGTAGCTTAACATGGGTCATACTCTTGCTGAAATTGCGCAGCAGTTAATTGATTCCAACAAGAAGGTACAGTTGATTTATGCATTTAATGGCGTAGGAAAGACACGTTTATCAAGAGAGTTTAAGCAATTCATCGCGCCGAAAACAGAGACTGAGGAAGATGAAAGTGACAGCACGGAACCGTGGTTAGCAAGAGAAAAGATTCTCTATTACAGTGCATTCACTGAGGATTTGTTTTACTGGGACAACGATTTGGAATTAGATTCTGTGCCGAAATTAAAGATTCAGCCCAATTCATTTACGGACTGGATCCTGATTGAACAAGGACAGGATCAGAATATCATTACAAATTTCCAGCGCTTTACCAATAACAAGTTAACACCAAAGTTTAATGAAGAATATACGATCCATGACAAAGATAATCAACCGATTACCGTAAAAGCTTTTTCCGAAGTGACTTTTTCGATACAACGTGGTGATGACGAAGGTTCGGGAAACATCAAAATTTCCAAAGGAGAAGAAAGTAATTTTGTTTGGAGCATATTTTATACAATGCTTGAGCAAATTATCGGTGTGTTAAAAGAAAATGAAGCAAGTGGAATAGAATCTGGTGATTTCACCAATTTGAAATATGTTTTTATCGATGATCCTGTAAGCTCGTTAGATGAAAATCATTTGATAGAGCTGGGTGTCAATGTAGCTGAGCTAATAAAATCAAGTAATCAAAATTTGAAATTTTTAATAACCACACACTCCCCTTTATTCTTCAATGTGCTCTACAGTGAACTTAGCACGAAATCTAGTTATATGCTAGAACAGCTGGAAGATGGTAATTTTTCTCTAGTTAAAAAAGATGGTGATTCAAATAAAAGTTTTTCATATCATTTGTATTTAAAAAAGACTCTTGAAGAAGCTATTAATCAAAGGGCGATTCAGAAGTATCATTTTATGTTACTTCGAAATCTTTACGAAAAAACTGCCATGTTTTTAGGTTACCCGCAATGGAAAGATCTATTACCTAATGAAAAAGAATCCTATTATAATCGAATAATACATTTCAATAGTCATAGAAAATTATCGAATGAAGAAGTTAAAGAACCTACTGAGCCAGAAAAGCAAATGGTTGTGTTTTTACTTAAACATTTGATAGAAAACTCTCGTTATTGGCAAGAGGAAACGCAAAATGATTGATTTTACAAAACCAATAGCAGAATCAAAAAATTTTATCATTTTAGATAAATATATAAGGGAATGGCAAACGCAGGAAAGCTATCAAAGCGAAGCCGATCTCGAGCGTGAACTCATTCAAGATTTGCAAAACCAAGGTTATCAATTCCTACCTGGAATGAACACACCGGAGAAGATGTTGATCAATGTGCGCGAACAGTTGCAGGCACTCAATAAAATGCAGTTCTCAAACGTTGAGTGGACACGCTTCGTCGAGGAATATTTGGATAAACCAAATGATAGTAATGTGGATAAAGCACGTAAAGTGCATGTTGATTTTATCTATGACTTTGTATTTGATGATGGCCATATTCAAAACATCTATCTATTAGATAAAAAAAATATCACACGCAATCAGTTGCAGGTAATCAAACAATTTGAACAAACTGGTTCCAATGCAAACCGCTATGATGTTACGATTCTAGTAAATGGATTGCCTTTAGTTCAAATCGAATTGAAAAAACGGGGAGTTGCCATTCGGGAAGCTTTCAATCAGGTACACCGCTACAGCAAAGAAAGTTTTAACAGCGAACATTCATTATACAAATACTTACAATTGTTTGTCATATCAAATGGTACGGACAGCCGTTATTTTGCCAATACCACAAAACGAAACAAAAACAGTTTTGATTTTACAATGAATTGGGCAAAAGCCGACAACAGCCTCATCAAAGACTTAAAAGATTTCACTGCCACTTTTTTCCAAAAAAACACTCTACTGAATGTGCTTCTCAACTATTCGGTGTTTGATGCAAGTGATACTTTACTTGTAATGCGTCCTTACCAGATTGCGGCCACAGAGCGCATTTTGTGGAAGATTAAGAGTTCACGCACAGCCAAAGACTGGAGTACACCTGAAGGTGGTGGTTTTATCTGGCACACAACAGGATCAGGAAAAACTCTCACTAGTTTTAAAGCAGCACGTTTAGCTACTGAGCTTCCATCCATCGATAAGGTGTTTTTTGTGGTAGATCGAAAAGATTTGGATTACCAAACAATGAAGGAGTATCAACGATTTGCTCCAGATAGTGTCAATGGCTCCGATAGCACAGCGGGATTAAAACTTAACCTCGAGAAAGCTGACAATAAAATCATTGTTACGACTATCCAAAAGTTGAATCACTTGATGAAGAGTGAATCCGACTTATCAATTTACGAGAAACAAGTGGTTTTTATTTTTGATGAATGCCACCGCTCGCAGTTTGGCGAAGCACAGAAAAATTTAAAGAAAAAGTTTAAAAAATATTATCAGTTTGGTTTTACTGGAACACCTATTTTTCCACAAAACGCAATGGGCGCTGAAACAACAGCTAGCGTATTTGGTACTGAGCTACATTCCTACGTGATCACTGATGCCATTCGTGATGAAAAAGTATTGAAATTCAAAGTAGACTATAACGATGTGCGCCCCCAGTTTAAAGCAATTGAAGGCGAACAAGATGCTCAAAAGCTATCAACAGCCGAAAACAGACAGGCCTTATTACACCCTGATCGCATACAAGAAATATCGAAGTATATACTAAACCATTTTCGTCAAAAAACACATCGTTTGTTAGCTAGCTCTAAAGGATTTAATGCCATGTTTGCTGTGAGTAGTATTGATGCTGCAAAAGCCTACTATGAAACCTTTAAACAATTACAAAATAACAATGATAAACCCCTAAAAGTTGCTACAATCTTTTCTTTTGCTGCCAATGAAGAACAAATTGCAGTGGGGGAAATTTCGGATGAAAGTTTTGAAGTTTCTGCGATGAACCAGAGTTCGAAAGAATTCTTAACATCAGTAATCGATGACTATAATCAATTGTTCAAAACTAATTTTGGATTAGATAGTAATGGATTCCAAAACTATTATCGTGATCTTGCAAAACGTGTTATCAGTCAGGAAATAGATCTACTCATTGTCGTGGGGATGTTTCTGACAGGCTTTGATGCACCAGCACTAAATACTTTATTTGTTGATAAGAATTTGCGTTACCACGGCTTACTACAAGCGTATTCACGAACCAATCGAATCTTTGATGCTACCAAAACATTCGGTAATATTGTTACCTTTCGAGATTTAGAGGAAGCAACGAAAGCTGCCATTACATTATTTGGTGATAAAAATACTAAAAATGTGGTTTTGGAGAAAAGCTATAAAGAATATATGGAAGGCTTTACAGATTTGGTAACTGGTGAAGCTAGACGCGGTTATAAAGATGTAGTAGCTGACTTGCAGAAGCAATTTCCTAATCCTGATGCAATTGAAAAAGAATCCGACAAGAAGGCTTTCGTAAAACTATTTGGTGAATATCTACGAGTAGAACATATTCTACAAAACTACGATGAATTCGCAAGCCTAAAGGCATTGCAAACAATCGAGCTCGAAAATCCAGAAGTAGTCGAAGCTTTTAAAGCAAAACATTATTTAAACGATGAAGATATCACAAAATTGCAAACAATCGAGATTCCTGCTGAACGAAAAATTCAGGATTATCGTTCCACATATAATGATATTCGCGATTGGCTCCGTCGTGAAAAATCAAGTTCAGAAAAAGAAAAATCTTCTATTGATTGGGATGATGTAGTATTTGAAGTTGACCTTCTTAAGTCACAAGAGATTAACCTGGATTATATTCTAGAATTGATTTTTGAAAATAAAAAAAAGGTAAAAAACAAAGTAACACTCATCGAAGATGTACGTCGGGTGATTCGTGCAAGTATAGGGAACCGTGCAAAAGAAAGTTTGTTAGTTGATTTTATCAACCAAACTGACCTCGAAAAAATAGGTGATAAAGCTAGTATCATTGAAGCTTTTTTCGCCTTTGCTCAGATAGAACAAAAACGGGAAGCAGATGACTTAATTATTACTGAAAAATTAAATGAGGACGCTGCTAAACGATACATTCTTACTTCATTAAAAAGGGAATACGCAAGCGACAGTGGTACCGAGTTAAATGCAATTCTACCTAAGATGAGTCCCCTGAACCCAGATTACCTAAAAATAAAACAAAATGTTTTTCAAAAAATTTCAGCGTTTGTTGAAAAGTTTAAAGGCGTCGGTGGACAAATTTGAGGATGAAAGCACAACGCCAAGGACAGCGGAATCGTAAAGGGACTGCCATAGAGTATTTTTATCTCGAAGGAAACAGGTCTTCCTATCATATTGATCTTTCGATTTCTAAAGACTTTACTCCCGAAGAATTGAAAAAGTTAAAAATCACGTTAGAAAAAAATATCAAAAATGAATTCCAATCCATTGGATATACGATCCTTGATTTTTCAATGGCTACAAAACCGAATCGGTGAAACCAAACTCAAGACACTTCTGGGGTGGCTATTTTATTGAATTTAAAATCATAAGTTTAGAAAAATCGAAGAATATACAAAATCAAGACCAACTGAGAAGGAATACAGAAAGTATTAAACCAAACCATAGCACCAAGCTAACCATTGATATTAGTAAGTTTGAATACACGGGAAGGAAAAGAGAAAAAAGAATTGGATGGACTGAAAATTTATGTTTATCCGATCAACTTGATCATTATTGAAAAATTAAGAGCGATCTGCCAACAAAATACAAAGTATTCGGACATAATCGAATCACATACCCGCCGGCCCAGGCCCAGAGATTTCTATGATATTTATAAATTAAGTTCCAAATATAATGTTCATATTGATGATGAAAATTTTCAAATTTTAAAACAAGTATTTGCAATTAAAGAAGTGCCTTTATCTCTTTTAGGTGACCTAGAGGTAGACAGAGCGTTCCATCTTTCTGATTATAATAGTTTAAGAGATTCTGTCTTAATCAAGGCAGAATTACAAGAGTTTGATTTTTATTTTAATTACGTTCGAGATATGATTCAACCTCTTTTGGATAGAACAACTTCCACTTAGTATTATACGAAGGATCTTTTAATTTATAACCAAGATAGAAGTCAAATTTTATACCATGTTCTCGGAATGTCTTCAGTTTATTTTCAGAAAATTTACCCGTCATCTCAAGTAAAAAGCCAAGTGCTTGGTGGTATGGGTAAATATATTTTAAATTCATATAATATGCATTTAACTTATTGATAGAAATTTCATCGCTAGCCATTTGAAACGCTTTGATGATTTCATGTATACCTCCTGAATAATCTGGTCGAACGATGATATCGATCAAAGTCCTTTCTTTGTCTGTGAATGTGATTAAATTGCCTTCGTAAAATTCCTGTATTGTTCCTAAATTATTTGTTTTTTTACCATTTATTAAAACTACCTCATAGCCATTCAATTCTGCTCGAGTATTTGAATTCCTTTGGTGATTCGCAAAAGCACGGTTGATAGCTTCCTGACTCAGACTCTGAGTCGAAAAAGATTCATTGTTTTGCTCTCTATTGATATATATTGTTTTAGGAATTTACTCCGTTAATTGGTTCAAAAACAAAGCTGAGTAATGAGAAAAATAAGCCTTATTGTAGAGCGAATGAGTCCAGACGTAGATATTGTGCTCAATGGGTGAGTATCTTCTTTCTTTTCTTGTTGGAAAATTAAATTCCGCTTCTTTAAGTATATCGTTCTCTAATAATTGCTGAACCAATTTCTTAAAAGAGATAGTGCTATTAATTTTAAGTCTTTCTCTGTGTTCTTCAATGACAGAATCCAATTCCTTATAAGAGAATATTTGATCTCCTTCTTTTCGAAAGAATTCATTCAGTCGCTTGATAGTAGTATTGGTAAGCTTTATCATCAGTGTTTTATGTAATATATATATTACATAGAATCCGATTTTTAAATAAACCTAAATCAATGCCTACAAAATAGTCATTTTAACCTGAAGAAGTAAAATCCACGGGATTCTGCTCGCTTGGTATTCCTAATCGCTTTTCTGAAACAGGAAAGCGAATGCGTTATTACATGCGAGAAAAGCTTTTCTTACAGCTAATCAATAAAACTGAATTATCTGAACCCATTTTAGAGTTCATATATTTCTATTTTCCCGCACCAGGGATTGCAGTGGAAATCCTTTTCGCTTACGCGAAAAGATTGGAACGGAAAGCCCGGTCGCTTACACAGAAAATTCAATCGTAAACTTATGATTGCGAGGTGCCCACCATCGGAAATGCATTCGCGGACAAACGGGTGGATACAATGGAAGTAAAAGGTAGAGACGCGATCTCCGGTCTCCCTCGCACACTCGAACTGGATTCCAACGAAATCAGAAAAGCACTCAAAGAACCTACCGACGAAATCCTAGACGGAATCAAATCCGTATTGGAACGCACTCCTCCCGAACTTGCCGCCGATATCGTAGAACGAGGAATCGTTCTCACAGGTGGCGGTTGCCTTCTTCGCGGACTTGAGCATTACCTCACCAAAGAAACAGGAGTTCCTGTGTTCCGTGCAGAAAACCCACTTACTTGCGTGGTTCTGGGAACAGGACGTTATTTGGACGAACTCAAATACATCAAACCGGGTATCCGCTAATCGAATTAACGACCTATGATGAAGCCTAATATTTATTAGGCTAGGCCTCAGTGATTTTAAAAAAGGGAAACGAAAGTTTCCTTTTTTTGTGTGGAAGGGGTGGCGAGCCCCCTGTTGGGGTCGGGCTATCCAGGGCTTTGGTCGCTACGCGACCGCTAGCGCGCCCTTTCTATCCCTCTCGCGTAAGGAGAAGACTCATTTTTTTGGAAATTAAGCTACGTACCAAAACCTCCTTTTTGGAGAGGCCATCCTACTCACCTGCGCTCACTAATGAATCAGAATATAAATCGCTCTTGCAAAATTAAAAAGATCCATTTATCTCGAGTTATACGGCAAGATTCGAATCCAAATTCGGGAAGATCCCAATTTGGAAACTAACTGTGGTTGAAAAACTATTAACTTGCGGAAAGATTATATGAACTTTTGTTTCAAAAACATGTCAATCATCCACGTATTCTTTAAAGCCTTGCGGTAAGGATTAATACAAAACGACTCCAAGCGATCCGCCTGAAGTGATTTCGGATAAGCTATTTTTAGATTGATTTTTTTCATTCAAGCGTAGATCGTTCTCCTCGAAAGTAAGGACATGGAAGTCGTAGCGCCGTGAGGATTCGGTATCCCTGTTGATTTTTGGGGTTTGGTTTTGAAAAAACCCTTACTAAGTTCCGAAATGGACAATCATATTTTTTTGTTATAAACTTGTATGAAAAAATATCAATTAAACAAAAATCTGATAGTGAATGCGCTAGCAATCATTATGAACTATGAAGCGAAGTTGATTCAGATTATTGTATTTTTAATTTTCTCTTTCTTTGAAATTTATTGTTCGCATATTGGACTTGAAAATGATTGCGACCCACTTTCAACTTCTTACCGTAATACGATGCTGGTGAAAAGTATCACAGGTGATATGACGCCTCTCTGTGTTATTGGGTCAGCCAACCGCGCCACAAGCAGCCAGGAAAATACTGCACAAGGCATTCAGGTGTCTCCGCTCAACAAAGGTTTTACGACTAAAAATTCTGGAACGGATTCATTTACAGTGAGCCTTCTTAAAGCTCCGAAGGAGACTGTAATCATACCTTTGTCTGCCTCTATCTCTGGCCAAGTGGCAATAGCACCCAATAGCTTGTCCTTTACTACCTCCAATTGGAACATTCCTCAAACAGTTACGCTCACAGGCCTCGATGACCTTGCTGCTCTTGGAACTTTTGTTAATCTTGTTATCAATTTGGGTCCGAGTCAAAGCCAAGATGTTAGCTCGAATTCTTTAAATGCCACATCACAAACATTTGCAAATAGAGACTATAGACGGATTATTTTTTCAACTAGTGTAAATACCCTCGTAGGAGGCTCTTTAGGTGGAGTTGCAGGAGCAGATTCTCTGTGTAATGCGGATGCGGGAAAACCAGTAAACACAGGCACCTATAAGGCAATGATAGCTACGTGACTAATTCGACGAGCCTCTATATCAGCAAATCTAGGTGATGGCCAAATCGATTGGGTGTTCCTTCCAAACCAGTTGTATGTACGCCCGAGTGGTTTGACCGTCATGTCGACAAATCCGAATGGTATTTTTGTATTTGGAACTTTCACAAATTCGATTGGTGCAACAGGAGATCTCACTTGGACAGGACTTAATGCAGATTGGACAACATCCGGTGGTTGTGGAACAGATTGGAACAACACTGTTTCGACTGGAAAATATGGCGTTGATAACGCCGTAGACTCTACTGTGCTCAATGGTGGCAATATAAATTGCTCAAACGCGGGAAGATTGAGCTGCGTCCAGCAGTAATAAATTTCTATACAACATCTGGCTCAAAATTACGATCGTTAACACCTAATGATATCACTCACCCTTGAGAATTGGCAGCAGTCTGATTTCAATTCTGACTTCACAATATAGCACATATTAATTTTAGTATCGATGTATATGTCTAATTTTTTGGATTATCAAAAGAGATTTATAAGAAGTAAGTTGAAAAACCTTAACCAGAATTCCATGGTCATTTAAAACAAAAGATTTCCGCTTCTATCCGGAGCACGGGTAGAATAGTAAGGTGACATAGTTTTCCGATGGGAGAGTCTTTAAAGCCCACGCCCCTTCGAGCGCCAATAGAAGCGAGAAGTTCCGAAGGATCATCAGCGAAGCTGATCTCGGTTGGGGGGTGAGGGTCGTGGGCTTGCAAAAAACCACCTAACATAAAACGATCAAATCGCCCATTCCTTTCCTGAAATTCTAAAAAATTTTAAATTTAAGTTCGCCTTTTTAACCTAACGATAATGCTTATTTCCCTTGATATCCGTTTTGTTTCTCAAAAAACAACGGAATCATTCAAGCCGAAACCGGAAATTTAGTCTGTAATATACCTATCAACCAAAAAGGTCGGCGGGTTTTGAATCAAGACAGTTTGAAAAGAAGTAAGGTTGCCCAAGATACCGTAGTAGTTACCGGGGCGGGTTCAGGAATAGGATACGCGATTTCGGAAAGACTCGTAAGTGACGGATATAAAGTCTATGGAACCGCAATTCATAAGGAAGAAGCCGATAGACTGCAAAAAGAATTCGGTGCATCTTTTTTTCCCATCATTGTGGATATCAGAGAAGAAAAAACGATACAAGCAGCGATTGCAACAATCACTCATCGGAACGGAGAAGAGCCGGTGGAAGCAGTCATTAATGTTGCAGGTATCGTTCAAAACGGACCTTTATGCGATGTAAGTTCGGATGAATTTAAAAATATTTTAAGTGTCAATGTAGTCGGGATGCACAACATATCCAGAGCCTTTCTCCCTTTTTTGATGCGGGCAAAGTCGCCTAGAATCATCAATATCAGCTCGACCGGAGGCCAAAGAACCCTACCGTTTAACGGTGCATATTCGGCGAGTAAGTTCGCAGTTGAAGCTTTATCTTCCGCTATGCGGATGGAATACCATTGCCTCGGAATCAAGGTCGTGGTAGTTGCGCCTTCGATGGTAAAAACTCCGATGACAAACAAGATCCAAGAAGATCTTAAGAAAGATCCGTCTTTGACTATTTATAAAAAACCAATGTTGCGATTTTTGAAAAGAGCCGAACAAGTCTTTCAGAACGGGCCATCGGTACAGCTTGTAGTAGACCAAGTCATCCATGCTTTAACTAAAAAAAATCCTAAAGACAGATATGTTATTTACCAAAGTTGGTGGCGGGATTATCTTTTGATGAAAATTTTACCTGTCCGAAAACGAGAGGAAATCTTTCGCAAAGTGATTGGATTATAGGTGGAATGATAGATAGATATGCATATCTCAACGCGCCAGGGATTGCAGTGGAAATCCTTTTCGCTTACGCGAAAAGATTGGAACGGAAAGCCCGGTCGGGGTGATCGGCAAAATTTCGAATTTTCGAAAAGATCCGAGGTGCCCCACAAAACAAATATTAGACCCGAATATAGAATCTTTCATTTGTATACAATTAAACTGAATTCGTATACCTTATGAATTTAAATTCAAATTGAATCATAATCTCGTGAAAATTTAAAATTCATGTATGACAAACATTAGAAAAATCAATTTAGGAAACCAAGGCCTGGTAGTTCCAATAGAAGGGCTTGGTTGTATGGGAATGTCCAAGATGGGCGACATGAATATTTACGGTATCGCCGATGATACCGAATCCATTGCAACCATTCACCGTGCTTTGGAATTGGGAGTGAACTTTCTGGACACTGCCGATCTCTACGGTCCTTTGAAAAACGAAAGGTTAATCGCGAGAGCAATCAAAGGCAATAGAAATGCATATATCATAGCAACTAAGTTCGGTTATGAGGTGGACGACAAAGAGCAACTTACCTGGCAAATCAATGGCAAACCTCACTATGTAAAAAAGGCAATAGAACGTTCTTTGAAAAATCTCGGAACGGATCATGTTGATCTTTATTATCTTCATCGACTTGATCCGGGTACACCGATCGAAGACACGGTAGGTGCCATGTCGGAACTCGTCAAAGAAGGGAAAGTGCGTTACATCGGACTTTCGGAAGTTTCTTCCGCTACCATCAAACGTGCGCACAAAGTCCATCCGCTGACTGCAGTACAAACGGAATATTCTTTATTTGAAAGGGAAGTGGAAAGTAGAGGAATTTTAGCCACTATGCGGGAGTTGGGAATCGGACTTGTCGCCTATTCCCCGTTAAGCAGAGGATTTTTAACGGGAGCGATCAAATCTCCCGACGATTTTGACGCAAATGATTTCAGAAAAAACATCCCTCGTTACCAAGGAGATCAGTTTTATAAGAACATAGAATTGGTAAATGAAATCCAAAAATTAGCGGCAAAAAAAAGAATCACTCCTTCGCAAGTGGCAATCGCTTGGGTATTGTCAAAAGATATTGTTGCGATTCCCGGAACAAAACGAGTCAAATATGTGGAAGAAAATATTGCCGCGGCAAACATCGGTTTTACCCAAGACGAACTCGATAAATTGGAATCCATCATTCCGCCGGGAGTTTCGACGGGAGATCGTTATGATGCCGGTTCAATGGCGGCACTGGACAGATAAAAATCTATGGCGACAAAAGGACTGATTACATTCAATTCTATCGGTGAATATCATAAGATTTTGAATTTACCAAAACCGCAACACCCGTTGATATCCATTATGAAATTTACAGGGACTACCATGAGTCCCTTTTTTTTGGAAAACAAATTTGTTTACGATTTTTATACGATTTCGATCAAAAAAAATATCAAAGGCACCATTCGTTACGGGAGACAAAATTACGATTTCAGCGAAGGGATCATGAGTTTAAGTGCCACCAAACAAGTGTTCTCTTTCGATGAATCCACGGATGTTTCTGAACTATCAGGATGGGGCTTAAACTTTCATGCCGATTTTATTCGAAATTATAATCTGGCAAAACAGATCAAAAATTACGGTTTTTTTTCCTATGAAACTCACGAAGCACTGCATTTATCCGACAAAGAAGAAACGGTAATCGAAACGATTATGAAGAACATTGAACAGGAATATCTCACTCCGATTGATATGTTCAGTCAGGATGTGATGATTTCCCATATCGAACTTCTTCTCAATTATGCAAATCGGTTTTACAACAGACAGTTTATCACCCGCAAACATACCAAAGACGATCTACTCATTCGCCTGGAAGGTTTGTTAAAAGAATATTTCGATAGTAATAAGATGCAACAACTGGGACTGCCCACGGTCAAATATCTTTCTTTCCAATTGAATGTCTCTCCCAACTATCTAAGTGATATGTTAAAAACAGTCACAGGCCAAAATACGCAACAACACATTCATAGTTGGGTAATAGAAAGAGCAAAAGAAAAATTGACCACTACATCGTTGTCAGTGAATGAAATCGCAATTCAATTGGGATTCGAATATCCTCAATATTTCAGCAGGCTCTTCAAAACAAAAACAAAACTCACTCCGATGGAATTCAGAAATTCATTCGATTGAAAATCCCATGAACTTCCTTGTTCCATTCGTTTCCTTTGTGTAGGAAAATATCTTCAGAATGGAAAATTTTTCGAATCCGGTCTCTTCTTCTATCTGATATTCCCAGAGCCATCCCCAAAGACTTCCTCTTTTTTTGAAGCCTCGATCTTTTTCGGTCGCTTCCTGGTACAGAGCACCTAACAGAATATAAGTTCCGTATTGGTTGTCGGATTTTGTTTTATTATGGTAATATCCCAAACCGAGAAGTACCAATTCGGTATTTTCTTCTTCCGAATCATAGTTATAGTATAAAAACGGACCGAACATTCTGGACTTGTCCGTAGAAGAATCCGCAACACGAAATAGAGGAAAAAAGTTTACAATCTTTTTGGAAGAAGATTGATTATCATAACCTAACCAAAGAAAAGTAGTCCTTGCAATTCCTTCCTGATTGGTTCTAAAACTCCAAAGATAATCTCCCAGACTTCTGAATGTATATGTGGATTCGGTTTTTTCCGATTCGACCAAAAACAAAAAATTATAATAATGGCCTTTTTCCCTGAGATGCAGATATTGAAGTAGTGTAAATGTTTTAAAACTATCACTATTCCACCAATTGAAGGAAAAAGGAATGATGGAAAAAATTTTTTTCTCATAATAAAAAGGAAATACCATCAAATGTGAAAGTTCCTTTTTTCTTCCGCCCTCTCCATCTGAGAACAAAGCGGAACTCTTTCCCCAATCCATAAACCACAACAAATTGGTTCTCTCTTCGGAAGAATTGGATTTGTGATAAAAGAAAGGAGTGACCCAATACTTTTGATTCGACTGGTTTTGGGAAAGAATGTTCTGAAAGGATATCCAAAGAGGCCAAAAGAAAAAATCGGAAGAATAAAAATCTTTTCCTTCCTGAACTTCGGAATGAGAGAAGAAAGTATAAGTTTCTTTTTTGATTGTGTCTTCGATCTTCCTCTTTCGATGGAGATAAAAAGGAAGCACACGATGACCGGAACCGAGATCAGACTCATACATATTGATGAAAGGCCATACAAAAGATCTTTCTTTTAGATGGTTTTCCTTCCATTCCTCACCAATGTAAGCATTGATCAAAAATGCATGAATCTCCGAATCATTGTCCTTTTGTTTTCCATAAAATGGAAACAAAACCTTATATTCCAAATCATCCGATTTATAACTGAGCCAAATAGGAAAAAAAGGAGGAAGCAACACAACCTTGTCTTCGGAAGCTTCGTCCCAAGTGAACCAGGCAAAAGGGAGAAGCCGGATATGCCTTTTGGTATCTCCTCTTTCAAAAGAAAAAATACCGAATAACGCGCTATAGCCGATAAAACTATCCGAACTTTCCCGATTGAATTCTCTCTTCTTGACCAACTTCGGATTTTCGGGAGTATCCGATTTTGAATTCGGCTTTAAATTTACGATCGTTTGTTTCGCATTGATAATTTTGGTTCTTTGCGAAAATCCGAATAAATTATAAAGTATTCCGAAATCATAATCCAAATACCAATTTTTATCCTTTCTGCTGACATCCAGATTTGCAGAGTTGGATTTCGTGTACCATAAGAAATTGATGTGATAGTCGTTCTGCTCGTCCGAATAATTCACATAAAGCGGGAGAATCAAATCCAGTTTTTTGTCAGGAGTTTTGTAAAACAACAATAGCGGAAATATGGTAAACAAACTTTCATCTTTGATTACGTCTTTCGAATAATAAACCGGACCCAACCATAGTTTCGTATTCTCAATATAATAATCCTGATAATACAGAAAGATAGGAATCAGTAAAAAGTCGCGGTGAGCATAATAGAAAAAAGGAAGAAAGGAAATCCGGTTCAAATTTCCAGAATCATTTGTTTCAAAATGAAAAAATGTCAACAAACGGGAGTAATGTTTTTTACTGTTTTCTTCCCTGCTGCGGTTCTGATAATATACCAAAGGTAATATTGGAAAACCGAATTTGCTACCGTCATACGAATCGGAATAAAAATAGAAAGGAACTATATTATGATAAGATGAATTTATCCCTTTTCCCCAAAACGAAAAAGGATAAAAAGCTTTATCGGTATCTTCATTTTTTTTTGTTATAGTATAGTTTATGATTCGTTTGTATTCACGATTGTCTATTTTACTTTGAATGCCGTAATAAAAAGGGAAAACGGTTCTTGATTTGGATTTAGGATAATCATAATAACGATATAATCCAAAAGCTTTAACGGAATAATGATCTTTCCAATCTTCCACTTCATAAAAGATATTATTCGAAGTGAATTTTAAACTTTTTTCACTTCCGTAGATTTCAGTTTCTTTTTCTTTCTCCAAATCCTTCCAGGTTTCGGCCTCAAGAGAAACGGAAATCAAATTGGAAAATACAAAAACAAATCCGATAAAATACGGAAACACCAGACCATTGAACATATTTGCCATATTTCCCCAGATGGAACAATACCTTGCTTGTCCCGATGATGCACCGGACAAAACGTCCTATGTCAATAGGAAAAATCCGTCGCTAAGAAAACAATGTCAAGTTAAACTGGAAATATCTTTCCTTCGAGCTGAAACATTCGCCTGCGTCTTACGATCACGAAATACTAACAGATATCATTCGAACTTGGCCGGGAGCCGTTCGCTCTCTCAATCCCGGTGCTTCTACGATTGCAATCGGACCTCTGGCAAAATGCCCGATGATTATTTTCCGCAAATCACGAAAAGTTACATCACATCCGGCTTCGCACGATTCCGAAAGTTCGGACAATCACTAAAAGATCCGGACCATTATGTCAAACTGCAAAACATTCGTGATCCGAATGCATCATTAAACATAAGTTTTACGGCACACTATCGGAAAATTTCTTCCAATCCCGCTTTTTTTACAGTCTAATACACTCGCCCCCATTAAAGAACCGATCAAAGATCTGTTTAAAGTTGACCACCTGGTCAGCATTGATTTTTATTTGCCTTGCCGAGCCTCGGGGAAAACTATGTTTTTAGACCTTTGGAGAATAAGATGAGCTTTGCTGAGCTTTCGATAAAAAGACCAATTTTCATTACCTGTACCATCGTTTTGATTCTGATTACGGGTTATCTGTCCTTAAACAAATTGGGAGTCGACTTATTCCCCAATATTACAATTCCGGTGGTAACAGTCACCGTTCCTTATCCGGGAGCCGCACCGAACGAGATTGAAACCCTCATTGCAAAACCGGTTGAAGACGAATTATCCACTATCTCCGGGGTCAAAAGAATCAAATCCATCTGTAACGAAGGTTTGGGAACCGTGGTTGTGGAATTCACAATGGAAACGGATGTGAAATATGCGGAACAGCAAGTTCGGGACAAAATTTCTGCCGTAAAACCAAAGTTACCCGATGATGCCAAAGAACCTATCATCCGAAGAATTGATCCCGCGGATCAACCGATTATCATTTTAGCTTTAAAAGCCGACCTTCCCGAAGCGGCAATTTATGATATTGCAAACGAAGAGATCAAACAGATTCTTCTTACTACAAAAGACGTGGGAAACATCACTATCTACGGAGGCCGCAAAAGAGAAATCCATGTAGAGTTGGATCGGGACAAATTGAAATCCCATATGATCTCGGCTTCCATGGTTTCCAATCGTTTGGCTTCCGGCGGAACCAACATCCCTGCAGGTAAGGTAAGTCGTTCCGATAAAGAATTGGTTTACAGAACCATCAATGAATTCAAATCACCCGACGAAATCAGAGATACCCCTCTATCACTTTTCGGAAACGAAGTTCCGGTCAAAATCGGTCAACTGGGAGAAGTGAGGGACACGATGGAAGACGAAGCTTCCCGTGCTTACTTTAACGGAGATAAGGCGGTCTTCCTTTTGGTTTACAAACAGTCCGGTGCCAACACGGTCGCGGTTGCAAAGGATATCAAAAAGAGAGCGGCCGAAATCAATAAGGATCTGCAACGCAGACAAGGCTCCCTCTTTCTTGCCATTGCAAACGATAACTCCATTGCCATCGAAGACAACATTTACGACGTAAACGAAACCATTTTCATCGGTATCGTTCTTACTATCATCGTTGTTTTGCTCTTTTTGGGAAGCGTCCGTTCCACATTGATCACCGGTCTTGCATTACCGAACTCTTTGTTAGGTGCTTTTATCCTGATGGCGATTGCGGGATTTACGGTAAACGTGATGACACTCCTCGCTTTGAGTTTGGCGGTAGGTCTTCTCATTGACGATGCGATTGTGGTCAGGGAAAATATTTTCCGCCATAGAGAGATGGGAAAAACGGCAAGGCAAGCCTCCATCGACGGAACCAAAGAAGTAACTCTTGCGGTCATCGCAACCACTATGGCGGTCATTGCGGTGTTTATGCCGATCGCATTTATCAGCGGTGTTGTGGGTCAGTTCTTACGGGAATTCGGACTTACCATTTGTTTTGCCCTATTGATTTCATTGTATGATGCACTTACCATCGCACCGATGCTTTCCGCTTACTTCGGAGGAGCCGTTGCAAGTCATGGTGGTGGCCACGGAGGAAGTCATTCTCCGGCGGAAGCAACTGCCAATTCCAAGTCCAAGAAAAAAGCCCAGGAAGAACAGTCAACTTTCCCGATAGCTCCCAAGGAACGAGGACGGGTTGCACAAATATTTTATCTCATACTGACTCCTCTTCGTATCATAGGAAATATTTTGAATTTCGGATTGGAGAAAGTGCTCGGGGTATTCAACAGATTTCAATCCTGGTTGGAAAATGTTTATGCTAAGATTTTGGTATTCACTCTTAAGTTTCCGATTTTAATCATCGCGGCCGCTCTGTTTTTATTCGTGTTCAGTATTTTCCTCACCAAGTATGTTCCGAAAACTTTCTTACCTGCACAAGACCAAGGAAAGTTTCAGGTTACATTGGATATGCCTCCGGGCACTTCCGTTGAAAAAATGGCGGAAGTGGCAAAGGAAGTGTATGGAAAAATTTCCGCTCATAAAGAAACGAAACAAGTAGCGATGTTCAATACAAACCGAACCACTTCCATGTTCGTTGAAATGGTCCCTTCCAAACAAAGAAAGGTAAACACAAGCCAATTCAAAGACGTACTCAGAAAGGAATTGGCAATCACTCATCCTTACGCGACACCGATTGTCAAAGACATTGATAACGTTGGTGGCGGGCAAAGACCGTTCGTTGTGGTAGTAAGCGGACAAGATGGAGCGGAAGTTTTGGATTACGGTTTGAAGTTTTTAGAAAGACTTAAAAAATCCAAAGCCCTGTTAGACGTGGATACAAGTTACAGAGCAGGATCACCGGAATTCCGGGTGATTCCGGATCGTTCCAAAGAAGTACTTCTCGGAATTCCCGGTTCTGCCATCGGTATGGAACTCAGAACTCTGATTGAAGGAACTACTCCTGCCGTGTATAGAGAAAACGGAGTGGAGTATGATATCCGGGTCCGACTCAAAGAAGGACAAAGAAACTTAAAAGAAAGTTTCTATCAATCTTACGTTCCTAACTTCAACAACATCATGATCCCGATTAAAAACGTGGCCACTTCCGAAGAGACTACCGGTCTTGCTACGATCAACCGGTTGAACAGAAATCAATCTTTGGAAATCTACGCAGACATGGCTCCCGACGGGCCGGGGATGGGAGGAGCGATGGAAGAGATTGCCAAGATCACTTCGACAGAACTTCCTATTCCTCCGAAAGTGAAGATTAATTATCTGGGACAAGCGGAAAACTTCAAAGAGTTGGGTTCTTCCATGGCGATTGCAATGGGTCTGGGAATCTTATTCATATACATCGTTCTCTCTTCCCTTTATGAAAGTTTCATCACTCCGATTGCGATCATGTTGGTTTTACCGTTAGCGTTATGCGGTGCCTTCATCGCTCTCTTTCTCGCAAACGAATCCATGAACCTATTCTCCATGATCGCACTCATCATGTTAATTGGTGTCGCCACCAAAAACTCCATCTTGCTCGTGGATTTTACAAATCAGTTGATCCAACAAGGAACGGAGATGAAGGCGGCGATCATCGAAGCGGGTAGAGAAAGACTTCGTCCGATTCTTATGACCTCTTTCGCGTTAGTTGCCGGATTTTTACCGATTGCGATCGGCTTGAACGAAGCATCCAAACAAAGAACCAGTATGGGTGTGGCGCTCATCGGCGGGGTTATCTCTTCAACACTGCTCACTCTGATTGTGGTACCTGCCGCATTCTCCTATATAGAAAAATTGAACAATTTCGTAAGAAGAAATTCTCCAAACCCCGACGCTAAGTAAAAACAAACTGACCGCCTTTTCCCTTCGGGGAAGAGGCCTTGAGCCTCGAACAAAACCTCCAACTAACAACCCATTTCTCGGGTTTCCGTTGGAGATTCTATTTTCACAACCACCGCCATTCTCACTTCCAATCCGGTTTTTGGGCGCCATTTCCGGCTCTACACTCCAATCTTCGCATACGCGAAGGATTTCCGTTGCGATCCGGGGCGCGGGCCGGCATCGAATTTAATATTCCTGTATTCTGATATTCTAATTTTTTTAAACACCCTGATTTTTCAATTGCACCTTACTTCAAGTTATATTAATACCATCTAATCCAACAATAGGTGGTAATAATACAATGAGCGGAATACACTGGAATACGGCAGATTATCTGCAAATACTGACTCCGAATGACCTAAGATTCATCGACGGCAGAATCAAAACACATGGCTCGGGAAGCCCGGAAGGAGTACTCACAGCCGTACTGGGATCGGAATATACCGATACTGCGACAGGCTCATTGTATCTGAAGACGTCCGGGTCAGGCAATACGGGTTGGTCTCTGATTGCCGTCGGAAGTAGCACATCTGTTCTCCCTGGCACCATCATCGCCCATGTCAGTTCTTCACAAAGCGGGTATTTGCTTTGCGACGGCACTGAAGTTTCCCGATCAACTTACAGTAGTCTTTTTGGAGTCATGCCAAATGCAAGTGCTACGGTGACGATAGCCCTTGGATCTCCTTGTGTTGTCACTTGGACTTCCAACGTACTTACCACAGGAAGCCAGGTTCAATTTTCATCAACGGGAGTCCTTCCTTCAGGAATTACAGCAGATCTTCCTTACTTTGTCGGAGTTGTCACTCCAGGGTCTACGTTTCGTTTATATGGTTCCTTAGCGGACGCAATGAGTTCAAATTCTCCCCTTGATGCTTCAGGAACTCCGAGTGGGACAATCACTGCGACCACCTACTTTTATGGAAACGGAGACGGTTCTACCACGTTCAATCTTCCGAATTTACAAGGACTTGTTCCACGGGGAATCGGACAAACAAGCGGGTTTACGAATAACCCTACCATCGGAATCGGTGAACTTACAGAGGATCAGTTTCAAGCTCATATTTTTCAGGTTTCTAGATATGGCGTAGTCGGAGCAAATTCAACTGCATCCATAGCATTAGGGGGCGGTAATTATCAATCCACAACCCAGGAATTAACCGGATTTTTTGCCGATACCATTTTGGAAACAGGTTCAAATGGGACTCCGCGCATTGGTCCCGAAACACGAGGCAAATCTCTGGGAGTTTATTTTTTAATCAAAACTTGACCGGAGAACATAAGCTAACTTTTGTTACTTAAATATTTCGTTTTCAAGATAGATTATTTTTCGGAATCGCCCTCTCTTATATAAATAGGAGAGGGTGTCGGTAAAAAAGATTGTTCCTTCCCGAAGCAAAGTTATCTATTTGTCTATTGTGGAAAGCGACTACTACTTCACTCACGAGTCCGCCTATCAGACTATAGGAAGCTTACGCCTTAATTTCAAAATAAAGTTATCAATGTTCTTGACTTAAAAAAAGAAAGACTTAGTCTATTCGGGCAAGTTTTCCCCAAGTTAAAATCGAATCCCAATTCTATTCTCATAAGGAGTTTGCAATGGGTTCCACTTCTTTTTTCGTCACTTATCTTCTTCCCGGAGCGCTTGCGCTGATCATGTTCGGATTGGGTCTCTCCCTTACCGTCGCGGATTTTGCCAGAGTGGTACGTTTTCCTAAATCGGTAGTGATCGGTTTGGTTTGCCAAATGTTTCTTCTACCTTTATTCGGCCTTGGTATCTGTCATGCTTTCGGATTATCTCCGGAACTCTCGATCGGGGTTATGATTCTTGCCGCAAGCCCCGGGGGAGTCGCGGCCAATCTTTTTTCCCATTTCGCCAAAGGTGATGTAGCACTCAACCTCACACTAACGGCAGTTAATAGCGTACTTGCCGCAGTCACTCTTCCTTTGATTGTCAACTTTTCCATTAGTTATTTTTCGGATGGAAATCAATCGATAGGACTTCAGTTCCAAAAAACGATCGAAGTATTTTTTATTATTTTGATTCCGGTTGTATTCGGAATGTTCGGAAAAAAACACTTTCCCAACTTTGCGGAAAAAATGGACAAACCTGTTCGGATTTTTTCTTTTATATTTTTGTTCGTGATCATTGCCGCTACGATTGCAAAAGAAAAACATAGGATTGTGGACGCATTGATCCAAGTGGGCATACCGGTTTACCTATTTAATATTCTAAGTCTGGCAACCGGATACATTCTTCCTTTGTTGGCAAAAGTAAGGGACAAGGAAGCCATCGCGATTTCCATGGAAGTGGGAATTCATAACGGAACTCTTGCCGTCTATGTAGCTATTTCTCTTTTGGGTTCTTATGAACTCGCGTTACCTGCGGCGGTTTACAGTATATTTATGTTTAAAACAGCAGGTATCTTTACCGCAATTCTGATCAAAAGAAACAAAGAGGTATCTAACGTCAGCTAACGAACATAAGCTCGAAAAGTTTTCCGATTTTAATCTATTTTATCTGACCCAACACCGCAACCCGACTTGCAGAACGTTTCATGCAATCGGAACCAGTTTGGTAATCATTACATTTTTCCATGTAATCTGGACGGGGTACTCCAGAAATACATAACCCGGTCGGAATCCCAGGAAGATTCCGGAAACAGAAATTAGACTGAGAGCAATTAAGGAGTTTCTTCCGTTGTTTTTTCTTCGGTTCCCGGATTTTCAGAAACTTCCGAAGTTGTTTCGGGATTTTCTTCCCCCGGAGTCGCAGGTTTATTTAACTTTTTTTGACGTTTTTCTTCCTGTTTCTTCTTCTTAGCTATATCTTTCTGACGTTTTTCAAACGAATAGTTATTTTTGGCCAATCTTTCATCCTTTATGTATCACTTGCAAAATCTTCATCTATGATCTTCTTAGACTGAGTATCTATAGCAAATTACCTTCGCTTTTTTCCATAAATGCAAATGGCTTTTTATTTGATTTATAATAAATTTTAAATATTGGATTGTTTGAGGTTAAATTCCCGGAAAACGATGGCTTTTAGCCGGCGGTTTTGTCATTTCTCAGTAGAATCGGGATTGCCGGATCCGAATCTAACTGCCCAAAAATAGTAAGGTCTTCGTTATGTTATTCAAACAAAGCCATCTGGCAGAAATCCGATCCGGAAATATTCCTCTCGCGTTTCGCAAATGGGAAAAAACCTTCCGTGAAAGAAGACAGTCGCATAAAAACAAACGTAGGTTTGGTGGAATTCGTATCCATTGCTATGACCGAAGAAAACCAAATCACGACAACGGATCAAAATTGAAATCTAATTTTGTCTTTTGCCATTTTCAAGTCGAGATAGTTAGGCCGGTCTAATATTTTATTTTTATCAAACTGTAAAATATATCTTCTTGTTTTCCTGTTCTGATCGAAGACCGGTTGTTTGGGTGTAAGATTGAAATATTCATATTGCATGGACTTGCCGGCGGAAAAATCATTCTTATTGTTTTTTTCATTCTCTCCCGAATGATCGTAATTATAAAAAATAAGTAATTTTCCCATCGAATGATTCAAATAAACTTCCCCAAGTTCGAAAAGATTTTTGGTATAGGGATTTTCGAATTCAATGACAAGAAAGAAAACATATTTTGAAAAATCCAAATTCAACTTAGACGCGAGGATGGGATCTGTTTGATTCTTAGTATCCCGGAGGATAAGATCGAATTGTTCCGTTGTTAAAATCCGATAGACCCGGCAGCGATGTTTTAAACTGAGACTCTGTTTCTCTTCTTCAATAAACGGATTTTTAATTTCATAGTCGGAAGAAAGACCTGGGGAAACGGTTTGAACGGAAGAACAATGAATGAAAACTAATGCGATATATGGAACGGATCTTACCAAACCGGTTAAAACGGAATGTAAATTGAATCGCAAATCCATACTTTAACAGACATAAAACCTTACTTATTGCAACAAACTCTCACTGCTTCCATCAATTGAGCCGGATCCCAGGGTTTTGGTAACACTGCATAAGTGCCTGCTTCCTTTTTCACACGTGCTACTGCGGCTTCATCGATATGACCTGTGATCATAATAGATTGAATCTCGGGATACTTTTTGTGAATGGAAATCAAAAACTCATCCCCTTTGATGCCGGGCATAAGCCAATCTGACAAAATCAAAATCACATTCACACCGGTGCCGACTAACTCATCTATAACGGTTAAAGCTTCACTTGCGTTGAGCGCAACTTCGTATTGAAACTCATTTCCGAATTGTTTCTTTAACTCTTGTTTCAGTGCAATCAGAATGATGGGCTCATCATCAACACATAGAATCGCACTTTGTTCTAAAGTAGTATCCATCAATAAAAGTCCTTTTAAATAGATGACGAGGCGGATTTCAGAAAAACACTGAATTTTGTTCTACCGGGAGAACTTTCAAATTCGATTTTCCCGCCTAGCTTCTCAACAATCTTCTTTGAAATATCCAATCCTAGTCCGATTCCTTCTCCGTGTTTTTTGGTGGTAAAAAACGGTTCAAAGATTTTATCTTTGATCTCATCTGCAATCCCCGTTCCCGAATCAATGAAGGAAGTTACAATCCAAGAATCCTGTTTTTCAACGCGAATTTCCAGTCTGCCCTCGTAATTCATAGACTGCAAACCATTATTTAATAAATTAATCCACACTTGATTCAATTTATTTCCATTACCCATACATCGATCCGTTGCCAGAAAGTTTTTAACCACTTCCACTCCGTATTTGATTTTACCGTGATAAAGAGTGAGGATCGATTCAATCTCGCTGATGATATCTACCGAAGTAATCTCTTCTTCTTTGGCATTGCCATCGGGATTCAAATAATTTTTCAAAGCTTCCACGACATGGGATGCTTTCCCGGTCGCAACAGAGATAACATTGCTTAAACGAACAATCGTCGACAAAGAAGAAACGGCTTTTAGGATTTCCAGATTCTTTTCCGTATTCAAAAGCTCTGTCAATTCTTCACCTAAACGGTAAACACCAAGATCCATCACGGTATCCGCAAGATTATCGTAATTTTTTATTCCTGCCGATTTGAAAGATTGTATGAATTGTTTTTTGATCGCTCGATTGGGTAGGCTTTCTGAAATAGTAGCATCTTTTAAACTTTCCGCAAGAATCACTTTGAATTTTTTGGAGTCTTCTTCATTCAGACCTGATAGAAAATCGGGGATGTCTTTCAGTTCATTATTCAAGATTCCCAGTATCGCCCGATTAGAAGAAACAATCGCCCCCAAAGGAGTGTTCAATTCATGAGTCATTCCGGCAGCTAACTGTCCTAAGGCTGCAAGCTTTTCCGATAATAAGAGCTGATCTTGGGTTTCTTCCAATTCTTTCATCACTCTTTTTTGATCTTGAATCGAAAGTACCAAATCTTCGTTCGATTTTTTAAGTTCTTCCGTTCTGATTTCGATCTTTCGTTCCAGATTGGCATTCAAGTCGAGTATGGCTTCCTCGATATGTTTTCTTTCCGTAACATCCACCATAACTCCGCGAAGCCATTCTGCTTTTCCATCGGATGAAATTACCTTTACCAAATCATGAAGCCAAACAACTCTACCGTCTTTACAAATAAATCTGTATTCGAAATCATGCGCTTCCAAACGACCTGTGCAGGAAACACAATATTCCACCGCCCTTTCCCGATCATCAGGGTGCAAATGATTTGCCCAAAATCCGGGTTCTTTCCATTCTTCTACGGTATAACCTAACATATTTTCCACTTGCTGACTTACGAACGTAAACGTAAAAGTAACCGCATCCGCTTCCCAAACGATTCCGGGAGTAGTATCTACCAGATCACGAAATTTTCTTTGGCTGGAGAGAAGTGCTTCTTCCGATTTTTTTTGTTCCGTAATATCACGGGCAACACCGATGACGTTATCAAAAAGACCGTCTTCATTCTGAATGGCAAAACCATTGTCTTGAATCCAACGGATCTCTCCGTCAGGTCTAAGGATACGGTATTCCTGATTATAAACTCCGATCCCTTGCGATGCGCTTGCCTTTCTAGCCTTCTCCCTGTCTTCCGGATGAATTGCATCCAACCATGTGTGAGGATCCGCATAAAGACTTTCGCAAGTCCTTCCCCAAACTTTTTCGTAAGCTTGGTTGATGTACAATAACTGTTTTTTATCAATTGTAGTGATCCAAAAAACTTCCTGCACATTCTCTGCAAATTTGCGGAACCTTTCTTCACTCGTTTTGGTTCTATGAAACGATTCATGAAGTTGTTCCGCCATATGATTGAAAGAAGAGGAAAGAGCACCTAACTCTTCCAAACGGCTAGGAGGAACCCTTTGGCTCAGATCTCCCAATGCGATTGCCTGGCTCGCACTTGCAATCCTTTGGATCGGCGTCGCAACAATTCCCGCAAGAATGACTGCAACAAGCAGGGATAAAGTCAAAGCAATCGCGAATACCATCGCCGACTGGCTGTTACCTGCACGAACTCCTTCCAGATAATAGGCCGCCGGCATCGCAGTGACTACAAGCCAGTCTATGTTCTTAGTTACATCCTTGTAAGGGGATACTTGAGTAAGCCATGTTTCCTTGGAAAGGGGTTTTGCGGTAACTATATCAAACCGGAATTGGTGGGTATTTTCCAACAGAATCAAGTTCCCGAAGTTATGATTTAAATTCCGAACCGCATTCCGAATGACCAAATCCCCGCTATTCGCCGCGGGAACAGGTTGATCCGTATTTTGAATCACTTCCCGCGAAGAAGCGATCAACATACCCGACCGATTGATGATAAAAGCGCGTCCATTTTCCGAAATGCTTGTTTTCCAAAGCAAACGGTTGATATCATTCTGATTTGGAATCTCGTTTTTCCATTCCGGTTTGTTTAAATAATTGTCCAAACGAAGACGAATGTGATCTGAAATTTCTTCATGGAGACGGCAGGCAAGTTTGTCCGCGGCAGTTTGCGAACTGGTCAAAGTCAAATAAGCCGTTGTTGCCACCATCACCAGAACCAAAACAATGAAAGGTGTAACAAGAAAAATGCGGATGGGCATTCTTCCTTGTTCATTCCGGTTTATATCTTTTAAAACCTCGCCTATACCGCTTTCCCAAACCCATTCTTTATAACTGATCAGCAGTTCTTTTACATGGCCGGGAATCTCCGCCCAGAACATCCCGTATCTTTTTGCCAAAGGGAAAGCAACTAACATTGCAAAGGGTGCAATCGCCCAAGTGATGGCTGTCGTAAAAAACAAAGCAGGTGTTATATTGCGATAGGAAATTTCCGATGTAAATTGTTCGGAACAGAGATAACCCCAAAGAACCGGTTCGATTGTAAGAAAAACAAAAACAAAAAGAATATACTTTATCCAGGTTTTGATTTTTCGAAAATCCGGGTCTCTTCCGATTACCTGATAGGCGACCCAAAAGCAGGAAGGATTGATGAAATAGCCTAAAATCCAATCTCCCAAAAACTCAGGCGGAACTCCCTCGATCAGATCGGAAAGCCCATAGGCAAACGGCACTGCAATCAATGCGGGGTATCCGAATAAGACAATGCAGAGAAATACGGATAGATCCTTGAGGGATTCGAAAGTTTGGGCTCCCGGAACAAGAACGATAAAGGAACCGAGAAATCCGGTAACGAAAATCAGGATAAAGGTAAAAACGATGCTAAGGACGGCTCTTTCATCCCAGGCTTGCCTTTCCCTTCCGAATCCCCATCTTCCCCCAGGACGAAAGGTGAAACCGCCAAATGCGGCAATCATAATGAAAATTCCTAAAATATACCCAAATCTGCCCCAAACCTCCAAAAAAGGTAAGGGAATCGAGTTAAATATGGATTCGAGCCAATTGATCGCAGTGTGCATGCCAGTTGATTTGCCTTTTCGCTCCTGAACAATAACAGACGAAAGTAATCCAGTAAAGTAGGTAAATTTTTAATGAAATAAATTGCTAGCGTCTTTTTCTATACTTAACTGTTGTTTGTTGCAACTGTTTTTTCCAGCTGGGATAAACACCGACTCCGATGAGTAGCCGTAGGAAATCTCACCCTTATCCTACCGGTCTTTTCAGCCCTTCTATTTTCCCTCCAAAAACCGTCCCGAAAGATAACCGACTTGAAATATTCCTTCCCTTCTATTTCATGTGACATAGTATTAATACCAGATGATTTGGAACCGATTTAGCCGCAACGGAGAAGCCCTGTCTGTGGGTTTTATCATTTTATTCTCCTTCACCTCCCTGATCTGGAATGGAAATTTCATGGTCAGAGGGATCGCCAGCTTTCAAGGAGTAGGTGACTTTTTCTCAGGATCCTTCGACTCCTTCGGAAGTTTGATCAAAAGCTCCTATAATAAACTGGAATCCTTCGAAAGAGTAAGAGAAGAGAGAGACTCTTGTTTGAACGTAATGGAAGAATACAGACAACTTTCCAAAGACGTAGAACGCCTCAAGGCTGAAAATGCGATCCTGAGACAGGAATTGAACTTCCCTCTTAGAAACGATTACCCTTCCGTTCGGGCGGAGGTTTTAAGCGTTCGTCTCAATGCAATTTACAGAACCATCATTATCAATAAAGGTAGCGAATCCGGAATCAAACCTTACATGCCTGTCGTAGCACGAGCGTTAGACGAAAAAGGGAAATTTGCGGAAGCACTGGTAGGAAAAATCATCGCCGTTTCCAAAGGTTCCTCGGTGGTGCAACCGCTCATCAATTCCAATTTTTCCATGGGAGTGGCTGTTCCCGGAACCAATCTTTGGGCTTCTCTCAACGGAAACAGTGGTCGCGGAACAGATGTTTTGTTAGACTATATCGATTCGGGAATCGTAATCGATCCGAAAGCGATCGGTTCTTTCCCTAGCGGACCGGTACAAGCAACTCCGGGAAGCGCATTTTTTACGGAAGGATTCAGTAAAATCGGAAAAGCCGTTTACAGTTCGGGCGGATCGGGAGTTTTCCCGCAAGGCACTCCCGTAGGAATCATCATCGAAGAAGGACCGCGCAACGGATCGTTTAAGACGGCTTATGTGAGACCCTTCGTTGAGTTCGATAAATTATTAAATGTAATCGTAATCAAAAAACTTCCTGAAAAATGGAAGGAAGAATGGCCGGCGGAAAAAACCATTCAAATCGAAGGTCCTTATTTCGGAGAGATCGACTTTCCGAGAGAAAAAGACAGCTCGGGGAAAATTCAAACCAATACCCGCAAACAAAATCTCCCGCAAGGGCCGGGAACCGGACAAAGACCGCAGAACACCCGTAATGACTCTTCACCACCCGTTATCACAAATCCTCCTGATACAGAAACAGGAACGGAGGGCACACCATGATTTTAGATAAAGTATTCATCTTCCTAGCTATGTTACTCGCCCATTTCCTGAATGGGTCTAACATATTTGAATTGGGAAATGCGATTCGTCCCGACTTTATGATCATCGTTGTGATCTTCTTTGCCTTCCGAAAAGGAGCAATGTACGGACTCTGGCTCGGTTTTTTCGGAGGACTTCTCACGGATACTTCGTTAGGCGGAGAGATCGGCGCGGACAATGCCGTTTATTACAAGATAGGACTTCATTCTTTGTCTTATGCGATCGTAGGTTACGTCATCGGCAAAGTGACACGCAATGCTTATACTGAAAATTATATTTCAATCACGATCTATGTGATGGGATTTACCTTTTTGTCCAGAGTGATTACTTACTTTCTATTTTGGATGTTCTTTCATTCCAATCACAGTTACTCGTTTGTATATGTTTCGCTTTATAATGCGTTCATCGGTCCTGCGATTTTCTTCCTACTGACTTGGATCTTCCGACTGGAAGCGGATGAGGTAAGACAATGAGTCAATCCGCATCCGAATTCAAATTAGAAACCTCCTTTCGAAAAAGATTGTACTTTTTTACAGGATTGATTGTATTCACTCTCACCTCTTACATACTTCAGCTGTTCAATCTTCAAATCATTCAGGGAAGTGAAAACTCTCTCAAAGCGGAAAGATTTGTAAGAAGAAGCGAATCCATTCCTGCAGACAGAGGTCAAATCTTCGACAGGAATTTTCTCACTCCCGAAACTTCCCAACCTCTCGTATCCAATTCCGCCTCTTTGGATGTGATCTTAAACACAAGTTTATTCAAAAACGATCCGAAACGAATCAAAGAATTCATATACAGATTCTGTGAATCCCTTTCGATCCCGCTTGCTTATTATGAAAAGGATCTCCAGGAAAACCGGCTGATCAAAAAAATCCGAACCAGAGAACCTTTCGTGCTTCTGGAAGGGATTTCCCGAGAACAACAGGAAAGAATCCTCGTTCTGGATAATATCAATCGTTACGTATATTTGGTTTCTTCGCCAGCCCGCGTTTATCATATGGGGCCTGCACTTGCGCATGTTTCCGGTTATGTGGGAAAACCTACAACGAACGATATCCAGGAAAAAGAAATCAAATCCTATCAATTGGTGGGAAAAGGAGGAATCGAATCTCTTTATGATACGATACTTCGCGGACAGGACGGATTTCGAATTCAAAAAAGAAATACGGAAGGAAATATAGAAGAAGAAAGAGTCATCGAACATTCCGTTCCCGGCAACAACCTGATTCTAACCATTGATCGGGATATGCAGATCGCCGCTTACAAAGCGCTCAAAGGAGTGCGCGGAACGGTTTTCGCTCTTCGGCCTACAACGGGGGAAGTGCTTGCGATGGCGTCAAATCCGTCGTACGATCCGAATATTCTTTCCGGAAAAAACAAACAAGACCGCGCCAATCATTTCGCACGCGTTACAAATAATGGTGCTTTTTTAAACTTGGCCATTCAATCCAAATTTCCGCCTGCCTCCACATATAAAGTGTTAGTTGCTCTTGCGGCAATGGAGAGCGAACATAAAATCAATTTTGATCCGAAACAAACGTTTTCCTGCCCTGCCAATTTCACTTTAAAATCCACCTTCAAAGGTGTCCCCGACCAGGTATTTTATAATTGGGATAAAAAAAATCACGGCGAATTGAACTTGGCGCAAGCAATCGAAAAATCCAATTCGGTGTATTTTTACCAATTGGGTTATAAACTGGGTGCGGAACCGATTCTCGCCTACTCCAGGTTATTTGGTCTAGACAAAAGAACCGGTATCGATCTACCGGGTGAAGTAACCGGTTTTATTCCTAGTTCAGAATGGAAAAAAAGAACCTATGGAAACAAATGGTTCGATGGAGATACTGTAAACTTGTCCATCGGCCAGGGATTTCTTTCCGTAACTCCGTTGGAGATGGCCTTATTCTATATGGCAATCATCAACAACGGAAAAATTTACAAACCTTTTGTGATTTCGGAAATCAGAAGTCCTCTGGACAATTCAATCATACAAAAAACGGAACCTACCATCCTAAGGGACATTCCTCTCAAACGTTCTACTGTGGAAGCAGTGAAGGAAGGACTCTATCTGGTCGGTTATTCGGGAACCGCTTCGGGAGTATTGAACTCACCGAATTTACCGGAAATCGCGGGTAAAACGGGAACAGCTCAAACCAGAAGAAGAGGAGCATCCTCCTCCAACCATGCTTGGTTTATCGGCTATGCACCGTTCAATGCACCTCCGGAAAAACAAATCCTGGTTGCCGCCTTCGTAGAATATGGCGTAGGTGGTGCGGCATCCGCGGCACCGGCCGCAAGGGAAATTTTCAAAGCAGCATTCCCTCCGGGATCTTATCCGAGACAGGATAGAACCAGAGTCAAACCGATGGAAGAGGAAGCTCCCGTAGAAGGAGAAGCATTTTAATATGGCAGAACGTAACACAGAAAAACTGGATTATTTTTTAATATTTTCCGTAATCATTGTCGCACTTGCGGGAGTTTTAACTCTTTATACCCAGGAAGCAAACACTGCGGACGGACTGGGAAGATGGTACAAACAGTTCCTATTTTTATTCGTAGGGCTTGCAGCCATGTGGTTCATGTCCCGAATCAACTACCAGTTGATAGGTTCCTACGCGTTATTCATTTACCTGTTTTCACTCGTACTCCTGATACTCACGTTGATTCCCGGTATCGGATACTTACCATCCGCGAGGGGAGCTCGTTCCTGGTTGAAGCTCGGGCCGATCACACTTCAGGCATCCGAATTTTCAAAATTAGCGACTGTGATTTTACTCGGCCAGTATTTGGTTTTGAAAGAAAAAGAAATGCATAAGATTACGGTATTGATCGTACCATTTATTATATGTTTGGTGCCGATGCTATTTATTCTTTTACAACCGGACTTCGGAACGGCGGTGTCTTTTCTACCTATGTTATTCACGATGTTGTTTCTGGGTGGTGCCGACATTTTGCACATCGGATCGCTTCTTACCTTCGGTGGGATTTCGCTGATCGTACCGATGTATCTGGCATACTCCAGACTAACACTAGTTCAACCATTGATCGACCTACTGAGAAAAGAAAACAAATTGGAACTTGTTTCTCTGGTATCGCAAGTACAAGGTAAAATTTGGCCTATTTTGGACGGTAAAAAAATCAGTGGAGTCGAAATCCCCGGATTTCAGAATCCCAAAAATATCCAGGCCATCCGGGAAGCAGCCGAGGCAGTCAAAGATGAGTTCGGAAGTCTTGGATTTAAAATCCTTTCCAACGAAGCGTTTATGGTAGGATTAGGCGGGCTTTTAGCACTGATCAGCTTGGGAATGATATTCTTCAGAATCGCGCGCGGTTCCAAAACAATCCGCCAGTATTACATCCCCATCGGGATCATAGGGATTTCCATCTTAGCTGCATTTGCCGTTCACAAATCCATCCCTTTCCGGGAAAACCAAGTCATTCGCCTAACAGCATTTATTAACCCTGACCAATTCAAACAAGGGGCCGGTTACCAACTTCGCGCTTCCAAACCTGCGGTCGGTTCGGGTAAGTTATTCGGAAAAGGGCTTTTTCACGGGGAGATGACGGAAGGAAGAGTCCCTCATGTACCGGAAGCGGGAACGGATTTTATTTTTGCTTCCTGGGCGGAACAAACCGGATTTATAGGAAGTATTTTGCTTTTATTCTTTTTGCTTTCGATTCCACTCAGAGGATTACAAATCAGTTTTGAAAGTAAGGATAGGTTCGGTTCCTTACTTGCAGCAGGGATCGTAGCAATGATTTTTTTCCATATAGCGATCAACGTAGGAATTGTCATCGGATTGCTTCCTGTAACAGGGATTCCTCTTACGTTTATGAGTTACGGAGGATCGCATTTGTTAATGGCAATGACCGCCGTGGGCATCATCCTATCCATCAAAAAACGTAAATTTGCAAACTGATGGCAGCAGCTTCCAAAAAGAAACTTTCCACTGACAACTTTTTCACGGAAAAAGTTCGTTTGGAAAAGGATCTGATGGATTTTGAAAGAAAAATCCTGGAAGCGAATAATCACCTAACAAATATGGAAAATTCTCTTGCGCAGATGCATTCGATTGCGGAAGAGAACCATTCCTATTATTTTTTAAAACGCGTAAAAAAATTACAAACACTGTATTTCAATCTGCAAAGAAAGAAAGGTTATACCAAAGATGATTTTGATTCCTTCTATCATCACCTTGGTAAAATCGTAAACGAAGACAAAATCGAGTTTTTAGATTCGGCTCTTCGCAATCGAATCACAAAAGTTGCGGCCAAACTAGGTGAAGCTGGGATCATAGGACAAAAGAAAAAAGAAATCGATCTGGCAGGCAAAATCAGGTTCCTCGCATTCGAAGTGGAGGGGGTTCATTTTTTAGTTCCAAAAACTTCCTATCGCATTTTAAAAAACATTCCCGCATTCAAATCCAAACTCTCGATCAAAAAAACGATTATTCCTCTTTTTCCCGGACCAGGCTTTATCCTGTTAGATGATACGAAACCTGCCTCAAAAAAAAATATTATTCTGATCAAAAACAGCAAAGGAAAAGAAGAAGGATATTATTTCGATAAACTTGAGGAAGATTGGGCGATTTCAAAACAATCGATTGATTTGATTCTAAAAAAAGAAAAATCCAACGACAAGGTGATCGGCAAAATCAGAAGAAAGGGAATCTATTATCATTTGCTCAGAGCGGACTAACTTTCTACACAGGATGTGAATATGGACTTTAAAAAATGTGCCGTATGTAACAAGGATTACCCTTCCGCCGAATTGATTTTAGGCGATAATATCCATCATGAAATCGAAAGATTGATCAAAGTGGATCGCCCCGGTTGGAAAGATTCTTCTTACATTTGTAAAAACGACTACGAAAAATACAGAATTTCCCATATCATCGAATTGATTTCCGATGAACATTCCCAGATAGAAAAATTGGAATCCGAAGTGGTTCGCAATATCAAAGCAAGCGAGTTGGTTACTTCCAGTTTAAGTCCCGATTCAAACCAGGAATTCACATTCGGTGAAAAGATAGCGGACAAAGTTGCGGAGTTCGGTGGAAGTTGGAAATTCATCATTCTATTTTTTGTTCTTCTAACAGCATGGATTGTGATAAATAGTCACTTTTTACTTACCAAACCGTTCGATCCTTTTCCCTTTATACTAATGAACCTGATTCTTTCCTGTTTGGCGGCAATTCAGGCACCGATCATTATGATGAGCCAAAACAGACAGGAAGCAAAAGACAGATTGCGCGCGGAAAATGATTATAAAATCAATCTTAAAGCGGAAATCGAAATCAGAACTCTTCATGAGAAAGTGGATCATTTGTTACTGGCACAATGGTCCAAAATGATTGAGATACAAAAACTGCAGATAGATTTGTTATCTGAAATTCGGGAAAAAGTCAAAACCGAAAAGATATAAAGATGAATCCGATCAAACGAATTCTAAAGCAAAGAAACGATCTTTTAGAATCGGAGGAAAATTTACGAAACAAAAAGAAGGAATCCAAATCCAGACGGGATCGCCTGGCGAGAATGTATTATTCCTTTTGTCGTTTTATTTCCCAGTCATCCTTAGGCAAATCCGTTTCGGGATATATCCGATTCTTATTTACGGATTTGTGGATCCTCAATTACTCGGTTCTTGGCATTATACTAATGTTAGTTGTTCCTTCGGTTTATATCACATGTATGATAGAGCCGGATCTGTTGGAAAATATTTATATTTTAGGACTCGTTCTTTTTTTCCCTTTCGTATTGATTATAGAATGGATTCGTTATCTTAAATTCGGATTCGACTTAAACAATATTCCCTTTCCCGTAACAGATTGGATTTCTCTTTACCAAGACGATAACACTTCCCAGTTTCAATGGCGAGTGATACGGGTGAACGTGGATTTTTTTAAAAATAAAGAAGCTGTAATTGCAATCTTGGAATCTTTCTCCATTCGTGCGAACAGATTGTTCTACCAAACCTTGGACAAAGATATTAGGAAAAAATGGGGATTGTCCGGAAATACAATCGAAGGTTCTGCGAATAGCAGAATCGTATTATTAATGTTAAATCAATTATTCAAACCGCTACGTACTCTGGAATCTTTCGAATCGTCGATCCGTTCGGTTACAATTACTAAACTATCGGAACCTGAATCCATTTCTTCCTTACAGAACGACGGATCATCCGACTAAGATTTTAAAACTGGTTTCCCTATCGGCTTCCAGTTGTTGTTTCAAAGCTTCGATACCGCTGAATTTAACTTCATCACGAATCTTTTGGACCAATTGCACTTCTATGGTTTCTCCGTAAATTTCCCTGGCAAAATCCAGTATATTCACTTCTACGTGCATCCTTTTTCCGTCAAAGGTAGGATTTTTTCCTATATTGACCATCCCTTTGTATTTTACTCCGTCAACTATCGTATAACAAGCGTAAACACCTATCCCGGGAAGGATTCGCTCTTCCGGCAGTTCTAAATTGGCAGTGGGAAACCCGATCGTTCTGCCCCGTTTGGCACCCTCTTTCACTTTTCCTGTCAGAGAATAGTTTCTTCCTAAAATGGAACTTGCTCCTTTCATATCCCCTTGGTCTAAGAAGTTACGAATCACGGAACTGGAAATTTTCTGATCTCCTTGGGTCACAGCATCTCTCAATTCCACTTCGTAACCGTAACGACTTGCATTTTCCTGCAAAAGATGAAAGTCCCCTCTTCTTCCCTGCCCGAAAAAATGATTATATCCGATCACGATGTATTTAGCATTTAACTTTTGTATGATGATCTTTTCCAAAAAGTCTTCCGCACTCATACGGGAAAGCTCTAACGTAAAATCCAAAATCACCAAATAATCGATATTAAATGATCGAATCAGGTCTTCTTTTTCAGGTTCCGTAGTCAGATATTTGAAATTAGGATTTTTTCCCAGCACTACGGAAGGGTGAGGAGAATAAGTCACTACTACGGAAGGTATATTTCTTTCTTTAGCCACTTGAACGGTGCGATTTAAAAGTGTTTGGTGGCCTAAATGAATTCCGTCAAAATTTCCCAAAGTGAGGGAAGAACCTTTCGCAAATGCGGAATCAATCGAAGTTATGGATTTTATTATTTTCAAGATAAGATGATCTGTCTTCCGATAGAAAAAACTAGGTGTTGCAATTGAAACTAAAGTTCTTTCTTCTTACGGCAATCTTTTTCTCATTCTTTACTTTCAAGAACACCCGGGCGGAGGAACCACCCCGTGTTCCCGTCCAAGCCTTCGCGGCGGAAGAGGGACTCATTCCGGAGGATACCGCCAGTTTCCCGGAACTTAAAACCTGGGCCTTGTATCAATTTTACGAATTGGAACCGGATAGTCCTATCATGGGAATCCAGGATTATCTATGTCGTATGGTTCCGGAAACAGGGCTTCGTTTTCTTTTGGAAAAATCACCCAAAAATCGATCCACAGTTTATCTATATCTGGACATGACCCGATACCTTCCCCAAAAAAAGGCGAGTTTCAAATCCAGAAAGCTGGAGATTTACATCAATCATAGGAAGAAAAAAGAAATCTACACGAGCCGGGGAAAGAGTTTTACAAATCCTGTTGAAATCCCAATTGAACCGAATGAATTTCCCGACGGAAAGATCTATGTGGAATTGTCCCCTAGCACGAGCGAATCAGGTAGATTTTGGGGAGTTTGGGATGCGTTTATTTTGGAGAATCCGCTAGAAAAAAATTAAACCGCAAATTTTTCGCGGTATTCTTCTTCGCCGATGGTTTGGAAATAACTGGTGAGTCCTGCGACTTTGAAAACTTTTTCAATCGCGGGTCTCATATTGGCAATGGAGAACTTTCCTTTCAACTCTTGGACATAATTCAGCTGTTTGATCAGCATTCCGATCCCGGAAGAGTCGATATAGTTGAGTTTTTCCAAATTAACCACAACATGCAGATCCCCTGATTGAACCTGAGGGATATTTGCCTCGAGAAAGTTTTTAAAATCGAGGGACGTATAAATATCAAGACTTCCCGAGATACTTATAATATGCGCGTCCGCGCTCTTTTTTAAACTGATTTCCATGTAGGGGTCCTCCCCACAGGGTTTGCGTTACCTATTTTTATTCAACCTTATTTTTAGACAAATTAATGATTTCATTTCAAAAGTCGAAAATATATATAGAGAGAAACATTTCGGGAGTTCGTATGCACATTCGATTCGCATTAATCATTTTATTACTAGGTTCAGTTGCAATTTTTGCGGCTGATGATGCAAAAAAGGAAATTAATCAGTCAGATAGAACAAGGTTAAATCCGGATGGAAGCATCGGATTGATTCCTTATAACGCCAAACAACAACAGCGTATTGATTCTATTGCAAAAGAAGTGGATGAAATCCACGGACAAATCAACGAGAAGTTGAAATTTCTTAACTTTGAGAAAAAAATCAAAGATTCCCGTTACGGACAAGTAAGTTCCGCTCGTGAAATCAAATTGCCTTACGAGCCGAGTTATGTACAACACAGTCGATACGTAATGAAATTGAAAGGCGGCGGCGGAGCGGAAGGCGGTGGATTTGCATTGGATGAAATCAGTTTCTGGTCCAGAAAGTCGCTTATCTCAAAAGGAAAAGAACCTCTTACGATCTATCGCGATCTTAAAAACTCCGCTTCAGGGGGAGGGCTTAAAGGTTTGACTTTGTCCATCCGAACTGTAACAAACGCAGATGATACCACAAGCACTTATGAATTGGAAAAAATCCAATCCCCTTGGGAAAGAATCAAGCTTGCAATGGCCTACAGGGACCGACTAACAGATGTTCTCAGAACGATAGATCGTTATATCAGCGGCAAAGGATTTCTCGAGGCCAAAGAAGTCAAAGATTCCATTCTTGAAATCAGCATAGGCGGAGATTTCCAAGAGCCGTAATTCAGATCATGGGTGGAACGAAAAAAAACAATCCACCCTTTCCTGACTATTATGAAACCTTAGAACTCCCTTATGGTGCCACTGCGGAAGCGATACGAACCAACTTCCGCAGATTAGCCAAATTCTTTCATCCGGACGTTCCCTTCACAGGTTCGGAAGAAACCTTCATCAAGATCTTCACCGCATACCAAACACTGAGTTCTCAAGCCAGAACCAAATACGACGAAATTTATAAAAAATACCAGGCAGCCCGTTTTTTACAAAAACAAGTCAGTCTGTCCGCTCCCATTGTTCTACCTCCCTCCCGGGTGACATTTTCAACAGGTATTCTGGATCTCGCCAAACGCGGATTAATGCGAAAAGGTTTTCGTACCAAAGACAGAAGAAAGGTTACGGGAATCAATTACGATATAATAGTTCATATTAAGGAAAAAGAAGCGATTCGCAGAGTGATTGCACTCATACCGTTGACGGTTCGGGTTGTTTGCAGGGATTGCATGGGAGGGGATCCTCATTGTTCCTCATGCGACGGTGCGGGTAGCTATAAAAGTTCAAGAAATCTAAAAGTGGAATTTCCCCCGAGTACACTTCAAAACAATCGGTTGTTTGAGTTCGATCTTTCCAAGTTCAGACCCGATTCATTTACCCATTTCAAAAAGAAACTTTTGCGGGTAAAGTTGCATATTGAAAGAAAAATCCCCTTGCCGTTTGAAGCTAGGCCGGTAGGTAAGTAGGTATGAGCTCAGTCCCACCAATTCTACAATTTACACCGATCTACAAAGATAAAATCTGGGGCGGAAAAAAATTAAAATCTATTTTCGGAAGGCAAACGCCGGAAGGGAACATAGGTGAGTCTTGGGAAGTTTCCGATTATGGAAAAGATGTCTCAGTTACATCTAACACCAATTATCCGGGAAAATCCTTTAGAGAAATCTATCAATCAAATACAAAAGAAATCCTAGGTCCTTCCTTTTCAAATCAATCCTTTCCTTTACTTGTCAAAATCATAGATGCAAGGGAAAAACTGTCCGTCCAAGTTCATCCCGACGACGCCTATGCGGAAAAATACGATCCGGTTTCTTCCGGCAAAAAAGAATGTTGGCTTGTTCTCGCGGCTGAGCCCGGAGCCGAATTGGTGGTCGGTTTCGAAAAAGATACCGACAAACAAACATATGCCGAACTTGTAAAAAAGAACCAAGCGGAAGAAGTTTTAAGAAGATGGGAAGTGAAACCAGGAGATGTATTTCTTTTAAATCCTGGTACGATCCATGCTATAGGTGCGGGTGTAGTCTTATTGGAAGTACAACAATCTTCCGATTCCACCTATCGTGTGTATGACTACGGAAGATTAGGAGACGACGGCAAACCCAGAGATTTACATTTGGAAAAAGCTCTTGCCGTATTGAAATTTCAAAAATCAGACGGCTCTGAAAAACAAGGCCTGTCTTTAATTTCCCATTCACCTTTCTCCCGTTATCTGTGCACATCCAATGATAAATTCAGATTGGAGACATGGGTATTTTCCCAAGGACAGTTTCTACCGCTTTTCCCTTTGTCCGATCCTGTAAGTTTTGGAATCGCCTATGTGATCCAAGGAGAAGTTTCCTATCCAGAAGAAAGGCTCAGTTTTAAGAAAGGGGATAGTTTTTTTCTGACGGCAGATGCATTTCAAAAAGGAGCTCTGCTTTCCATCGCACCGGATACGAAGATCGCGTTTATGAGTGCGGGCGCGGACTGGGTAAATTGGTAATATGAAAATTTTAGTCACTGGTGCCACCGGAATGGTAGGCGCAAACATCGTAAGCGAATTATTAAAATCAGGCGGGGATAAAGTTTCCATATTGGCTCGCTCCAAAAAAAAAGCGGAAAAACTATTTCCGAAGAACGTCAACATTTTATTAGGTGATATTACCGACAAAGAAAGTTTGAAGATAGCGGTTTCCGGTCAGGATATCGTATATCATTCCGCAGGCTTACCCGAACAGTGGTTTCGCGACCCTTCTCTATTTACAAAAACAAACGTAGAAGGCACACGCAACGTACTCGAAGCCGCCAAAAATGCAAAAGTAAAAAGAGTTGTATATACCAGCACGATCGATGTATTCCAAGGATTCAAAGACCAAACTTACGATGAGTCCGTTTTAGATCCGAATCCGAAAGGAACTTATTATGAACGTTCCAAACAGGAAGCGGATCGGATCGCAGTCGAATATTTAAACGAAGGAATGGACATTGTATTTTTACATCCGTCCGGTGTTTACGGATTGGGACCGATCAGTTCTCCCGGACCAAACGGTCTTATGAAAGATCTGATCCTTGGAAAAGTTCCCATGCTTTTGCCAGGAGGGTTTCCCATTGTTTTTGCGAAGGATTGTGCAATCGGTCATATACTTGCCGCCAAACAAGGAAAAGCAGGAGATCGCTTTATATTAAGTGAAAGTTATCTTTCTTTGAAAGATTTTGCCGTTTTGGTAAACGAAATCAAACCTATCCCCAAAATGCCACGTGTGATGCCACTTTCGGTAGCAAAGCTGTTCTCGACCATCGTGGAAGGATTTGCCTGGCTTACGGGTCATCCTCCCCTTCTACCGAAAGGGCAATTGCACTTTCTACAATGGCAGGCGATTCCTTCGGCGGAAAAGGCCAAAAAGGTATTGGGATGGAAACCTACCGATGCAAAAGAAGGATTCCGTCAAACCATAGGATCTTTCTAATCGAACCGGTCCCTACCATTTGCATTTAGTACCGAAAACAAAACCATGAAAACCTACGAAACAATGAAAGCCGTCAGGTTCCAACACTGCGACCCGGCAGGAGTCGTATTTACTCCTCAGTATTTCAATCTATTTATGGAAGTAGTGGAAGACTGGTTTTCTCATCTCGGTCATAGCTTTTCTAAAATTGTAATCAAAGAACACCAAGGAATCCCTGCTATGCGAATTGTAGCCAGATTCTTAAAACCTTCGTTCCTTGGTGACCGGCTGCAATTCTCTTTGAATGTGAAAAGATTAAGAGAAAAAAATATCCTGGTCAGTATCACCGCTTTCTGTAACGGAGAATGTAGATGTACCGCAGAATTTCTGTTTGGTTTTGCCACTTTATCGAGCCTCAGCTTGGTGGAATGGCCTGAGGCTCTTAGAGAAGGAATGTCAGAATACTTACAAGGGCGGTAAAGGAATCTTTTCCGTTTCTCCCGGCACACGCGGGAAAGTATCATTTTGATAACTTTCTTTTGCCTTATCGATCAATTCCTGGGAAGTAGAAACAAAGTTCCACCAGAGATTTCTTTTTTCAGGGAGAGGCTCTCCACCGAGTAACATCAAACGGCTGTCTTCTAAGGCTTCAAATTCCACGGAAGCACCCAAATCATAGCTGATCATATTTCCCACACCAAGCTCCGTATTGGCGACTTTGATCTTACCACGAGCTACGTAAATCCCCGCTTCTTGTTCAGGTTTTACATTCCATTGAATCCGACCGGCGACAGGCTTCACTTCCACATCCGCATAAAACAAAGGAGAATGAACATGTGCGGTTGAAACCAGTCCCAGAAACTCACCACCTAATAACCGTACAATGATTCCTTCTTTTTCATAAACCGGAATCTCTTCTTTGGAAAGATGTTGAAAGCCGGGCTCCATCTCTTCCTTTTCTTTGGGAAGTGCCACCCAGGTTTGCAAACCTTCAAAAGACGAATATTGATCGTCTAAAACCGAACGTTCGCTATGTGCAATTCCCGAACCTGCCGTCATCCAATTTGTTTCATAGGGACGAATCGGTTGAAACACTCCCAAACTATCCCGATGTTCAATGACTCCGCTGTACAAAAAGGTAATCGTAGAAAGACCTATATGAGGATGGGCGCGAACAACCAATTCTTTTCCGGTGACAACCGGCACAGGACCGAAATGATCTAAAAAAACAAAAGGGCCTATCGCTCTTTTTTCCATCGAAGGAAGAAGTCTTTTTACTGTGAAATGATCGCCTAAATCTTTTTCGTGGCCTTTGAAAAATTTCATCTTTTCTTTTTAGATTTCGCCTTTTTGGAAATCACCCTCTTTTTGGAATTCTTTTTAGAAACGGGTAAGGAAATCTCTTCTTCCACTTTCCCGACAAAGAGCCCGATTGCTTCTTTTCCTTTAGACCAATGAGGTTTGTTTCTGGCATTGAAATAGACGATAAATACTTTTTCGGACTCTGAAAATTTCACATCGCAAGATGATACATGGCTTGCCTTCCAACCTTGCCCGGTCGGTCCGAGAATGGGTGTATCGTTGATACGATCCCAATGAATTCCATCTTCCGATTGTAAAAATAAGATGGCCGATCCTGACTCCCCGGTTTTTTGATTCCAAAAAATCCCATTCTGAAATCCGAACAGGCGATCCTTCCAACGAACAACTTTGATGGAACCCGCACTTAAGTTGGAATAAGGGTCCATAGTATTTGCAGATAATATGGGTTTGCTGAACAAAGCGAAAGGACCCAATGGCGATGCCGAATCTGCAACACTAATATGCAATGGCTCGCAAAATCCGCAGTCGGGAACGGAAACCAAGGAAGATGAAAAATATAGACGGTAACGGTTTCCCACTTTCACCAAACAAGGATTACCAACAGAGTCGCCCCATTCCGGATCGGAATGCCAATCTTTCGTAGGAGTGAGAATGGTTTTGGGTTCCGACCATGTTTTCAAATCCAAACTGGTTCGAACCTGGATCTCCGATTTCCATTTGCGACCTTTCAACCAAGATAACAGGAAAGAGAACGGTTTGTACTTTTCATAATAGAGATAATAAGTCGCGTTTTCCGTGTAAATGAACGGCCGCATAGCATTTGATAGGATTTGTTTCGGCTTGGACCATTCGATCCCATTTTCCGACTTATAATGAACGATCCCGAAGACCGTATGCGCGAATAAATGCCATTGGTGATCAAGACTGTCCTCGGGGAATAAAAAACTGGGATCGGATAAAACGGGAAAAGGAAAGGAGGGCTTTAGAACCGGTTCGTCTTGGTAAAGTCTCCAATAGATATTTGTTTTTGCGGTTGTTTTTTGTTTCATTGAATGGCTAGATTTGTTATATCAAATGGTTGCGGATTGGAATCTTCATTGGCAATGATTTTTTATCATTACGTTTTCGATTTAAACCAGGATCAAAAATCCTTTAGAACGAGGATAAAACGAGTTGAAAAAGTTAACAATATTTATGCGATATAACAAAACAATCCACATCCCACTCGGGGCCATCGGAGGAAAGATTCCATGAAGCTGATCATAGGAATGATATTATTCGAAGAAGTAACCATCTTGGATTTTGTAGGACCTTATGAGGTATTTACAAAGATTAAAGACTGGGAAATCAAAATCATCGGTCTGGGAGGAAAAAAAATCACTTGTAACGGAAGTCTTAAAATAGAAGCGGAATACGATATATCCGAGATCGAATCCGTAGATATTCTATTTGTTCCCGGTGGATACGGAGTGAACGAAGTGATTCTAAATCCCGACTTCCTGAAAGAATTGGAACGATTGGGCGGTTCGGCAAACTATGTTTCTTCCGTTTGTACAGGTTCTTTGGTATTAGGAGCCGCCGGTCTTTTACAAGGATACCAAGCAACCAGCCACTGGCGTTCTTTGGATCTACTTTCTTATTTTGGTGCCATACCGAATCCCGATAGAGTGGTTTGGGATGGAAATAGAATCACAGGAGGTGGAATCACTTCGGGAATCGACTTTGCATTGGACCTGGTAAAAATCATAGAAGGAGAAGAAAGAGCGAAAGAAATCGAACTCTGGTTAGAGTATGATCCCAAACCCCCTCTTCTTACCGGTCACCCTAGAATCGCGCCCAAGGAAGTTTTGGAGCGCGTTGTAAAAAATACGGAAAGCAGCAGATCCGTAAGAGAAAATGTAATTCGCGAGTTTTTAAGAAACAAGCAGGACAAATGAAAAAAGAATATGATTTTTCAAAATCCAAAAAAAATCCATACTTGAAAAAACCCTTTACCCTCTCGGTTTCAAGCGCCAAGTAAAGGAAAGCAAAAGAATTGCAAAAAGGGTGGCGATGACGATCGCCGCCAAAGCCTCGTTCCACGAATAATGGTCCACAAGCCAACCCAAGCCTTTGCCTTGTACGGTTCTGCCCAAAGCTCCGAACAAGCCGATAAATCCCGCCGCAGTTCCCACAGCTTTTTTGGAAGTGAAATCCAATCCGGCGACTCCGAGCAACATAACAGGAGGATAAATAAACAACCCGATGATTCCGAACAAAATAAAATCGATCATTATATTTCCGGGAGGGTTATAGATAATTCCGAGAAAGGCGAAAAAGATAGGAATGATACAAAGCAAACTCACCATTCCTCTCCTTCCTCCCGCTTTGTCGGAGATCCAACCCATCAGTAAAGTAGAACCGATTCCGCCAAACTCAAGCACAAGCGTGGAAATCCCTCCGCTTTCCAGATTGGCACCTTTCACCTCTTTTAGGTAAGTCGGTCCCCAATCAATCAAACTGTAACGAATGATATAAACGAAAAAATTGGCAATGGAGAAAAGCCAAATGTATTTATTGAGTAGAACATTGTGAATGATTAATTCCTTCGTGCTCAGCTCTTTCTCATGATCTTCGTTTTTCGCCTCTTCGGGAGGATGATCTTGATTGAATTCTTCTATGGGAGGAAGACCGACGGATTGAGGTGTATCCACCAAACGAAAGTAAAGATAGGCGGCACCGACGAGTGCAATGACTCCCGGAATAAAAAATGCATACTGCCATCCGAAATAAGATGCGGAATAGGAAGCAATGACTCCTACGAGACCACCGCCGATATTATGAGCAATATTCCAGAAGGCGAATGTTTTTCCCCTTTCGCTCACGGAATACCAATGTCCCAGCGAACGACCGCAAGGTGGCCACCCCATCCCTTGCACGAGACCGTTTAATCCCCAAAGTACCAAATGCACCCAATAGTGGTTTGTAAAGCCGAATGAAAAATTCAAAATTGCAGTGAGAATCAATCCCACAGTCATAAACTTTCTAGGATTGGAACGATCGGACAACGCTCCCATAATGAATTTGCCAAGTCCGTACGTAATTGCCGTTACGGCCAATATATCTCCAATATCTTGTCTAGAATAGCTTAACGCTTCGCCAATTTCCTTCGAAACAGGGGAAAAATTGTTACGAAGCAGATAAAAGGTAGTGTAACCAAGAAAGGTGGATTCCAAGATACGCCAACGGTACTTTGGGTAAGCTTCTTGGATTTCTTTTGTCGGTTTGAGAGAGATGGCACTGGCAGGACGGAACCAATTCAGAATGGCTTGCAACATTGTCCTGGAAATTTGAAGTAATACTAAGAGGAGTCAAGCTAGAATCTTCATCTATGGATATCAAAAAAGGTTTCATTGAATCTGTGGGAAACACCCCACTCATCCGTATCAACTCACTGAGCGACGAGACTGGTTGTGAAATTTTAGGCAAAGCGGAGTTTATGAACCCGGGAGGTTCCGTAAAAGACAGAGCGGCTCATTACATTATAGCCGAAGCGGAAAAAAACGGATTGCTCAAACCCGGTGGCACCGTGGTGGAAGGGACAGCCGGAAATACGGGAATAGGGATTACGCATATCTGCAATGCGAAAGGTTACAAAGCGGTAATCATTATCCCTGAAACCCAGTCGCAGGAAAAAATAGAAACCTTGCGCACATTAGGTGCCGAAGTCAAACTCGTCCCTGCAGTTCCATATACGAATCCTGATAATTATGTACGTGTTTCCGAACGAATCGCAAAAGAAACTCCCAACGCCATTTGGGCAAACCAATTCGACAACTTGGCAAATAGAAAGGCGCATTTTGAAACCACAGGACCGGAAATTTGGAAGCAGACGGATGGCAAAGTAGATGTATGGATTGCTTCCTTGGGAACCGGCGGAACCTATTCGGGAACTGCATTGTATTTCAAAGAAAAAAACCCGAAAATCAAATGCATTGTAGCGGATCCCCATGGTTCCGGAATTTACTCCTTTATCAAGACAGGTACAATCTCCGTCGAAGGAAGTTCCATTACGGAAGGGATCGGACAAGGTCGTATAACAAAGAATATGGAAGGGATGCCGGTTGACGATGCCCTTCGAATCGACGATAAAGAATGTTTACGGATTCTAAACATACTTCTCAAAAAAGACGGACTCTTTATGGGAGGGTCGGTTGGAATCAATGTGGCGGCAGCATACCAAACGGCAAAAACCTTAGGGCCGGGGCATACGATCGTAACCGTTCTATGTGATGGCGGTGCCCGTTACCAATCCAAGATTTATAATGAAGAATTCCTAAAAACGAAAGGGTTAATTTAGAAAAAAACACGGTTTCTTCAAAAAAAATCAGTCTTATCCCAGAAGGGGCATGATGCATCTATTCCTATTCCGAAATTTATTGCATACAAACCCCTTCGCTCCTTAAAAGCAATTTGACTAACACAAATTCAAGGGAGATTCTATACAAAGTCTCATTACTATGCGATATTTACTGGTACGAATCCTAATTATAATCTTCCTTATCCTCGTGCCATTGGCTTTTCTCTCCCGTTTCGCTGAAACAAATTCCCCGTGCAAAGACCATTCGAAAGAAATGGTATATTGGGAAGATAAATCGGCAAATGTAAGTTTTAACGAAATTCTAGGCAAACAGACATTAAATGATTTTAAACAAAAAACAAAGCCCGATCACAATATAGGGTATTCCAAGTCGGCCTTTTGGTTTTACTGGAAACCGGATTTTCCCCACCAAAATGCAAGATATTGGCTGGTAATAGACAATCCTTTGATCGATAATTTGGATTTTTACCAAGTGGAAGAGAAAGGAACTTGGGTGGAAAGATACATGGGAGATGATAGGCCGTTTGCAAATAGAATCATTCCCATCCGGCCTTTTTCCTTACGTATGACGGAAGGAGCGTATCAAAAAGGGATCTTTATACGAGTCAAGTCGGAAGGCTCGATTCGTTTTCCCGTCGAAGTTTGCAAAGGAGATGTCATCATTGCAAATGCGGCGCGAACGGAAATGGCCTATGGATTGTTTTACGGGAGTATCCTTTTCATATCCATCTATCAATTATTAAGTTATTTTTACTCCAGAAACATTACTTTTTTAACTTACTCTTTTTTCGGATTCACTCTCTCCATGTTTCTCGCTTCACAAAGCGGCCACTTACAGGAGTTCTTTTATCCTGAAGTTGCTGGAATCAGTAATTATGTGAATCACATCACCAGCTCCCTCTCGATCGTGTTTGGAGTTTATTTCATATACTCTTTTTTTCCGTTTATGAAAGAAAACAAAATATACCGTTATACGGTATATTCGTTTTTAATTTTGGCAGGATCGGTCGCCCCGCTTACTTTTTTTATCTCTTATTCTTATATATCCAGGGTCCTTCCTTTCCTTAGTCTAATCATTGTTATTTTTCTTTTTGTGGTATTAACCAGAAGAAAGTTAAACTATTCCGAAAAATGGATACGCAGAGGAATCATAGTGGTGATTGTTTCCATTATCATCGCAGTCATGCGAAATTACAGTTTGATCCCAAATTCTTTTCTTACTCTTCATATTGTAAAAATCTCCCAGTTTATCCAAGTTTTATTTTTCGCTTTGGCAACCAGTAGTCAGTACAAGATGATCGAACAATATGCACTTACAACAACTACGGAAAAAAATACCGCATTAAAACTCGCAAAATCGAAGTCGGAGATACTTGCTTACTTAAGCCACGAAATCAGAAGCCCCATCCATTCCATGTTGGCATATCTTGAATTATTGACTGAAAAGGAAAGCAACAAAGAAAGTCAGACGGAATTGAAATTGGTTCAGAAATCCGCCGAACATGTTGTGGCATTGGTTTCAAACATATTGGAACAAAGCCGTCTGGAAGCGGGAAAAGTTGAAATCCAAAAGGAAAATTTTTCCTTACAGACATTAGTTGATGATATAACATTGGAACAAAGGCCGATTGCAAAACAAAAAGATCTTTTTCTGGATGTGCTGATTGCCGACGATTTACCGAAATCAGTTTGGGGTGACCCCCTTCGAATCCATCAGGTATTAACGAATCTGATCTCCAATGCGATTAAGTTTACCAATTCGGGAAAAGTCATTCTTTCCATTTCCAAAGAAAACGATCTGATCCGTTTTTCAGTAACGGACTCAGGGCTCGGGATCAGAGCGGAGGAAATTGAATCTTTATTTGCGGAATTCAAACAAGCCAATTATTCCATATACAAACAGTTTGGCGGAACCGGACTCGGTCTTTCCATTTCCAAAAGCCTTCTCAATTTAATGGATTCCGACCTCAAATTAAAAACGGAAATGGGTGTCGGTTCCGAATTTTACTTTTATATCAAAATCGATTAACACCTGTTTACTTCAATTCGGGGATATCTTTAAAATACGAAAGTGACTCGGGATTTGCGAGCGCGTTACTGTTTTTCACTGTTTCACCTTGGACAGTTTGTCTCACCGCTATCTCCACTTTTTTACCGTTCACCGTATAAGGAATATCTTTTACTTCCAAAATCAAAGCAGGTACATGGCGGGGAGAAGTTTCGGAACGAATCGCATCTTTCAAACGGGATTTCAACTCATCTTCCAATTTCCGACCTTCTTTCATTTTCAAAAAAAGTACAATTCGTACATCTTCCTTATATTCCTGTCCGATGATCACCGAGTCTTGTATTTCCGAAAAAGTTTCTACGACCGAATAAATATCGGCGGTTCCGATCCGGACTCCTCCCGGATTCAAAGTAGCATCGGATCTTCCGTAAATGATCATCCCTTTGTTTTCCGTCAGCTCCGCAAAATCACCATGGCACCAGATATTTTCAAATCGGGAAAAGTAGGCGGATTGGTATTTTGATCCGTCTTTATCATTCCAAAAGAAAAGTGGCATCGAAGGAAAAGGTGATTCGCAAACCAGTTCACCTTTTTCTTTTTCCACAGGCTGTCCATTTTCGTTAAAAACTTTTACATCCATCCCGAGACCTCTGGATTGAATCTCTCCTTCAAAAACAGGTAGATCGGGATTCCCAAGCGCAAAACAACCGTTCAAGTCCGTTCCTCCAGAAATGGAAGCAAGTTGTACATCCTTTTTTATTTTGGAATATACATAACGAAATCCGGAAGGATACAAAGGGCTGCCTGTAGAAAGAATGGTCTTAAGTTTTGACAGAGGAAATTCACCTATAGGCTCGACACCATCCTGTTCCATAACGGAAAGGTATTTGGCACTGGTTCCGAAAACCTGGATCTCTTCTTCCTCTGCAAAACGCCAAAGAGTTTTCCAATCGGGATGAAACGGATTTCCATCATACTGACATAAGGTGGCGCCCAATGCCAGAGCACTTTGCGACCAATTCCACATCATCCAACCGCAGGTAGTATAATAAAATAATTTTTCTCCCGCATGAAGATTCGCATGCAGTGCAAGTTCCTTTGTATGATTGAGTAGAACGCCCGCACCTTGCACAATGCATTTGGGAAGACCGGTCGTACCGGAAGAAAACATAATGTAAACAGGATCCTGAAACGATATGGATTCGTAGTTTGGTTTCGCATTTTCTTCTTTCGGAAGATCGTCATAACGAATCGGTTTTGTTATCCCATCTAACAAGAATGAATCGCCTGTAAAAGAAGAAAGGATCGTCGACTTATAATCCGCGAACGATGCGAGTTTTGCAGATACCTCGCCCACTTTATCCAAAATGGAAATCTTTTTGCCTTTGAAAAAATAACCGTCGACTGCGAACAATACTTTCGGCTGAATCTGTTCGAACCTGTCCAAAATTCCCTTTGCTCCGAAATCGGGAGAGGCACTGGACCAAATGGCTCCTAAAGAAGTGGTGGCGAGCATTCCGATTGTAGAAACCGGTGCATTGGGAACCAAACCGCATACCCGGTCCCCTTTAGAAACACCCAGGGTTTTAAAATAAGAAGCTAGTTTGAAAACTTCAGACTTTAACTGAGAATAGGTGAATGTTTCCTTTTTTCCATCTTCGCCTAAGTAAAGAATGGCGATATCCTCCGGTTTTCCTTTTTCCAAAAGATTTTCCGCAAAATTCAGCTCGGCCCCGACAAACCATTTTGATTCCCAAAATTTGTCCGACCTTTGCAAAATACGATCCGGCGCTTTATGAAAGATAAACCCGGATTCTTTAGCCCAAAGAGACCAAAATGATTCCAAGTGGACAATCGACCAGTGATGAAACGAATCGTAATCGGGAAGGGAGACCCCCTCTTCTTTTTCTATTTTGATTCTAAATTTTGTAAGTAAAGTTTCCGGACCGGAAGCAGTCCAAAGTTTTCGGGATAAAGCCATGGTATGCAAAATAGAGAAATTGTGATTTGGAAGCAAGTCTCTTTGCATAAAAGAAGTGGCACAAATTTCTTTCCACTGAATCTTGGAGCTTATGTTATTTAACTCTTTGGACTACCTGGTATTTTTTATTTCCTGTTACATTATATACTGGTTGTCCCCGAGAAATTTCCGAAAATACATACTGATTGTATTTTCACTTATCTTTTACGCTTATTGGAGCAAGGCGTTTTTATTCCACTTCTTTGCATTTATCGTCCTCAGTCATTTTGCCGTAATAGGCATTCTCAAAACAAAAAAGAAAATATTTTTGATCCTGGGAATTGTAGTCAATTTGGCGAATCTCATCTTTTTTAAGTACATTCTAACATACTTACAATATATCATCAAAGAAGATTCGGCCCGGTTTCCTTTCAGCGACTCAATCACTAGTATCGCCCTTCCCCTTGCCATCAGCTTTTATACATTCCAGATGATCGCATACATTATAGATGCGTGGAGAGGAAAATTCACCGAGTCTCCTTTTCTTGACTTCGTATTATTCATTCTGTTTTTCCCGCAACTGATCGCAGGTCCCATCATGCGACATGATGATTTTTACAATCAGATCGAGAAGGCACAACTTAACTGGGATTATGTGCAAAGAGGATTTTATCATCTGATTTCCGGGATCATCAAAAAAGTTTTGATCGCCGACCAAATGGCAAAACTAATCAACCCGGTTTGGAATGATCCCACAGGTTACGACGGACTTTCCGCTTTTCTTGCTGTACTCGGATTTTCCGTTCAAGTGTTTTGCGATTTTTCGGGATACACTGATTTTGCACGCGGGTCTGCATTTCTTTTGGGATATGAAATCCCAGAAAACTTCAAGGCCCCCTATTACTCCGTCAGCTTCACCGAACTTTGGACCAGGTGGCATATCACTCTTTCGACCTGGATTAGAGATTATCTTTATATCCCTCTCGGCGGAAATAAAGTCTCCGAAACCCGTTTCAAATTCAATACGATACTGGTCATGTCACTCGGCGGACTTTGGCATGGAAACACTTATACTTTCTTTTTCTGGGGTTTGCTCCATGGGATTCTTCTCGGAATAGAACGCTCGTTATTTGGCAAGATAGACAGAAAGAATCTGAACTTACAGAAAAAAATCTTCGGCTTTATCATAGTAACGATATTCTGGCTGATCGGTGCTTCTTTTTTCCGTGCGGAAAATTTCGAAAAATTGGTTTTACTATGGAGTAATACTCTCAATCTGAAGGGGAACATCATCTACAAACCTGATTTTTGGGTTTTGGTTTTTGCATGTTATTCGATTCAATTCATAGAATTCAAAAATTATTTTTCACCGAAGTTTGCAGATATGGGAAAATGGTTGGTACCAGCAACCTGTATCATCGCCTATTTCGCTTTGGTCAAAATAGAAACCCAAGTGGAAACATTCATCTATTTTCAATTTTAAGAATATAAGTTATCATTATGAAAAAAATATACTACTATCCGTTGTTCATCTTTCTGATTGTTTTTCTGGCAGATAAAATCGCCTGCATACCGGTCTTACTCGAAAGCGGAAGAAGGCATTACAAAGCCGGTCAGAATATCCTTTTGGGAATCAATCCTGTTTGGACTGCGGATAAAATAAAACAGGAAACCGGTTCGACCACCGTATCCGTGTTTGGTTCTTCCAGATCCTATCTGTTTCATGAATGGAAAGAAATCCCCCTCAAGGAGAATTATTTTTCCAAACCGATTGCGATAGAAACCAGATCCATTGTCAAAGCTTCCGATTTTTTACTCAACTATCTCTTGATCCGATCCATGGGCAAGGTAGGTTATAAACCGAATCTGGTTGTGCTTGAATTTTCGGAAGAGATGTTGAATGAAAAAAGCCCCTTCACTTTCAAAAGCAAATCCGAAGAATTGATTCTGAATTCGGATGAACTTATTTCCCTTTTTCCTTATCTGGAAGGAGAAGGAAAAAGAAATGTGCTGTTTAAAATCCTATTCCCTTCCTATAATTATCATTTTCAACCGTTACTTGCCATTTCCAATATTTCCAAAGGCAAAAAGATAGAAGAAGAAACTCTCTTCGTGGAAATGATCGCGATCATGAATGAAAAACAACCTTTCGATCCGAAGAACGTAGGGTTTCCTTTGAATTCTTTTTCTCCGCAAGATTATCAAGCAAGGATCATCGATTATACAAACCAATTGATCCAAAACGATATCTTGAGAAATTATTCATACTCTTCCAATGAAGAAGGGGTATTTCATGCGACCATCGATTATTTGGAAAAGAACAATATACCAACTGTTATATGGGAGCCGACAGTGCATCCTTATTTTCTGGAAAAAAGAAAGCAGATCACCGGGGGAAATCATTTCCAAAAACTGAAAGAAAAATACATTTCCAAAGCTTCCGGAAATGTCCGCACCCTTTCCTTTGTGGAAGATCCTTTGAAATGTGACATATATGTGGATGCAAGCCATGTCTCCCCTGTCTGCATTCCGGAAATGGCGGACCGCATTTTTTCCGTTGCCAAAACCATCCCTAATTTTAAAAATTAAAGAAACCATCTCATATGAATGCGAAGACAAAACAGAGGAATCGGATTTGGCGGAAAAAAACCGCACTGACTCTATTTATACTTACATTCTGTTTGAACTTTGCTTTCCAAAAAATCGTAGATAACGAGGCGAATTGCGGAGTTTTAGGCGCGCCGGAAAGCGCATGCCCTTATGCATTTTTGGACCACGGTACCCATAAAGATATGGATCATTCTTTAGGCGAAGAAGGGGAACATGAAGACCATGTATGTTTTTCCTGTCCTTGCAATTTGCAACTTTCCGTTTCCTGGGATCTAAACCTCTATCATATCTATATCAATTTGAACTCTCTCTACTATCATATCGACGAGCCTGTGAAAAAAGAACTACCTAGTTTAAAAGGATACTTCCGCCCTCCACGTCTCTCCTTCTCCTAACAAATTGTTTACGATAACCTTAGGTTATCAAGGAGAAGCCATGTCCGTTTGTTATTCGAGAAGGGAAAAAACCTTCCTGTTTTTATTTTTCTTATTATTTCCACCAAATCTCTATCTGGTGGCAGAGGATTCTGTCCCACCCTTCTGTCGTCCTCCTTGGGACTTAACAAAGATCGCAAATTGTATCGTAGAGAATCATCCTGTTTACAAAACAGAATTACTCAGGCTGAAGGAAATCCAGGGAAGAAAGAAAATTTCCTCATACTATTTTCCAGCCAATCCGAATATTTCCACTTATTCTTCCCACAGAAGGGCAAGTGGTCCGAATGAAATTTTTTCCACGACTGCACAACAAGCTGCGAACTTCCAGGTGATGGTCACTCAGGAAATTTATACCGGTGGAAAAAGAGAAAAAGCGATTCAAATTGCAGACGACGAATTTAAGTCTCAAGTTTTCCGCATGGAGTCCGTTAGGCGAAATTTAAGTTTTTCATCTCTTCAAACCTTAATTCGTTATTTGAATCTGAAAAAGGAAGAGGAAATTACCAAAAATCTTTATCTTCTTTCTAAAGATCTGAGTTATCTGGCAAAGGCAAGAGTCCGGGAAGGGATTTCTCCCGCGATGGATGAAAGTCTGTCCGCTGCGGAAGAGTTGAGAATGGCGAAAGTCTGGCAATCAAGTGTGAGAAGATTGGAAGAGACAAAGGGAACGTTGTATTTGCTTTTATCCATTCCTTTGGAAAGTAAACTGGAATGGAATCCGGAAATTCATATTGCGCCGGATCTTCCGAACGACAGAGATTCCGTTATCCAATTGGCATTATTACAAAGACCGGAGATCCCTCTTTCCGAAAGGGAAATTCTACTCGCGATCCACAGATGGGAGGAAGTCAGACTTCAAAAAATTCCTAATTTGAATTTCGGTGCATTTGTTCAAAACGACGGATTCAATGAACGCGTAGTAGGCGGTCAAGTAAGTCTTCCTCTTACGATTTGGAGGGATTACGAAGGAGAATCCGCAGTCGCAAAAGCGAAAGAGGAACAAGCTCGCGAATCGAAAGAAACCGTCACAAGGATCGTCAAACAGGAAGTCATCAATGCTTTGTCCGGATACTTGACTTTAAAAGAAGAATTCTCTCTTTACAACACGGATCTGTTGAATCGAACCGATGAAGATTTGAATTTCTTAAGAGAAGCTTTGAAAACGGGAAAGGTCAAAGTCATAGATGCGATCAATAGCCAAAGAGTGCTTGTACAAACAAAGCTCAACTACATTCAAACCAAAACGGATTATGAGTCGGCTCAAATGGAATTGATCCGCGCCTTGGGATTACCGTTGGAAAATTTAAACCTTATTGAAAACTTATGAAATCAAAACTTATATTCAAATCTTCCGTCGCCGCAGTTCTTTTTGCACTTGGGATTTTCTATTTCGTATTTTCCGGAAAATCAAATAATATCGATAAACAAGAATTAGATGAAAAATCGGAAAAAGACACGGTACAAATCGATTCGGAAAGACAGAAAAATATCGGAATCAAAACGGAGCAAGTCGAGGTCAATGATTTCAGTTCCAAACTTCAACTCATCGGAGAAACGGAAGCCGTACCGGATGCTGTCATTGATATTCCCGCAAGAGTTTCAGGAAGAATCACGTCGGTTCATTTTATAGAAGGAGATAAAATAAAAAAGGGACAAAATCTGGTTGTAATCGATTCACCCGAACTTGCAAAACTCAGATCCGTTTACCAAACCGCCAAAACAAAATACATTGCCTCCGAACAAAACTACGAAAGGATTCGCTCTTTGGTACAGATGCATCTTGCCGCCAAACAAGAACTTGTCGATGCAGAATCCAATCTAAAGGTAATTCAATCGGAGAGGATAGCAGCGGAAGAAAATCTCCGTGCGACAGGACTTGCCATCAATAATGAAATTTCAGGCATCTATCGTGTGACCGCACCTAGATCCGGGCTTGCCATTATGAGAAATGCTATTCCCGGATCACAAGTGTTGGGAAGCCAAACGCTGACCACGATAGCCGATATGTCTGTTTTGTGGTTCCAGGCAAAGATTTTCGAAGGGGACTTGCAATTTCTTAAAGAAGGAGATTCCGTCAAAATAGTGTTAAACGCTTATCCTGACATCCTATTTGAAGGAAAATTGGATCATATCGGAGAAAAAGTGGATCCCGTGTCACGAACCATCCATGCGAGAATTGTTTTCAAAAATATCGGAAAGAAAGCAAAAATCGGATTATTCGGAAAAGCAAATATAGAAACCGAATCCAGAAGAGGAATTTTAATTCCTAGCTCAGCGGTGCAAACTTACCAAGACAAACATTTCGTATTTTTGCAAACAGAACCTACCCGGTTTCTTTGGAAAGAAGTGGAGATCGGTACGGAATCGGAAGGAAGAACGGAAATCAAATCGGGACTGGCTGAGAATGATCACGTGGTAACACAAGGAACATTCGAACTCAAAGCGATTTTATTCAAATCCACATTTGGGGAGGAATAATCATGGAATTCCTTACTCATATTGTTAGGTGGTCTCTCCAAAATAGATCAATTATCATGGTTGGCACCATATTTCTAATCATGATCGGAATCGATTCCGCAGGAAAAATAAAAATCGATGCGGTTCCGGACATAACGAACGTACAAGTACAGGTAGTCACGACTTCTCCCGCACTTTCTTCTTTGGAAATCGAACAATACGTAACTTATCCTTTGGAAAGAGCTTTATCCGGCATTCCGAGATTAAAAGAATTGCGTTCCGTATCAAGGTACGGATTTTCTCTTGTAACCGTAGTCTTTGAAGACGGGACGGATCTTTATAAGTCCAGGCAATTGGTAAGCGAACGATTGATGGAAGCTTCATCCAATATTCCCATCTCCTTCGGTGTTCCTGCGATCGCTCCGATTACTACCGGTCTCGGCGAGGTATTTCAATTCACTCTAGAAAGCGATCATCACAGTCTAACAGATCTTACTACATACTTAAATTGGTTTATCAACCCTTTACTCAAAACGGTACCGGGAATCGTAGAGGTGAATACATTCGGAGGAAGAACCAAACAGTTCCAAGTAATTGTTGACCCGAAAGTAATGATCTCTCTCGGAATTTCCTTAAAACAAATCGCTGAAGCAATCACAAATAACAACGCAGCTACCGGAAGCGGTTATTTGGAAAAAAACAAGGAACAGTTGATCTTAGGAAGTGACGGTCTTTTAAAAACGCTACAAGACTTCGAAAAAATTCCTGTAGGTAGAACAAGCGACGGATTCCCAATTTACCTGGGCTCTATTGCAAAAATAGAAGAAGGTTATAAACTCAGAAAGGGTGCTGCGACTGCAAACGGGAAAGGGGAAGTAGTCGGAGCCGTTACATTGATGCTGCTCGGAGAAAATTCTTTAGATGTAACTAAAGGAGTCAAAACCAAAATCCAACAGATTGAGAAAACTCTTCCTACGGGGATGAAAATCATACCATATTACGACCGTTCCGTGATGGTAGAAAATACGATCAAAACGGTATTCTGGAATCTTACGGAAGGCGCGATTCTTGTTATTTTCGTTTTATTTCTAATGATAGGAGATTTGCGATCCGGGCTCGTTATTGCGGCAACAATCCCCTTATCTATGTTATTTGCACTCACAATGATGCATATAAGGGATCTGCCTGCAAATCTTATGTCCATGGGAGCAATTGATTTCGGGCTGATCGTAGACGGAGCAGTGATTTTAATTGAAAATTCGCATAGAAGACTTTCAGAGAAAAGAAAAGAACTGAAAAGAAACCTGACCGACGGAGAAAAAAAAGAAACCATTCTAACCGCTACAGTTGAAGTTAGAAAAGCAACCATCTACGGAGAAATCATCATAGGGATTGTTTATCTCCCTATTCTTACTTTAGGAGGAACAGAAGGAAAAATGTTCATTCCTATGGCAATGACGGTATTATTTTCTTTGTTAGGTGCATTTTTCCTAACGCTTACCGTTATTCCGGTACTTGCTTCTTATATTCTGAACGCGAAAGACAATAATGAAGAGGAGACTTATCTTTATCAAAAAATCCAGAAGTGGTATTCTCCCAAATTGGAGCGTGCGTTTTTAGAGGGTAAAAAAATAATCTATGGAACCGTCGGCGTATTTGCCTCTTCTCTGTTTCTCTTTTTTCTGATGGGAGGAGAGTTTTTGCCGAACTTGGATGAAGGAAACATATTACTAGAGGTAACAAGACTTCCCAGCTCTTCCCTGACAGAGTCGGTAAATACTTCCCAAAAAATCGAAAAATCATTGTTAAACGAAATACCCGAAGTCACTGCAGTAGTTTCCAGAACTGGTTCTCCCGAACTTGCAATTGAACCGATGGGTGTGGAAAAAACGGATGTGTATCTGGATTTGAAGCCTAGAAACGAATGGAGCCTTTCCAAAGAAGAGCTGGAAGAAAAAACCGCAAATCTGATTTCAAATCGTATTCCCGAAGTAGCCTTCGGAATTTCCCAACCGATTGAGATGAGAAATAATGAAATCATGGCGGGTATCCGTGCAGATGTGGGAATTAAAATTTACGGAGAAGA